>CAZVFJ010000008.1:28384-35402 GCA_964625825.1 uncultured Leptospirales bacterium | reverse complement strand
TGACCATACTTTTAAAAAGAAAAAGGCTGACCTTGTTTTAGGTCAGCCCCTTTTTTATAAGGTATAGTTTTATAATTATTTTTTCTTTTTCTGCTTTTTTTCATACTCTTTCATATATTCATCAATGAGGCTTCTCTTCTGAATAACTTCATTAAATTTTGCATCACTTTCTTTAACAGGCATTAACTTAGCGGCGAGAAATTCAGCAGCAGCTATAAATGGTTTTGTGATAAAAACTTTTACTGTCATAAATATATCAGCTATAAATTCAAGCATGCTTTTAATTATAGATTTCTTTCCCCCTGAACCTGCTGGTGCCGGTTTAAGAGGTTTTATTGCCTGCCGGACTGTTTCAGATGTCTTAACTGCCGCTGTCTGAATCGAAGATGTAACAGCTTTCCCGGCGTCAGAAGCAACCGTTTTAACTCCATACATTGAAGGTATAGGAGCAGGAGCCTTATCCAGCGTAAGAGTAGGAATTTTTGATTTACGTGAAGGAGCCCGCCTTGTCCTATAAGTAGATGGACCACCAGACTCAGATCCTCTATCAATCATAAAAAGAAAAAGATAATAAACATACATAAAAGCATTATAAAAAATAAGAAAAAATGCTGCAAATATATCAAATAAGCCCCAGAAAACTTCTACCATTATTTTCCCGAAATCAACAACTTTAAAAATGAACCCGAACATATTGTCTATGACAGCATTTGAAAATTGCTTTACCATAGTGTATTTCATAATTTATCTCCGCTATCCCTTTAATCGGCAAAAAAACTTGATAAATATAATTATTTTAATGAGCATGAGTCAATGATTTTTTGTTACCACTATTATTATACGGGGAGAGTTAATGAATGAACGAAAGAAAAAAAATATATATAGCATCACCGCTAGGTTTTTCTGAATCAGGAAGATTTTTTCTATACAATAAAATTATCCCGCTTTTTGAAAAATCTGGACTGGAAGTTATTGATCCATGGAAACTCACTCCCCAAAATATGATTGATAAAATTTCAGACATACCTGAAGGCCCGGGAAAAAAAGCTGCATGGAAAAATATAAATATAATTATAGGGGAAAATAATAAAAATGGAATTGAACGCTCCTCTGGGCTTTTTGCGATTCTTGACGGAACCGACGTTGACAGCGGCACCGCGTCAGAGATCGGATTTGCCTATGCCATCGGAAAGCCAATAACTGCATACAGGAGTGACTTCAGGCTTACCGGGGACAATGAAGGCTCCTCGGTAAATATTCAAGTCGAGTATTTCATATTCAATTCAGGCGGCAGAATAAGTACAAATCTTGATGAAGTAGAAGAAGAGATAAAAAGGTTTTTTATCTCTTCTTCTCTTTAACTTTAAAAAGCTGACGGTATAGGAGATCCTCTTTACTATCAAAAATAAGGATAAGGATCTCATTAAAGTAATAGTACTTACGGGAATATTTACTTAAAAACTTTGCACGGAATGTCAAATCCTCATCAAGAAGGTATGGCTTACCTGTTGAAACGTCAACTCCGGCCTTAATATTTTTAGGATATCTAATATAAGCTTTCTTTTCGTTTCCGGAAGAATCTTTCTCATTATATTCAAAATTTGTCAGATCATCAGGATATACACTAATATTTTTTATCCTTTCATAATCATCAAGAGAAGGGCTTTCAAAGCTTGATTTTGTTTTGTACTCGCTTTCATAAGTTGCGATAACAAAGATATAGAGCTCCTGATCCATTTTTATCTGGTTTTTAACCTGGAATTCAACTTCAAGAACCTCTCCTTCATAACCGGGAATCGTTTTATTAAAACTAATATTATTGACCTGAAACAGTTTTGTATTATATGCCTGAACAGGGAATGGTTTCTTTTCAGATTTATTATCTGAGACTTTATCCTGAGAATAAAGGAGCACCGGTATTATTAATATTAACAGAAACAAAAATCGCTTCATCTTCCCTACCTTTGATCAGATTTGTTTATTATGATTTTCGTCATATAGAACTTTTTTTTAAAGAATTATTCTTTCAATCCCCTCTTTTTTAATTACGTCAGACACCATCTGTTTTTTCCAGTTTTTCCCCAGAAATGTCTCCGCAAGATAGACAACGAGTGATTTACCTCTAACATCACTCTTCCCATTAATTTTTGAAAGACCCTGCACGCAGCTCGGGCAGGTTGTGAGAACAGTAACATTTTCTCTTTTCTCAAGGAATGAATAAATATTTGAAGCTTTTCTCTCTCTTAATGAATTTGATATAACTGGCGTTGAAAGAGACATTGTGCCCCCCTCACCACAACAATTTGGTACAGAAACAGGAGTAGTACCAAGAATCTGATTAAATGTTCTCTCAACACCAAGACTCTTTATCGGAGAATGACATGGATCATGATAATACAACGTATCTCTCTGAATCTTTTTATAAAGTTCTTCCCGCGCTATAAATTCATTTATATCTGTAATTTCAGCATCAGGGAAGATGTTTTCTATATTATATTTATTCAGCATTTCAAAACAGGTTCCGCACGATACAATTACATCTGTTATACCCATATAATTAATAATATCTGATATCCGATGAAAAATTACCCTGTTTTCATAACTCTTGTTTTCTGCATCCTTTTCTCTTCCGTTAGCAAGAAGCGGATATCCGCAACAGAGATATTCAGGCGGGATAACAACTCTTACTCCGGCATTATAGAGAAGTGCAATTACGGCCATACTTATATCAGGAAACATTCTTTCAGAACCACATCCGGGAAAATAGACAACACTTTTTAGTATCTCTTTGTCAGGATTGCTGAATGCGAAAAAAGTGTTGGCCCCTTTAAGTCCAAGAAGTTCACGCAGGGTCGGGTTACCCGATTTCGGAAGTTTAGACTGAAGTATCGCATTGAGTTTAGGAACAATAATCGCACTCACCCTGTTTAATGGTTTGTTAACTAGATATCCCAGACGCTGCATCGAATAACCGAACTTGAGGAGAAGAATTCTGAATATTTTGTTAAAAAAGTAACCCTTTCTCCTCAGGTAAAAAAGAACAAAGCTTGTAATGAATTTCGGTTCTGACCTCTTTCTATCATGCAGAAGATTCCTGATCGCAAGAGTTACCTCTCCGAAATCTATATTTACAGGGCATGGCTTATAGCACTTGTGGCACATTGTACAGTGATCTGATATATCCCTGAGCATTCTGAAATTGCGAAAACTCAGGTTGTTCGTCGTTTGTGCTTCATACAAAACAGCCTCAGTTATCAAAGTTACTCCAAGTATTTTATTTCTGGGACTGTAGAACATTGTGCCTTCAGGATAATGGGTGTTGCAAACAGCCTTACACTTCCCGCACCTCACGCATGATGATATAGACTTAGTAAGAGCTTTCATATCAGCAACTTCGAGAATAAAAGCTTCAAGTTCAAGAAGGTTCAATGAGGGTGTGTAGATTATACCGTGCGGAAAATCGTGCCGCAGTTTACCGGGATTAAAAAGATCAGTAGGATCATTTTCCTTTTTATATTCAGCGTAATCGTCGAGGATGTTCTTATCTATAAATTTCAGCTTTGTAAGACCGATCCCGTGCTCACCTGAAATTACACCGTTGAATTTATCCGTTGTCTGCTTCATAATTATACCGGCTGTGTCATCCGCTTCGAGGAGCATCCTGTAATCATTTGAATGGACAGGAATATTAACATGAATATTTCCATCACCGGCATGCATATGAGTTGCAATTATAAGTTTCCTGCTTTCCCTGAATTCAACTATATCTGTAAAATTTTTAATTATATCATTATAACCATGAAAGTTTTTTCTGAACCTTTCTATTATCAAATCATTAATATTAAATTCAAGTACACCATCTCGTAAAAGCTCAAAGAGCGGCTTGTTTATTTCATCAGAACCGAGATTCTGTACAACCGAACCGGAGGGCTTCTCCATATTTAATATATAATTAAGCTGCTTCTCCTTTATCTCAGAAATAGACGAAAGGAAGCTATCGAGTTTAGACTGGAAAAAATCATCCTCCTTCCCCTTAATCTTTTTCAGAAACTCGGATACCTCATCAATAATGGCACAGTTGTTTTCCATCTCCTTCTGAAGATTAAGTCTATCAATGAAATCAGAAAATTCAGGAAGTGATTCAACTGGTATTACTATATCCTCGTTAAGCTTAAAAGCATTTGTATGACGGGCTATTGCGCCAAGATTTTTTCGATCTGTCCAGAAGAGCTCTCTTTTCTCTTCTGTATCAGCCAGAAAGCCCTCTGTATTATATTGCCGGACCATATCAATAATCAATGTAGATGCCCGGTCAAGTTTGTCATAATCGTTACTCTCAATATCTATAAGCAGAACTGCCTTTGGAAATTCACTCCTGGCAGATTTATTTCTGTAATTAATAGCCTTCACATATTTATCATCAAAGTGCTCAAGCGCTGTAAGGTATACCGCTTCGTTTCTTCTGAAAGACTCGCGTATCTCAACAATAGCCCTGGATGCGTTTATAAGGTTTGTTCCGAAAAACTCAAGACATATTGTTCTGCAATAATTAAAGGGCTTGTAAAGGACGAATTTTGCAGAAACAATAATACCATCACCACCCTCTTTTTGTATACCTGGTAATCCTTTAAGTGCCTTGTTTGTTATATCTTTGCCAACACCCTGTTTCCTGATGTCAAGACCGGAAAGGTAAATTGTTTTTATAAGTTTCTCACCTCTTTTGCGGGTGAGAGAATAGACCTCGAATATAACTTTATCTTCAGGCTCAATTTTTCTATATGGATGATTTTTTCTCCTTATTTCAAGCAGATGCCCTTCCGCGTTAACTATCCTGAAAGAAAAAATATTATCAATCGCCGTTCCCCACATTACACACTTCTTTCCACCCGCATTTTCAGCAATATTTCCTCCTATTGTTGATGCCCACGCAGATGTAGGGTCAGTTGCAAAGATATACCCCCTTTCTTTACAAAAATTGGTAACTTCTTCAGTTACAACCCCGGATTCGGTCTCTACTACAGGAATATTTTTACCGCCGGTATGTATAAATTCAATCTCCTTTACGCCTCGCATCTTTTCAAGATTTATAATCATTGTGTTAGAGTAGACAGGAATAGCCCCCCCGGTTAATCCTGTCCCGCCACCGCGTGGAATTATCTTCAGGTTAAGATCTTTTGCTGCTTTTACAAGTTTTGAAATTTCGGTCATTGTTTCAGGATAGACAATAACTTCAGGGTATTCCACACGCCAGTCAGTTGCATCAGTAACATGAGCAACCTTCTGAAAAGCGGAGAAGTGAATATTATTTAATGACGTTATCTTACTCAGCGCGAGAAGGATCTTTCTCCTCTTCCATTTTTCTGACCTGAACTTCTGGATAAAACGTTTATCGACTATACGCAGCTTTTCTACAAGTTCAATAATTCTGGGATTTGATGTCATTGCTTCAATTGAATCCAGACGTATCTGGTGAAGACGCTTAAGTTTTTTCAATTTCTTGGGATATTCCAGTATATCGTTAAAAATATAGGGATTCCTATCTATAATAAAAATATCTCCAATAATCTCGAAGATCAGTTTTGCACTCCGGCCTGTTTTTCTCTGGTTTCTCAGGTTATCCAGGAGATCCCATGTCTCCTCATCAAAATATTTAAGAATTATCTCCCTGTCAGAAAAAGAAGTATAGTTATAAGGAATCTCTCTGTATCCGAAATCTTTTTTCATCAATAGTATCCGTCTAATTTAAAAATATAAATTTAAATTACTCACATATCTATTATTTTTTTATGTCAAGTAATTTCAAACGGTTATTATTGATAGAAACACTCCCCTGACCGGCAATCGAAAAGACCCCACATCATTTAATAATTAAAACTTGACTGTAATATATTCACATTTATTCGTGTTTAACCGGAGGAATTTATGACTGAAATTCTATTGATCATGATGGCCGGAACCGCCATTGGAATAATTCTTAAAAAAAATAAACTTTTTATAGGCGCTGTAGAAAAACTTACGATGTGGGCTATATATCTCCTTCTTTTTCTTCTCGGGATGTCTGTTGGCACAAATGAACAGGTAATAAGTAATTTCGGCTCAATAGGTCTTCAGTCAATAATATTGACTCTCTCCGGTATAACAGGGAGCATAACACTTGCATTCATTCTTTATACTTTCATGTTTAAAGATAAAGAGGAAGAATGAGAGGAAGCATAATAATAATTCTCTTCTTCTGCAGTGGCCTTGTAGCGGGATTAAATGGTTTTTCAATCTCCGCTTTTTTTAAATCAGACCCCAGCGTTTATGCGTTGTACCTCCTTATGTTTCTCGTAGGAATCGGTATAGGTGCGGACAGGCATGTATGGTCGGTTCTGAAAAAAATGAATTTTGAAATTCTTCTTGTCCCTGTAATAATAATAATCGGTACTCTGGCCGGAAATGCTGTTTGTTCTCTTTTTTTAAAAGATATTACACTTGCTGATTCTATGGCAATAGGTTCAGGTTTCGGGTACTACTCCCTTTCAAGCATAATAATATCAAAATTACGAAATGAAACGCTAGGGGTTATGGCTCTTCTTTCAAATATATCGAGGGAGATATTCACGCTCTTAGCAACACCTCTTCTTGTAAAATACTTCGGAAAACTCGCACCCATTGCTTCAGGAGGAGCGACCTCTATGGACACAACACTTCCAGTCATAGCAAAATTTTCAGGTAAGGAATATGCAGTAATAGCCGTATTCAGTGGTGTTGTGCTTACAATACTTGTTCCTTTTATTATTACTTTTATTTATAAATTTTTATAAAATTATTCCGGCCCTATAATGTGCCGGAACAATCGATCAGAAAACTAATAGGAATTTTCTAAATATCCAGTTTAAGCCCTATATTAGCTGAATGAGATTTTATGTACGAATCATGTTCTGTATAGTCATACATATACTCTCCGAAAATTCTGATAAAAGGCGCAACCGTAAGTTCGATCCCTGCTCCAAGTCCATATCCCTTAAATTTTTCC
>CAZVFJ010000008.1:0-28374 GCA_964625825.1 uncultured Leptospirales bacterium | reverse complement strand
ATTGCCGGAAACCTTTGATTTATCCCAGAAAGAATAAGTACCTCTTACATAGGGATGAACAATAGGAAGACCAAGAATCAGGTTAACATCAAGTCCTAAAGCCTGTTTTGTAATATCCTCATCGGAGCTTAAAATATCTATTTTAAGCTTTGAATACTGATAATAAGCACCTACACCGAGTTCAAGTAAAGGAAATATCGATGTATTATAGTGTCCCTTAATTCCGTATTGACCGCCTTTAGCATCATCATTATTATTCTCCAGTTCGCCTTTGAAAACATATCCACCCCATACAGCCGCATCAACAAGGGCAAAACTGTTTGTAGTCACGCCAAAAACAAAAATTAATGCAGCTATTGAGACTTTAACAAAATTTTTCACAATTGCCTCCATCACTTTAATTAAAATTATTGAACTTCATCTAATATCTAAATCTATAAATTTTTATATTAGAAATCAAGATTAATTCAATTTATATCTTAATTTATTAGGCAGATTATATTTAAAGCATAACTATTAAATTTCTCCTTTGGATATTTCTGCTAATTATATTAGCTATGAATTTTCAGTATTTTTTTCATAATTGAATACTTGACATAAGACTCCTTCATACAAGAATCATACAAAAGGAAAAAATCTATTATGAAAATACTGCTGACAAATGATGATGGTATAAATGCTGAAGGAATTATTATACTTGGCGAAGTACTTTCAAAATATCATGAAATATTTATTATTGCACCGGACAGGGAAAGGAGTGCCTGCTCAAACATATTCACAATGAGAGAAGAACTAGCTTTAACAAAAATAAGGGATAAAACATTTTCTGTTAACGGATATCCAGCTGACTGTGTAAGTCTCGGTATTCATTCCGATATCATTCCAGAAATAGACCTCGTTATATCAGGAATCAATCACGGACCTAATCTCGGGGATGATGTACACTTCTCCGGAACTGTTGCAGGAGCAAGAACAGCATTCATATTTGGTAAACCGGGAATTGCATTCTCTATAGACAGTTTTCACCGTGCTTCATTATATATGCCTGAAGCATCTGAATTTATTCTACGTTTTATAGCTGAAAATCCTGTTTCACCTGAAACCTTTCTGAACATTAATTATCCGGATATTCCTTTCTCAAAAATTTCAGGGATAAAATATACTTTCCTGTCGAAAAGATATTATAAAGATAGTTATATAAAGAGAGAAACTGGATCTAATCAGACAATGGTATCACTATATGGAACAATAGATACAGAATACAAAGAAGGGAGTGATGATTATGCCCTTCAGAATGGATATATTTCAGTAACCCCTATGACTACTGATTCAACAGATTATAAAAAAATAAAGTGACTTTCTTTAAAAGAACAACACTTTAAACCGGCGGGAGTGAAACAGCACAGATGGATGATATAAATAGTACTGTTAAATCAATATTACAATCCGCATCCGGGAGTATGTTGTCCTCCGATTACAATGCAGCTCTTGAGCAGTTGAAAAAGGGGGAAGTTCTCGACAGGGATAATCCGGAGATCCTCTATAACCTTGGACTTGCCTATACAAGACTTGAGCTTTACAAAACAGCTCTGGAATATTTCCAGAGAGTACTTTTGCTTGAAACTCAATTTATAGATCTAAAACACGTAAAAAAAAATATTGCTTTTTGCCTGATTCATCTTGAACAATATGTAGAAGCCCTGAAATACCTTGAATCCATACTCTCCGATTCTCCATCAGATATCATGGCCCTTAACATGAAAGGATTCTCTCTTGAAAAAACAGGAAAAATCAATGAATCATTAAGAACTTACAGTGAGGTATTCAAATATGATAAATCAGACCTTAACAGTATGAACTCAACCGCATATCTTATGGCAAAACAGGGGATTGACATTAAAAAAGCCCTTCAGATAGCTGAATATGTACACAGGCACGATAGAAATAATCCCGCATACAGAGACACTCTCGGTTATATTTATCTTAAATTCGGAAACGTTGAAAAAGCGAAAAAACATCTCAGTGAGGCATATAAAAAGCTGCCTTTTAATATTGAAATAACGGAACATATAAATGAACTTAAAATTCTAAAAAAAATCTGATATTCTCATTCTTTCATACTAAAAATTTCTTTCTCAATAATATACAAAACATCATTCCTGAAAGTATTAAGTGTCTCATTTTTCATATTTCGAAGATAATAAAATTCTATTATTTTACTGACCATGTAAGCAAAATCAATAAGTTCAAGATATGACATCTCATCAGGGCCAAATTCAATGATACCTGCATATTCAAAATTCAATTTATACTCTATGAACGATTCTCTTATCTTCTCGAAAGACTCAAATACTTCCCTCGAGATCCTCCCTTCATCAAGTTTTACCTTCAAAGATTCGCTTATAAAATTCAATCTGAACAGTTTACCATCATTTTCATTATAATAATATTTTAGAAAGGAGTAGTAATCCTGAAGAGTTTTTTTATACTTTAAAGCCTCCTTAAGAGTCCAGTTGAGCTCGGCAATCTTCAACTCCTGCCTGGATTTATCCAGATACTCCTTTACAGCGAATTCATTCATTCTCCAGCCAAGCTGATTAGAACTTTTAGGAAACAAAACCTGAATTTCATTTTTACAATTTATAAACCTCTTAATTAATTTTTCCATATTTTTATGTCTGGAAATAATTACTAAAAAATCATCGATAATAAATTTAACATCTTTTTCAAAGACAAAGTTTTTTTTGAAAAAAAATCTATTGTAAGTACTTAAAATGTAATAAAAATCACTTACAGATCTTTTTGCAAGAGTAAGCATCAGATATTTGAAGTTAATAAGTTCATCATCAAGTTCAAGAATCATATTTTTTAGAGAATCTATAGTTTCATCAATTTCATTATCTGAAATTGACCTCTGTTGCATCACAGAAATAATCTTATTCTCAATATCAGTAATATAAAACAAATAAAGACTTTCAAGTTTCAATTCCCACGATTTCTTTTTTTTTATATCACTCAGTCTGGCTTTTATTTCCTCGTTTAACCTTATCCCCTCTGACGGTATATAATTATCCCAGCTATCAGGGATTTTTGAATATTTCCTAAGAATTTTTTTATCCTCATTCCTGATAACAAACCTGTAATAATTCATTTTTAATTTAAAAAAATTTTCCTCGAGTTTTTTTAAATGCAGCCTGTTTGAATCAGTCATATTGAATTTCCCGCATCCATAATATATAAATTTACCTCATGATATAAATTATTTTGTTTCTTTTATATATCAAAAGAGCTAATTAAAGTTATTAAAAAGTTATTAACAGTTTTTTTATGATATTCACAATAAATTCACTTTATAAACAACTTATTAAGATGTTATCAATACATTTTCATTTTTTTAAAACAGTCTTTCCTCTCCTTTAATTAATTGGTTGCCAAAAACATTCTCTAAAACTACATAATTAATTCTATTTTCTAACCTGAAGTTTTATATAATAAATATTCAAATTGGTTTTTATGCACTTTTTCTGCTTAAAAATTTTCAATATTTCCGGAGAATTCATAATCAAATTACTTTTTAAAAATGAATTATTCTCAAAAACCGGTTCAAATCTGTCATATTATTCTTAAATCAGGTTGTATTATCATATTTATAAACAAAATTATTAACAATTGTTGATAACATTATGAGGTATCATTTTGGCACAGGTCATATGGGATAGTGTTCTTAAAAATCTCGAAAAAAGAATTAATAAACAATCTTACGCAATGTGGCTCAAAGATACAGAGCCTCTCTCTATTGAAGGAGATATACTCAAAATTAAAGTAAAAGATGATGTAGCCGCGCGTCATCTTAAAGATCAGTACCTTAAGGATATTGAAGAAATTATTGAATCAGCAACGGGGAAGAAATATAATTGTGAATTTGTAACCGAAGCATCTATTGTTGAAAAAGAAAAAACTCAACAATCTCCATTCAGCAATAATACATTTACTCCGGTAATAGAACATGAAAGAGTTTCGCCATTAAATCCGAATTACACGTTCGAAAATTTTGTTGTTGGTCCAAACAACCAGCTTGCTCATGCGGCCGCCAAATCTGTTTCAAGATCACCGGCAACTCAATTTAACCCCCTTTTTATCTACGGCGGGACCGGTCTGGGAAAAACACATCTTATCCAGGCCATTGGTCACGACCTGCTAAATGAAAGGCCATATCTCAAGGTATTGTATATATCAACAGAGCAGTTTATTAATGAATTTATTTATTCAATTCAGACCAATACCCAACAGAGTTTCAAAATAAAATACAGAAATGTTGATATTCTACTCATTGATGATATACAATTTATAGAAAGAAAAGAGGAAACTCAGAATGAATTTTTCCATACTTTCAATACTCTTTATGAAAACAAAAAACAAATTGTTATATCCAGTGACAGGCCTCCAAAACAAATAGCAACACTTGCTGACAGGCTTAGGACAAGATTTGAATGGGGTATGATTACAGATATACAAACGCCGAACCTGGAGACAAGAGAGGCTATTTTACGGAACAAAGCTTCAAAAGAAAATATTGTAATTTCAGATGAAGCTTTTAATTATATCGCGCGGAGGATTACTTCAAGCATCAGAGCTCTTGAATCTGCCCTGGCTAATCTCAGAATGGTTTATGATATATACAAGGAACCCATAACTGTACGGCATGTAAAGGAACACCTTAAACATCTTTTTGATGAAGAGACCAGTAGAAAGGTAACACCAAATGATATTATTGCCCGTGTTGCTGATATATATAGTGTAACTGTCGAGGAAATTATATCAAAGAGCAGACAGAGCAAAGTCGTTATGCCACGGTTTATAGCCATGTATCTCACAAGAAAACTGACAGACATGACTACAACCGATATAGGGAGACAATTTGGAGACAGGGATCACTCCACCGTAGTCAACGCTATAAACAAAATTGAAGATGATATGAAAAATAATTTTGAATTTAAAGAACAAATTGAAGATTTAAAGGTGGAACTACGCAGTTAATACTCTGTTAATAAACCATTGATAAGTCGTTAGAAATATATTTTAACTGTGGAGAAAAAATTATTAATTATAAACATACTAACATTCCGATAAAATCTGAATTTTTATTGAAAATAATCAACATTACTAAAATAATAAATATTCTGATTAAATCAGATGTTATATGAATTATTAACATATACAGCGAACTACTGCTACTGCTAATTAATTAATAAACATTAATAATATATATAGTAGGAGAACTATCTCATGAAAATAAATATTAATAAAGACCTGTTGCTTAAAGGTATAGGTATTGCTGATTCAGTAATATCGTCAAAAAATATTAATACTGTCCTTTCAAACTGCCTTTTCAATATATCATCAAATGAGCTTGAGATTATTGGTACTGATAATGAAATAGCAATAAAAACAAAAATTGAAGCTATCGCAGACAACACGCTTTCTTTTACCGCAAACGGTAAAAAATTTTCAAGCATTGTAAAAGAACTCCCTGATGATGATATAATAATACAAATTGATGATTCACATGTTATAGAAATCAAATCTGCAAATGTAAAAGGTCATTACACTCTTTATGGTACTGCTTCTGATGAATATCCTGAACTCCCTGTATTAAGTATGGATAATTCCATAGAGATTGAGCAGACAATTCTTAAAGAGATGATAAAAAAAGTTATTTATGCAGCTGCAAACGACACAATAAAACCTGTATTCAACAGCATATACATTGTATCTGAAACACCAGGATCAATAACTGCAATAGCAACAGACTCAAGGAGACTCTCAATGATAACAAGAAATATTGAGAGTGAAATAATAGTTGGTGAAGGAATAATAATTCCATTAAAGACAATCAATGAAGTTTACAGGCTTCTCGGAAATAATGGTGTATGCAGAATATCTTTTGACAGTAACCAGTGTTATTTTAAAATTGATAATACAGAGATTATATCAAGAATTGTTGATGGTCAGTTTCCTAATTACAAGCAGATAATACCAAAAGAATACAGCCTCAAAGCTATTATTGAAACTTCAAAAATACTTGATTCAGTAAAAAGGGCTATGATTTTTACACGGGAACCTGCCTATAAAATTATTATGACTTTTAATAAAGATAACCTTAAGATTGAGGCTAATACTCCTGAACTTGGAAAAGCCGAAGAAGAAATAACCTTTGAATCAGATAGTAAGGAAAAAGTTTTGCTGGGAATTAATGCTCAGTTCCTTCTTGATACTTTAAAACAGGTTGATTCATATTCTTTTATCTGCGGAATAACAGGACAGATGAGCCCTGTGACGATAATTCCTGAAGATGATAAAAACTATATTTCTGTAATAATGCCAATACAGATTAAAACAGCGTCAGAATAAAATGATACTTCAAAATATGAAACTGATGAATTTCAGAAATTATTCATCACTTGATATTCAGTTTTCTCCGGAAATTAATTTCATAACAGGAGATAACGGTTCCGGAAAAACAAATATAATTGAGGCTGTTTCTGTAATTTCAAATCTTAAATCCTTCAGAAATACATCTGATTCCCATATTGTAAAATGGGGCAGTAACTCTTATTATTGCAGCGGAAATGTATCTTATTCCGATTTTGAAAAATTTGAAGTCGGTTTTATTAATGAAGGGGAGAAGTCAAAAAAAAAAATTAAAATAGATGGAAAAGAAATAAACAAAGCATCTGATTATTATGGCAAACTTTTATCCGTTGTTTTTAATCCGGCAGATATAAATATAATTAATGGCACACCGGATATTCGAAGAAGATATTTTGATTCAGTCATCTCAAAGATATATCCTGAATATATAGATCATTTAAATGAATTCAAGTCTGTTCTGAATTCGCGAAATATAATTCTTAAAAAAATCAGGGAGGGTAAAGCGGACAATAAACACCTCGATGTCTGGAATAGATTATTTGCAGATAAATCATTATCAATAATTAAAAAAAGAGAAACTTTTTTAAAAATGTTTAATAACTTATTCAATAATACATATTCAATTATAGGGGGAGAGACAGATTCACCTGAAATTAAGTATTGTACAATAAATGCAGAAACTTTTGATGATTTTTATAAACTTATATTAAGCAGAGTAAATGAGGATATAAAAAGAGGGAATACCGGAATAGGTCCGCAGAGAGATGATTATATCTTTCAGAATAGTAAAAATATAAATTTTAATAATTACGCATCCCAGGGACAGAAAAGAACGGCTTCAATCTGCCTCAAACTTTCTGAATTTGAAATAATTAAACAAATAAAAGGGGAAAAAAGCATTATTCTGATTGATGATATTTTTTCAGAACTTGACGAAAAGAGGCGTACTAACATGATTGATCTGTTAAAGGATAAAGGTCAGCTTATATTTACCATGGTAAATTCAGATTATATCAAAAAGGATATGCCGGGTAATGTAAAAACTTTTTCTGTTAAAAATTGTAAGATTTATACAAAAGAGCCGGGTAATTAACTTGAAATTCAGATTCGGTGATGTTAGAAAAAATCAGACAATTTCATTCAGCAATATAATTCCAGATATTATTGATGAACTTGATTTGAAGGAGTCTTTTTTTCTAGAGAGAATTGTTGAAAAGTGGCCTCTATATGTTGGCAGTATACTCTCTTCTCATAGTTTACCGGACAGGATTTTTAAAAATATTCTCTTTATAAGAGTTGATCATTCCGCCTATGCAAATGAATTATCTTTGCATCAGGGTAATATTCTAAAAAAAGTAAAAGAAGATTTCGGGTCGGGTTTTATTAATGCGATCAGATTTGAAGTCAAAAAAAGCAGATGGAATAAAAATAAATAATGTTTATCCATGTAGGCAATAATATTTTAATCAGCGATCATAAGTGTGTCGGTATTTTTAACACTGATACCATGAAATTATCTGAAGAAAATCAATGGATAATTAATAAAATTTCTAATGAAGATAAACTTATAGTAATTGATGTAAATAACAATATAACCGGGACAGGCGTAAGCCCCTTTACGGTAATAAAACGAACCTATATAAATAAAGATGAATTAGTATGGAGTAAAAATAATGACTAAAAGCTACAGTGCAAATAATATACAGGTACTTGAAGGTCTTGAAGCAGTAAGAAAAAGACCTGCCATGTATATCGGCTCAACTGATGTTTACGGCCTTCATCACCTTGTTTACGAAATTGTAGACAACTCAATAGATGAAGCTCTGGCGGGATATTGTGATAATATTATTGTAACAATACATAAGGATAATTCAATTGAAGTTATTGATAATGGGCGTGGAATCCCTGTAGATCCTCATCCGGTATACAAAAAATCAGCTCTTGAAATAGTATTAACTAAACTTCATGCAGGTGGAAAGTTTAATAATGACTCATATAAAGTCTCTGGTGGACTTCATGGAGTAGGTGTATCTGTTGTTAATGCTTTATCAAGCAAAATGATCGTGGAAGTCCATAGAGAAGGAAAAAAATATACTCAAACCTATCAGAAAGGAATTCCAGTTCATGAAGTAAAAATGACAGGGGAAACAAAAAATAGGGGTACAAAGGTAACCTTCTGGCCTGATTCTGAAATATTTGAAACTGCAGAGTATAATTTTGATACGTTATCCAAAAGGCTAAGAGAGCTTGCTTTTTTGAACGCTGGAATAAAAATTATTTTAAGAGATGAAAGAGATTTAAAAGAGAAAACAGCAAAAGGTACAGAAAATATTTTTCAGTTTAAAGGCGGAATAATATCATTCGTACAATACCTGAATGAAAATAAAGCATCAATTATAAAAAAACCGGTTTATTTTCATACTGTTAAAGATAACATCGATGTTGAGGTAGCACTCCAATATATTGATACATACAATGAAACCGTATTCACCTATGCTAATAATATTAATACCAGAGAAGGCGGTACACATCTTATAGGATTTAAATCAGCTCTTACAAGAGTGATAAATGAATATCTGAAAAAAGGAAAGTATGATAAAAATGTTATACAGCTTTCAGGGGATGACGTACGTGAAGGGCTTGTTGCTGTTGTAAGTGTAAAAATACCTGAGCCTCAGTTTGAAGGCCAGACCAAAATGAAACTCGGAAACAGTGAGGTGAAAGGGCTTGTTGAATCAGCTACATTTGAAAATCTTTCTCTATTTTTTGAAGAGAATCCGCAGGAAGTAAAAAAAATAATCGATAAGTGCATTCTCGGGGCAAGGGCAAGACTTGCGGCCAAAAAGGCGAGAGATCTCACCAGAAGAAAGAGTGCTTTAGAAAATGATACCCTTCCAGGAAAACTTGCTGACTGTTCAGAAAAGGATGCATCAAAATGTGAAATATATATTGTTGAGGGAGACTCAGCCGGCGGTTCAGCAAAAATGGGAAGAGACAGGACTTTTCAGGCAATTCTACCTCTCAAGGGAAAAATTCTGAATGTTGAAAAATCAAGGCTTGATAAAATTCTTTCTAATGATGAGATAAAGAATTTAATAACAGCAATAGGCACGGGTATCGGAGATGAGGAGTTTGATATTACAAAGGCTAGATATCATAAAATTGTAATTATGACCGATGCTGATGTTGACGGTGCACATATCCGCACACTTATTCTGACATTTTTTTACCGGTATATGCCGGAAATTATCAGAAACGGATATCTCTTCATAGCTCAGCCACCTCTTTATAATATAAAATCCGGAAAAGAGGTTCATTATGTTTATTCAGATGAGGAGAAAGATACACTGATTAAAAAGTTAAAGGATCAGAAAGTTACTATTCAGAGATATAAAGGTCTTGGCGAGATGAATCCTGACCAGCTATGGGAAACGACAATGGATCCACAGAAGAGAATGATGCTTCAGGTCCGGATTGATGATGATATTGAAGCAGACAAAATATTCACTGTTCTTATGGGAGATGCTGTAGAACCGCGAAGAAAATTCATCGAAGATAATGCCCATAATGTACAGAATCTTGATCTATAATTAATTACCGTAGTAATGGAGTAATAAAGTGACATCCAAAAATAATGATAATGAAAAGCAGATAGAAAATATAATCAATGTCGAAATAGAAGACCAGATGAAGGTCTCATATATTGATTATGCTATGAGTGTAATTGTAGGGAGAGCTCTCCCCGATGTGAGAGACGGTCTCAAACCGGTTCATAGACGTATTCTTCACGCCATGAATGAAAGGGCATGGAGAAGCGACAGGCCCTATGTTAAGTCAGCTAAAATTGTCGGTGAAGTTATAGGTAACTTTCATCCACATGGCGATGCGGCTGTTTATGATACAATGGTAAGAATGGCGCAGAATTTTTCCATGAGAATGCCTCTTATTGACGGTCAGGGTAACTTCGGATCAGTAGATGGTGACCCTGCAGCTGCTTACAGATATACTGAGGCAAGGCTTAATAAATTTGCAGAAGAACTTTTGATTGATATTGACAAGGAGACTGTTGATTTTAATCCAAACTTTGATGATACAAGAAAAGAACCGGTTGTTCTCCCATCAGCTTATCCAAACCTTCTTGTTAACGGATCTGAGGGTATAGCAGTAGGTATGGCAACCAAGATACCTCCACACAACCTCGGGGAGGTTATAGATGCAACTATTCACCTTATTGATAATCCCGACACAACTGTTAAAAATATGATGAAGTTTATAAAAGGCCCCGACTTCCCTACAGGGGCATCTATAATGGGTAATGATGGAATCATTAAGGCGTACACGACGGGACGTGGAAGTGTTGTAATCCGCGGAAAATATGAAATTGAAGAGAATAAAAAAGGGCGTGAAGAGATAATTATAAATGAGATACCATTTCAGGTAAACAAGGCAAACCTTATTTCACGTATAGCGGAACTTGTTAATGATAAAACGATTGAGGGTATTTCAGAACTGAGGGATGAATCCGACAGAAATGGTTTGAGGATTTATATCGGCCTTAAAAAAGATGCAAACAGTAGTGTTATTATCAATCAGTTATTTAAACATACGCCGTTACAGACATCTTTCGGTATAATTTTTCTTGCTATAGTTGATGATGTTCCGAAGGTATTAGATATTAAAGGGATTCTTTTTCATTATATCGTTCATAGACGGGAAGTAGTAGTTAGACGAACCAGGTATGATTTAAGAAAGGCTGAAGAAAGAGCCCATATATTAGAAGGATTGAAAATAGCTCTTGAAAACATAGATGAAGTTATTGCTTTAATTAAATCATCTAAAACTCCCGATGAGGCTTCGGTTAAACTCATAAAAAGATTCGGTCTTACCGAAATACAGGCAAAGGCAATTCTTGAAATGAGGCTACAGCGCTTAACCAGCCTTGAAATTAAAAAGATTGTTGATGAATTGAAAGAACTTCATAAACTGATAAATGAACTAAATGCACTTCTTAAAAGTGAAGTTAAAATTAACAATCTTATTAAAACCGAGCTTATAACAATAAAAGAGAAATATTCTGATAAAAGAAGAACTGAAATTTTACTCGGTGCTGAATCAAATACTGATTTTGATGTTGAGGATCTTATAGCTGAAGAAAGTATGGTTGTCTCTATAACAAATGACGGTTTTATTAGAAGAATGCCCATCGATACCTTTAAAAAGCAGGGCCGTGGAGGAAAGGGTGTAATGGGCATGTCTTCAAAAAGAGAAGATTTTGTACGGATGATGACAGTAGCAACTACTCATGATACAATATTTTTATTTTCAAATAAGGGTAAAATTTTTGCACTCAAGACTTATGAAATTCCTCAGTCCTCAAAGACAAGCAGAGGTAAATCTTTAAAAGGTATTATTAACCTTGCTTCAGGCGAAAATATAACTGCAATATGCTCAATTAAAACATTTGAAACAGATGATTTTCTATGTATGGCAACAAGAAACGGTATTTTGAAAAAGACGGCCATTGATGAATTTATAAATGCCAGAAAGGGTGGAATTATTTGTGTAAATCTTAAGAAAGATGATGAGCTTGTTGATGTTAAGGTTGTTGAGAAAGAAAGTGATCTTGTAATTGCTTCGAAGAATGGGTCACTTCTAAGGACAAATCTTCAGAAGATGAGATCCATGGGACGTTCTGCTGCCGGCATTATAGGAATGAGGCTGGAGAAGGATGATTATATTATAGGAATGGATATTGTTAAACCGAATACTTCGCTCTTTGTTATTACTGATAAAGGTTATGGGAAGAGAATATCATATAATAACTTTGTCAATAAAGGACGCGGAGGGAAAGGTATGACCTATCTGAAGATAACTGATAAAAACGGTGCGGCTGCCGGAATAAGATCGGTAATGTCCACTGATGAGATTATCATTACATCACAAACAGGCATGACAATAAGACTTCTTGCTGGAGACATTTCGTCTCAGGGTAGATCAACCGTAGGCATAAGACTCCTTGATTTGAATGACACAGACACTGTATCTGATTTTGCAGTAATATCTGAGACACAGGATTAAATGGATAATTTATGAACAGAATAATACTTTTATTGGCTATTGGATTTCTCTTTTCCAGCATTTACTTTTTTTTCATTCAGAAGGATTTGTTCGCTGGTTCAATTACTATATTGCTATGTGTAATTTTTAATCTTTTGTTTGCAATGATGAATAAAATTAATAAAACAGAAGATAAATAAAAAATATTTTAATATTTATTATTGACTTGTATATCAGTGCTTAATAAATATGTCTCATAATTAAATTAAAAATATTCCGGTAACTATAGAGAGAGGGAAACACCTGTTTCCATTCCGAACACAGAAGTTAAGCCTCTATTCGCCGATGGTACTGCACGGGTAGCTGTGTGGGAGAGCAGGGAGTTGCCGGGTTTATATATAAAAAAAGACATCTTAAAAGATGTCTTTTTTTATTGCTAATTATTTAAAAAAGTCTATTGCCAATCTGCGGCAGATACTTTTTTCTTCAGGCCTTTCGCTTTTACTTCATAAATGATTTCGCAGTTGTCTTCTTCATCATATGTTGCGCTAACAACTGAGCCGCCCTTTACTATACCTGATACTTCCTGTGCAATAGCAATACCTGTATTTTCGAAATCAGACATTCCCGCAGCGCCTTCAATTTTGGAACCTTTAAATTTTTCAAGAACCTGATACTGTGCATTAAGGATAGCTGCTCTCTTTGCGCTCTCTCTTCTTGCTACTTTATTCTTGAGTGTTGATTTTGAAACACCAGCGGCTGCAAGTCTGTATGTATTATCATCTATCCAGCCTTCTGTTTTAAAGGTTTGTCCTTCAACCTGACCACCAAGTTTACTTCCGCCACAGGATGTAAAAGTGAATAACAGACCCATTGCAAGAGCGAGACTCACTACAAACAACTTCTTCATGAGAAGAACCTCCTCGTATAAGTTAAATATTTTATTACTCATGTATTATTTTTCATGAGTTTATTGAACAACATTACAATAAAAATTTTTTTTGGTCAAGTCAACATAAAATTTCGATTTTTTATATTTAATTTTAATCTTAAATATAAAAGATTAAAAAAGTTAATCGTTTATTTTTCAAAAATATCTTCCCTGAGAATAAGTACAAGCAAAGCAGTATTTATAAAGAAATTAATTATAAACCAATAAAATGACATTAATCCGGCATTTACCCAGTTATCAATCAACTTTGTTCCGAATCCCATAAAGAAACCAGCCATTATATATCTATAATAACGCGCATAAATAATTTCAAGGATATCCTTATAGTTGTCAGTAATAGTTACACGTGTTTCTTCAAAATAAGTAGCAAGTCTAGGACCAAAAAAATATAATAACAAAGGAAGTAATGCTGAATTTATAATCCAGTTATTGAAAATACTCAGAATTATTATTGCAAGAATAGCAGAAATCAGTATTATACCAGATAGATTTAAAAGAGGGTAATTGCTTGATATTTTTGTCAGCATATTTCCCAGTTTTGGAAGAATATCACTAAAATCCTGACGTGTATATTCTTCCTTAGATATAAACAGATTAAAATAGTAGGTAAGAATAAACGCGATTGATGAATAGATTAAAAAAGTTAAAATAATCTGTGTATCCAAAATTAGCTCCTCTATAAATGTTAGATATTTTTATTTAAGGTCTATTTATAGTAATAAATAAATGGTGCAAGAAAAAAATCTATTGGCGGGTGGTTGTTTATGAGATTAATTTATATTCTTTTTATATGTATATTTATGGTAGGTTGTGCGGGGAAAAACGTTATCGAACAACCTGTTAAAGAGGAATTAAAACCTGTGACAGAGGTTAAGCCTTCTACCGGATGGATTGATATGGATACTTATACTGTTATTGTAACAGCTTCTGATTTTGATGAAGCATGTAGTAACGCAAAACATCAAATTCTCCAGGATATTGTCAAAGTCAGAATGTTGAATGAAAGCAGGTACACTGATATTACAAAAATCAGTGCCGAGTTTGAAAAACCTCTTAAAGAGGGTAAAGTAATATCTGAGAAAAAGATAGATGGCGGAATTGAGATTTATTATCAGATAAAAGAAGCAGGGCTTAAAAAGAAATTTGAAAAAAAATAATTTATTTTCTTATAATAACTTTTCGATCTGAAAATGTAATCCTGTCTTCACAAAAAAGTTTTACGCTCTCTGGGAGAATTTTGTGTTCTTTATTTAGTATTCTCGTAGAGAGCGATTCTTCATCATCATCAGGAGAGATTTCTACAGCTGCCTGTAATATTACGGGTCCTGAGTCAGTACCTTCGTCAACAAAGTGAGTTGTGCATCCGCTTATTCGTACTCCATAATCAAGAGCTTGTTTCTGTGCATTTTTGCCAGGAAAAGAGGGTAGAAGTGAAGGATGAATATTTATTATTCGCATTCTGAACTTATTAATAAAGAAAGGAGTCAAAATTCTCATATATCCGGATGCTACGATAAGATCGGTGCTGTATTTTTCAAACAACCTTACCATTTCTTTTTCATGTTCTTCCCGGGATGTAAATTTTTTAGGATCAATAAAGATAGAATCTATTCCAAGCTTTTTAGCTTTTTCAAGACATAGAGCATTTTCTTTATCTGAAATTAATATACCGGTTATTGCGGGAATATAGCCTGATATTATTTTTTCAACGACAGCAGAAAAGTTTGATCCACGTCCTGATGCCAGAAAAGAGACAGTTTTTTTCTTCTGAAATCGATTTTTCATTTATATTCTCAGTTTTTCCAGGATTTTTTCATCTACAGGGTTGGGAGCTGACATTTCACGTAATATGTTATCTCCTGAAAAAAGTGTAAGCTTATTCTCATTATTTTTTACTTTCCCATATCTTGCTGCTATTGAGTTTAGCAGTTCAAGATCTTCCTCTTTCATTTCACCTTTGATAAAAATCGAGGGCCCCTTAAATTCCGGCCTTATAAAAAAATCCGCAAAGGAGATCATTTTTTCAAGCTCAAGGCCTTCCGATTCATTCCTCGATACAATTATTTTCAAAGAGTCATTAATTCTGAAATGTCTACCAATTTTCAAAAGATAGATATCATTCATATCCACATTTTGCTGGTGATGTAGGATATCATTTACTCTTGATGAAAAGTGACTGTCTGTAAACAGGCACCCTCCTGCCGGGGAGCTATAATTTTTTATACCGTAAAACTCAGCGAGTTCCATCTGCCTTTTACGTCCCCGGCCTGATATATCAAGAAGTTTTTTTCTGTCAACCGTACCCTCTATTTCTGGAATTGTTGGTTTAAGAATTTTAGCAGAGAGAGGGCGGAGAAGCCTTCCCTGTAATCCGCATACCTTTTCAATATGATTTAATGTATGTTTGAGTTGCGACATAGGCCTTTGCCCCACTACTTCACCTGTTGCCACAAAATTCGCTCCAAGTTCGTACATTAGTTCAGAAGCCTTTTTTATAAAAAAGAGCTTACAGTCTATACATGGATTTATATTCTTACCATATCCATGTTCCGGATTTTTTATCATCTCAATATAATCCCTGTTGCACCGGTAAAAAATCAGCTTCAATCCTATTTGTCGTGCAAGATTGGATGATTCAAGTTCTTCTGGATTCAGGTCAGGGGGATAGAAGGGAAGTAAACAGTGAAGTCCTGTCATCTCTATTCCCTGATCCATTAAAATTTTTGCTGCGAGGATGCTGTCAAGACCCCCGGAATAAAGCACTACTCCTTTAACGGGGGACATTAAATTTCACCATGTTTGATTAATTCGATATCTACTTTTTCTCCTGCTTTAACCTGTTCAATATCTTCAGGGAGGATTATAAGGCAGTTGGCGCTGCTCATTGAAGTTAGTATTCCTGATCCCTGTGGACCGGTTGATGTTACAGAGATACCACTTGAATCAATGGAATAGTTTCCCCTCATAAAATATTTTCTACCCTTTTTTTTATTCAGTTCTTCAATGGCTTTTACTTTTATTACAGGCTTATCCAGCTTTGTAGAACCTGACATTTTAAGAAGAGCAGGTCTTACAAATTTAAGGAAGGAGACCATTACTGATACGGGATT
This sequence comes from uncultured Leptospirales bacterium, assembly GCA_964625825.1. Classification (GTDB taxonomy): domain Bacteria; phylum Spirochaetota; class UBA4802; order UBA4802; family UBA5550; genus UBA5550. The sequence goes on along the minus strand of CAZVFJ010000008.1, from coordinate 11,823 downwards.
ACCGGGGAGACCAAAGAAAAGCTTTTCGCCGTTCACACCAAATACTACCGGCTTACCTGGTTTCATAAGAACTTTCTCTATCTTTATATTAATTCCCAAATCACGGAGAACATCCGGTATAAAATCATATCTTCCCATAGACACACCGCCAGAAGTGATTATAATATCATATTTCATGAGCTCACTTAGTCTGGCCAGTGTTTCATCTCTATCGTCGCGGACTATCCCGGCGTAATGAGGATTACCCCCATATTTTTTTATTTCAGAAAAAAGTACATAAGAATTACTGTTAAAAGTCTTACCTTCTGGATTATCATTTCCCGGATCAAGAATTTCATCACCAGTAGATACTATAGCAACTTCTGGTTTCCTCGTGACGGGGATTTCTGTAATATTCATTGAAGCAAGAAGACCAATCTCCGCAGAGTCAAGACGTGTTCCTTTTGACAGGATTTTTTGACCACTCCTGATATCTTCACCTGCAAAGCGAATATTCTCAGATACAGCAACATATTTCAGAATTTTAACAAAACCATTTATCTCTTCAGTGTCTTCAAATGGTATAACTGCATCAGCGCCATCCGGAACAGGAGCCCCTGTCATTATTCGTATTGCATATCCGCTTTGAAGTATTTTACCATTACTCTGCTGGCCGGCCCTGATTTCCTGCTCAACTCTTAGCTCTACAGGATTCGCGGGTGACGCATTTATTGTATCTATTGAAATTACTGCATATCCATCCATTGAAGAATTATTTTTTAGAGGTACATTATATTGTGCAATTATATCGTGATAAAGAACTCTTCCACAGGCATTAAAAAGATCGACAGTTTCTTTATCTTTAAGAGCTGTTATTGATGAAATAATTATTTCAATTGCATGTTCTACGGGTATCATTCTATTAACCTGTTAAATATATTTTCTGTTAAATCAGCTTAAAAAATTTTTAATGTAAAGTAAATTTTTGTTGCATTTAGACTCTTTTTGTGGTAACAAATACAGAATCCCGCACTATATATGAATTAGAAAAAGCATTTTATTTTGTCTAATATTAGTGTAATAGATTAAAATAACACATCAATATTAGTATTTTTCTTGAAAAAAAAAAGTCTAATAATAAAATTTGTTCAAAATACAAATATAAAGAGGGAATATGAATACAACAATTGGTAACCAGAGTAAGTACAGAGAAAGGTATAACGATCACCAGTTTTTATCAGAAAATGTGCTGGATGATGAGCAGGAACTTGAATTTTTCAGACAGATAAGATTTAGACTTAAAGAAGTTAGAAAAGATCTTAAAATTACTCAGAGAGAATTCGGTGAGTCTGCTGGTATCGACAGAAGGTATGTTGCAAAAGTAGAGTGTGGATCACAGAATCCATCTTTCAAGTTTCTAAGAAGTGTTTCTATCAGGCATAAAATTTCACTCGACTGGCTGTTATACGGAGTTGGTGAAAAATTTGTCAATGCAGCTGAGCGAAATTACGGAGATGAACTTGTTACTTTCAAAAAACTCCTGGATAAAGGTTCCGCCGAGGATATTGACGTTATAATTAAGATGATAAATAAAATTCTTAATTAATATAAAAAAGGGGCCGAAAGCCCCTTTTTATTTTACTTCTACTGTAAAAATGGGGGATAGTTTGTAATATCCCTTATTTCTTTATAAAGCGGCTGCATCTTCTTATACATTTTCATATATACTTTATCAAAAAGGTCTCGGTATATTTCACTATTTTTTTTGTCAGGTTCGAATACTTCAGAGACGCGTGTCATTGATTTAACAGCGCTGTTGAAATCCGGAAATACTTTAAGTCCTATCGCGGCATCTATTGCAGCACCTAGGGCGGATGTTTCATAAGTATGTGGCCTTTCAGCCGGAAGATTAAATATATCAGCAGTGAGCTGCATTGCTGTTCTGCTCTGTGATCCTCCTCCTGAAATTCGTAACTGTTTTATTTTTACCTTATTTCGTTTTTCTGTTCTGATAGCTCCCTCTTTAAGAGCATAGGATAAACCCTCAAGAATTGCCCGGTAAACATGTGCCCTTGTATGAACGTCTCCGAATCCGATAATAGCTCCTTTTGCTTCCGGCCCTGGAATTTTCAAACCCGGTGACCAGAACGGCTGAAGCATAAGCCCCATGGAGCCGGGGGGGATACTCCCTGCCATTTTATCCAGAAGAATTTCCGGTGAAATTTTTTTCTTCTTTGCGAGCATAACTTCATTTTGTGCGAATTCGTTTTTGAACCAGCTAACCATCCAATAGCCCCTGTAAATTATTACCTCTGTATTATATGAGCCAGGTACGGCACTGGGGTATGGAGGCATAAATGGAATTATCTCAACATATTTATTGTTAGTAGTTTCAATTGTTGCAGTAGTTCCAAAGCTAAGACATGCAATATCGGGTGAGAGGCATCCTGAGCCGAGAACTTCGCATGCCTTATCTGCTGCTGCTGCAAATACAGGGAGACCCTCGGGAATTCCCGTTTCTGCTGATGATTTACGGGAAATGGTCCCCATTAATTCAGATGGTCTTACAAGATCAGGCAGCTGTTCTTTTGTAATTGAGGGGAACATTTTCCATTTAATATCTCTATCAGATGCCCATTTCTGTTTTTTAAAGTCGAAAGGCACATATCCAACCTGATTTCCTGCGGAATCAACAAGATTGCCTGTTAGTTTATACGTAAGATATCCTGAAAGAAAAAGAAATTTAGCTGTTTTATCCCATATTTCAGGCTGGTTTTGTGATATCCAGTTTGCTTCACTTTCCATCATTGCATAGATAACAGCATCATAAAGATTCAATGCTTTAAGTGCAGAACTGAGATAAAATGACGGCCATTTTCCAGATTCAGCTTTTCTTCTGTCAAGCCAGAGGATTGCCGGCCTTAAAGGTTTTCCGTTTCTATCCAGGTTTATCATGGAATTTCTCTGGGTGGTAATGCTGACTCCCTTTATAGATTCTTTCTTTACCGGAAGATCGCTAAAAAGTTTTCTGGATGTCTGAACAAGTGTTTTCCAGAAATATTCCGGATCCTGTTCAGCCCACTCCGGATTTGTGGAAAAATATGGATTTATTTCAGTTTTTACTATTTTCAGTATTTCCCCTTTAAAATTGATCAGGGCTATACGTATAGATTGTGTACCCGCATCTATAGAGAGCACAGTTTCCTGTGAAATTTTTTTTAACGCCATGAAATATCACCTCTTAAAGGGAAGAATTTATTTTTTTTATAGCAGATTCTTTTGTCTCTGATATTGTTATATATTCAGTTAATCCTACTATGTCCATAACTTTCAGCAGGTGTTCAGAGAGCCCTGTAAAGATAAATTCCCCGTTGGATTCTTTGTGGAGATGAATTATTTTTATAAAAGATGAAATTCCGGAAGAATTAATGTAAGTAGAATTAGTAAAATCAAAAATGTATATCCTTGATTTGCTTTTCTTTTTTATTTCATTGTATGTTTCTTTTAACGTATTATCGGATTCAGATGTGATATCCCCTTCCAGATATACAACAGGAATTTTTTTTTCGATATCCCATTTTAAGCTGAACGCATTCATTTTTATTTTACCTTTAAAGCTTTAAGGGGAATATCATACTCCCCCTTTGCATTCCAGAGAGTATAGCCGCTACAGCCACTCTCTTCAGATGCTTTTATTTGATCTTTTATATATCCGGGACCCCAGGTTGGTGACAGAAGATTAAAAGCCTGAAGATATGGCCGCAGGCGTACTCTTCTATTAACCATCTCTTCCGCTCTGATCCCGCTGTCTCTTACAATCCGATAAGGTCTCTTTTCTCTATCATATTTTTTATAAAAGCTGTTTCCAAAATGTGATGGATAAATCATTGGACAAATTACATCAACTGTATATGAAAGATCCTCCATGTCCTGACCGATTAAGTTCCCGAAATAATACCATGAATTAAATCCATAGATATCAACAGATACAGGAATAGTTAAAGATGATTTTGCCTTTTTTAAAAAATCAATTAAAATTTCTGATTTATAGGAATCATTATCATTTTGAAATGAAAAATTACATAAATTAATAGGTCCGTCAGACGGGAAGCGAATATAATCGAACTGAATTTCGTTAAATCCAGCCTTTTCAAGCTCCTTTGCAATCTCGATGTTGTAATTCTGAACAAATTCGGAATAGGGATCTACCCAGAACTCCCCATCAACTCCTTTCCAGGATCTGGCGGTGTTTTTATTTTTTATGGTATATCTCCCGTTATAACCATAAAACAGTTTTTGATCTTTAAAAGTCACAATTCTCGCAATGGCATATATTTCATTTGATTTAAGTTTATTGAGTATTGATTTAAGATTCAATGGTTTCCTTAATGCTTTAATTTCCATGGCAACTGAGTTTTCTGTGGGGAAATATATATTACCAAAATCATCCTTCATGTCTATGACAAATGCGTTAATTTCGGTACTATTTGCCATATCAATATATTTCTGAAGATTTCGCTGAATGGAGGGTATACTTACATAAATAGCTTTTTTTGATGACGCTGAAGCTATTCCCGGTTTCTGTTCAGGATTATCAATCCACATTACAAGAGAAGGGATTACTTTATCTTCATGGATTATGAGTGCGTTAATAATATCTTCTTTCTCGGAAATTCTTTCAACTATTTCATTATATTCAGAAATAACTTTAATTGAGTCCCCATCTTTCATTCGTATATTTTTTCCATCAGAAAAATAAATTTTTCCATCTTTCTTTTTTATATCAAATACAATAGAATTGAAATTATCTTCACCAGCTTTCATTGCGGGTTTAAAACTCTGAGAGTTCAAAGATTTGCTGTAGAGACCTCCGCCAAACTGGAAGCCTGTATAGAGCTCGGATTTATCCATGTAAAGGTATGAAGTCTGGGCTGTAAACTTAAGTGTTTCTGAATATGGCTCTGCCGGAAGCCCATTACCTGAAGTTTTAAATCCGTTGCCGGATGATTCATAGATTCCGTTGAACGCGGTTCCAACAATAATTCTGTCGTCTGAGATTGCAGCAGCTGTAATATAATTCCTTTTGTTGAAACCCTTCATTGGAACTTTTTCCCATTTTTTACCGCCATCTCTACTTCTGTAAAGAGTGTGCTTTGTGGCAAGGAGAAGGTTATCTCTGTTTTCGGGGTCTACAGAAAATGCGGAGATTTTTCTATAGCCGGCATCTTTATTGTATATACTCCTCCTTCTGAAATCTGATGAGTTTATATCCTGCCATTGATTTTTTTCAAGCCTGAAAATTCCCGATGAATAAGTGGAGAGATATATATCATTTCCAGCAGTATATAACCTCACAGGCCTGCATTCTTCCGGAAGACCGCTATTTAATGAATTCCATGATTTGCCGTCATTTTCTGATAAGAAAACAGCTGTAGAGGTGACAATGTAAATTTTTGTTCGGGAAGCAAATGAACTGGTTACGGTAGTAATGAGTAAAAGTGCTACTAAGATCGTTATCACTGAAAATCGGCAGGTGGTGCGCATCTTATTCCCCGAATTTCGTGTTAAACATCTCTTCATTCATGATGCTATATGCGTATCCCTGTTCCGTAAGAAATAGTTGCCTGTTGTGAGCAAATTTTTCTTCAACGGAGTTGGATGTGATTATGGTATAAAAAAATGCGAAATTATCATTTTTTTTAGGGCGGAGTACCCTTCCGAGCCTTTGAGCCTCCTCTTGCCTTGAACCGAATGTACCGGATATCTGTATCGCAACATTTGCGTCAGGGAGGTCTATTGAAAAGTTAGCGACTTTAGAAACAATCAGATTTTTGATCTCGCCAAGCTTGAATTTTCTGTAGAGATCTTCCCGCTCCCAAACAGGAGTACTCCCTGTAATAAGTGGAAAACCGAAAGTCTCCCTGTACTCTTCAAGCTGTGATATATACTGTCCTATTATTATAATATTTGAGTCAATATGATGAGCCAGAATCTTTTTAACTATTTGAATTTTTTTCGGATTTTCTGAGGCAAGCCTGAATTTTTCCCGATCTCTTGAAATCGAATATTGAATTCTCCTTTCCTCGGGGAGCTCTATACGAATTTCTGTGCAGAGAGCGGTTGCTATCCAGTTTGCTTTCTCAAGGAGTTTCCATGGCATATCATATTTTTTCGCCTATGAGACTGAATACATCGGATTCAAGTCCATCCTCCCTGATCAGGGTTGCGGTGAGTCCCAGTCTCCTTTTGCTTTGAATCTCTGAAGTCATTCTAAATACAGGGGCCGGGAGCAGGTGTACCTCGTCATAGATTATCAACCCCCAGTTTTTAGAACTGAATATGTCGAAATGAACGAAACCCTCTTTTTTATTTTTCCTGTAGGTGAGTATGTTGTAGGTTGCTATAGTAACAGGTCTTATCTCTTTTTTATCGCCTGAGTATTCACCTATCATATCTTCGGATATCATCGTTTTATTAATGAGCTCCTCTTTCCACTGTCTTAAAGCAACTGTATTTGTTACAAGAATCAGGGTCTCACTCTTTATAAGACTCATGATTCCTATACCTACAATGGTTTTTCCTGCTCCACACGGGAGAACTACAACTCCGCTCCCCCCTTCCGGACCGCCACTCTGGTGAAAGGCATTAACAGCGCTTACCTGATAATCTCTGAGGGATACGCCTTTACCGTTTCCTTCCTCAGGCCGGAGGTTTACCTCAAAAGGATCGCCATCCTCATATCCGGCAAGATCTTCAACAGGAAAACCGATTTTAATTAAAGCCTGTTTTATATGGCCCCTGAAGAGTTTTTTAACTTTCAGACTGTTTTCATCGATTCTTTCAATAATATAATTTTGAAATTTTTTATTATAGAGTATTTCATTGATGAGTACAGGATCGGATGAGACGAGCATAAGATCTTCATTATGCATTTCCAGTTTAAGCAAACCATACCGCTTCATCTGCTCTTTTATAGTCGTATAAACTGTAGCGGGGATGTCATATTTTGAGTAGCTTTCAAGACTTGACAGTATATCATCAGTTCCCAGCCCTGAAGCTGCGGCATTCCACAGTGAAAGCGGTGTTATTCTATATGTATGGATATGTTCAGGACTTTTCTCCAGTTCTGAAAAGCGGGAGATTGAATTCCGAGCTTCTTCAAAAACTGGATTATTTACTTCTACCAGAAGGGTATTATCACTTTGTACTATTACGGGTTTTGTCATTTTAGATTCTTAAAAGATTAAATTTTTTATTAAAAATAATTCTTTTTGTCAATAACAAAAAGAATCCTTAAATGGGAGTGTCTCCATCAATAAATTAATTGATAGCTCCTTTGTTATATAGATATTTCTCTGTTTCAACAATTGAATGTAGAGCTTCAACGGGATTTTCATATTCATACAACTCTTCTCCCAGAGAGAGGCCCGCTTCAGAGGGGACTTCAATAATCGTACATCCGAAATATGAGCCCTGTATAAAAATCTGAAGCAATATACCGTGACCGCTGTCTGTAAGCTCCATATCTTTCAAAGATTCAACATTATAACCTTTATTAGATGATAAAGGATCAGTTATGCCGGATTCTGTCAAGCCGTTCATTTCTGCGGAAATTATATCGTATATCTCAATGGTATTTTTATCAATCTTATCATAATCATAGTTTTCCAGGATCCTGCTGCAGGTAACTATATCATACCCGTATTTCAAATTATCCATAATGACAGGGATATCTTTTATTATCCCTGGTGTTGCCGGATCAAGAGTTATCAGATACCTGTAACCCATATCTCTTGAAAAACTGTATGCCGCTTCAATACATGAACCATATCCGAGGGGCATTTCATGAATGATGCATTTAGCAAATTTGTAATCGCTTATCTCTTCAATGATATCATATTCAGAGCCGTCATCTACTATCAGAAGATCGGCATCATCCACATTTTGTATATCAATTGCAGCTTTTTTAATGAACTCTATATTGTTATCAGAAATTATACTTATAAGAAAATTTTTCATTATTTCTCCGGTATTTAGTAAATTTTTTTGTCCGCAATATTTTTTAATTTCATATTATTTAATTCTTAACCATAATACTGGTATATTGAAGTTACAAACAGTAAAATCATAAATCAATTTGGTTTTATTTTTGACAATAATAATCTAATGAAAGGATAATGTAATCTCATAAAAAATGCTATGTCTGAATTAATTATAAGAGAGGAAAATCATGTCTATTCTGATAAAGGACATCCAGAGAAATTCAAATGAAATAATAAGAATTGAGGTCTCTGAATTTAAAGGGAAGGAGCTTATTAATATACGGATATGGTATGTTGCTGGGAGGGATATGGATGGAAATGATATCTATAAACCTACCCAGAAAGGTGTTGCCCTTAATATATCAGAATTTAATGAGCTCAGGGATGGAGTTAATAAACTCGAAGCCTATATTCGGGATAAATCAGGCGATACCGTTCCAGAACAGCCTGCACCGCTTCATAAGGCAGATTATTCCGAGGGGATTCCCGATCAGGAGGAGGCTAACGAACCGGAGGAAGAAGCTTAAATATCGGGTTCAATCAGTCCATCTTCATAAAGCTGTAATATAACTCTAACACATTCGCTCCGGGCACGGTTTATCTGAATCTCATCCTGAATTATATCGGGATTAATCGTGCCGGAGAGAACTCCCTTAACAAGAACTGAAGCAGGATAATTAATAGACCCCGTTACTCTCTCCTGTAGTTTTTTACCGCACTTTTTAAGCGCGGTTGAAAGAGTAAACCATCCGGTATGCCTGACAATTATCTCAAAATCATTTTCGTTCTTTACGGATGATATTATATATGAAAAATTTTCATGATTAAATCTAAAAGTTTCAGTTATAATATTTCTATATTTTTTAATTACTGCAATTCTGGCTTCTGGTAAAGAAAGAAATACAGCAGATGCTTCTGCTGAAAAAATTTCTTTTATCCTTTCTTCTGAAAAATATTTTTTAAAAATTGCCTCTCTACCTCTCTGATTTTCCTTAAAAGCTGAATTTAATTCCAGGTCACTGCATTTTAAAAATGTTTTGTATAATATATTTTTATGTTCGATCTCTTCAATCCACTGATCCCAGCTTTTTCTTGTCAGGAGTTCATAATCAGATATTTTTTTTATAAGTAAAGCAAGAGTACTAAACCACTCTGAGAAATAATTTTTTTCTTTTTGTAATATATTGCCCAGGCTTTCTTCGACAGAGTAAATTCCGCATGAGATATCTTCACGGGTAACTTTTCCACGATATTTCTTCAATTCGCATTTCAGGCTTTCCTGCTGATTTTTTGAGAGTGAATTTTTTATTGTAAGCGCATGTTCAGGAAATCCCTTGATAAGAAGAACAAGCTGATAATCTGATAACTGTTTGTTTAATTTCAAAAGGTTTAGTATTTCTGATAGTTCTTTGCTACCGATTTTTTCAAGAAGTAATGCTATTGATGGATACAGGAGATCCGGTTTTTTAAAAAAAGGAATTACTTTTTCACAGATATTCTCATAGGGAATGGAATCAGTCAATGAGGGTATCAATATATTAAAGAATTTCAGAGGTAGAAGAATTGTAATTATGATTTCGTCAGTTTCTTTTCTTAACGAAATGTTATATCGATAAAAATTTTTTTCTGTATAATTAATCTCAGAATTTTTTTCTAACGTAACTTTTTTTATTTTTTTCCCCGTAATTATTTCCAGTATAAAAGATGTATTTTCTGAAGCCAATTTAAGTGTATTGATAATTATATTTCGATCTGTTTCAGAATCACATGTTATTAATATTGAAGTTACAACAGTTTCTCTCAACCTTTGAATATTCAGAGAAAAATCGGGCATTCCTGAGAATAGTTCATTAACTACCCTGGAGAAAGATACCCGGTAACTCTTTCTGTTAAGAGAATTATATAATCCGGGTAAAAGAAGTTCTGTTAGTAGTCTCGGGAAGAGAAATTCCAGGTCCATATCAGAATTCTATATTGAGAAAGGCTATATCATCATTAATCGCAGTCCTGTTTATAAATAGATTAACACTTTCCATTAATTCTGCACAGAATCTGTCTCCTTTAAGATTATTCTTTTCTTTAAGAAATCTCGCAAGACGCGACTCGCCAAAATCCTCACCTTCGCCATTTTTTGCTTCTGTAATTCCATCTGTATATATGAAGAGCCTGTCGCCTCTCTCAACACTTATACATTTCTGCTCATATTCACAATAATCGGATATCCCTATAAACCAGCCGAATGAATCCAGGGCAAGTACCTGTTTTTTTGTATTTCTATAAAATAGAGCCCTTGTATGGCCGGCATTTGAATATGAAAGTTTCCCGGTATACCTGTTATATATAAGATAGAATGCGGTTACATACTGCGTATCAAGGAGAGTGTTTTTAAGCTCCCGGTTTATCTCCTTCATAAGGTCGGAGGTATTTTCAAATTTCGAAGTATATATGCTAAAAAGCATCTTTGCCATAGTCATTGTTAGTGCGGCAGGTATTCCGTGACCGGTAACGTCAGCAATCAGGAACGCGACCCGGTGATTATCAATTTTATAACAGTCAAAAAAATCTCCACCTATATCTTCTATAGGTTTGTATATACCGCTTACTGAAGGGTAATCAATAAAGTTGAAATTTGCCGGAATAATAAATTGCTGAATTTTTTTTGCCGCCTCAAGTTCTTTTTTAATCAGCATATTTTTTTCATAAAGCTCAGAGTTTGCATTTTTTAAACGGAGAAGGGAGAAAACCCTGGCTATAAGTTCCTGTTCGTTCAGCGGTTTAAGAAGATAATCGTCAGCTCCTGTACTCAGCCCCTTGATTTTTGCGTTAAGATCATCCAGGCCAGTCATAAGTATCACAGGTATGAATTGTTCGCGGGTATATTTCTGGAATTCCTTTAAAAAGCCGAAACCATCCATTTCCGGCATTACTATATCGAGTAATATGAGGTCATAGTCCTTTTTACTCAACATTTCGAGGCCTGAAATTCCATTTTCAGCCTCGTCCACTGTTATATTCAAGGGTGAGAGGATTTTAATGATGAAAGCTCTGTTTAACTTGCTGTCATCTATACAGAGGATTTGATACTTTTTATTTAATAGATTTTTTATCATTGTTTATTTTTTGTATTATCATATTTTTTGTTCGATTTTATTAAAAATGGCAAGAAATAGATTTCTCAGCCGCGAGACTCTTTTAAAATAACTCTTTTACAAATTTAAATGATTAATAATTATATTTAGAATAAATTTCAACTCAGTTTTGTAATTAATAATGAAGATGCTATTTATACAATTACCTTTACAGGATCATTCTCTCGGGTATATTAATGGAAACATCGATTATGCTCCTGCAACGATTTCTGGATATATTTCGAAGAGATTCAGCGACATTTCATGTTCAACACTTCCATCTGTAATTGCGAATTTCGGATCAGATGATCTTATTGTAAAGTACATTCTTTCTCTTTCACCCGATTATCTTTCATTCACCTCCTATTTATGGAATGTTGAACGGAATCTCAGAATTGCAAAAAATGTAAAGCTTCAGATGCCGTTAATAAAAATATTCTTCGGTGGCCCTGAGATTTCTGAAGGTTCTTTTGCCCTGTGCGAATTCCGCCAGCAGGTTGATTATTTTATTTCAGGGGAGGGGGAGTGGTTCTTTAGAAATTATTTTTCAGGGTCAGAAATGAACTCCTCGGATATAAATGGAAACAAGGTATTTTTTCAGCCTCAGGGTGATCTTATAGACACAGATGATATTTTCGAGCCTCTTTCCGGCAACAGGCTTAACACTATGATTG
>CAZVFJ010000007.1:0-35418 GCA_964625825.1 uncultured Leptospirales bacterium | reverse complement strand
ATCTGCACTCCACGCTGTTCTCAACCTACAATAGATATAAGTTCCTCTTTAAGATAACCCCTCCTGTCAAAATCCTTTTCAGTTATAAACTGCTCGGGATGTTTAAGAAAAATGACATGCCCCTTTATACCGTCAGAGGCCTGGAGCATCATTTTTTTCACAATATCAATATTCGTCAGGGCATTTGACCCGGGTGATTCTGTATAAACTCCGGCATTAATAACAGGCTCAGGAGTAGCATTAATCTCTCCGGTTACAACCAAGCTGTTCGTTTTTCTGAAAATGCCATGAACAATATCTATCGCGTCAATTGCCGTGACACCTGTAATATATCCGATAATAACACCACCCTGCCACCGAATTGCAACATTACCGTGCCCTGAGAAGTTAAGATTTTCCTGAATAACCTGACAGAATTTTTTATATACTTTATCTCCAGTTTCATTGCCGGACTTTATGTTTATCGAAACGAGGTTTGAGATCTCCATACAGAAAACATGCCGATTTTCTTTGCCGAGGTACTGATGATTTTCATCATAATTTTCCGGGAGGATATAATCTTCAAAATATTCCCAGTTTTTAAGCCCCGTAAGCCTGTCTGAATATATATCATCCACATTCACCCCGATACCCGCTTCTCTGGAAGCTGCAGTTTCCTTTATTTCCGGATTGTCACTATCTTCATGCAAAGACACGCCGTCAGAATTTTCCACAGTCAGTTTAGCTATTTCGTCACGCAATGCCTTTATCCCCGGATGTTGTAACTGCTCGGAGAGAAACTCACAAATAGAACATCCCGATTTAACAAGATCTGCAAGTACCACATCCCGTCTGTTTATCGCAATTTCGAATCCTCTGAGTTTGGGATGTATAATTTTTGCGTTATAAAAAAAATCATAATTCCGGATTAAATCAGAAGACTGTGTTTTACGGCTCTCATTATACCTGTTTATCAGGTCATTGAACCTCATGCAAAGATTATAGCTCTTCGCTGAAATATTTATAAGTGTCTCCCGGAGTGTACGCGCGCCGGGAATATTCGGAAGTTCCATGTCGGGAGTAATTATTCTCTTTATAAAAGCATCTCTCTCTTCATCAGTTTCCAGCCTGAATCCGCTTATATCTTTTTCCCTGCGTCCCTGCAGCTCATCCGAAAATTCTGCGAAGTCCAGAACCGCTTTCATCAGATCAGGCTGGCTTTCAAAATAATTTTTATACTCATTATCATCATATTCAAGGATAAGATTGTTACTATCTTTTATCATCTCAATAATATATTTTTTCAGGCCTTCCAGAACCTTCATTATTCTGAAGAAGGGCCTTGTTTCAGCATCTTTATTCCACTGGTTAAGATTGCCTTTTGCTTCAATTGCAAAGATCCTTCCTGCAAGGTTTATCCCATCCTCCCTGCAACTCCCCACAAGATCTGAAATCTCATTGAGCCTTAATATCACCCTTGAAGCTTCTCCCTGCTCACGGGTTTCCCTCAAAGATTGATCTTTCTTTGCTTCATCGGTCAGCTCTTTTTCGCGGTTGTTAATAATGCCACTCTCTCCCGCCAGATACATAAGCTGATTCATAGTTCTGACCGCAACATCTGCATAGATTGTATAATATGAGAAGAGAACCCCCCTTATAGTTTCACTTAGCATTTCATCATAATTATATCTTACAACCTTTCCATTAACAAGAGGCCTGTCGGAGAGTAGCCCTATAAAACCCCAGAACCCGTGCCCCGGACTCTGATCTTTAAAAATCTTTTTCAGGCCTGAATCTACATATTTAATGTTTACTGCAACCTCAATATAATGAGAGGCAAAACTGTTCATCAGATCGACAAGCTCCTCCCACGAATATGATAAATTATTTGCAACATCCTTCATATTACCAAGTACAATTCCTGATTTATAAAGCGAAACAAGGGAGTTATATTCAAGTACGCTCAAATAAAAATAGTATTGGTCAAGGCACTTCTTCAGATCCGGCTTTACCGCTGCGAACCATGTGTTTGCGTTTACTCTTAACCGGTCAAAACACTCAGCCTTAAGCCTGTGAGAAAAAAGAGTTATGGTCCCATGTTCAAAAGCAAACTTTAGAAGATTATACCAGTTTATAAAAAATGATTTAGATTTTTCAAGCTCGGCTATCTCATTCTTTTTCTTTTCATCACTAACCTTGAGTTCATTTTCAGATGCATATCGCGCCTTCACTGCATGGATCAAATCCTCAGCCATACGCTTTTTAGCCATGTTATTCAGGCCTGATGAGGCAATAGCAGCAAAACGTTCTTTCTCATAAGGAGTCAGTGTTATTTTTTTTTCTCTAACATAATACTCAAAGGATTTCACTGTTTCAGAAAAAGGATGGTAGTTCTTTCGTTCAACTCTGTTTGCAGAATCTTTCATCTCTTCGAGAACATTATTTAATTTTTCTATATAATTGATATGTTCATCAGAATACAGCCCCACTTCATTTATAAAACTGCTTACCTGTTTATCTATATTTCCGGTTTTATTTTTATTCATTTTAATTTTAATAATCTCATGTTTTGAACATTTAGAATTTATTATAGATAATATACATCAAAAGATCAACCCAATTCATAAAAAAATGATTGTCATGATTATACCTATTACATTTTATTAACCGGAATAAACGAATTAAAGTGATAATATGAAAAAAATATCTATAATAGTACCAACATTCCGTGAAGCTGACAACATCCCTGAACTTACGTCAAGGATTGACAGCTCTTTAAAAAATACTCAATATAAATATGAAATTATAATTGTGGATGACAATTCACAGGATGGTATAGACAGAAAAGTTGAAGAACTTCAAAAGCAATATCCTTTAAAGCTGAAGATCAGGTTTACAGAAAAAGGCCTCTCCTCCGCGGTAATCGCAGGTTTCGAGATGGCCTCCGGTGATATCTATCTTGTTATGGATGCGGACCTGAGTCACCCCCCTGAAAAAATACCTGACATGATTGATAAAATAGCAAAAGAAGGTTTTGATTTCGTAATAGGGAGCCGCTTTGTAAAAGGCGGGTCCGCTGAGCATTTCAATATCTTCCGCATAATGAATGCCCTCGTATCAAGAATTATCGCCCGTCCATTCACATCAGTAAAAGACCCCATGGCCGGCTTTTTTGCATTCAGAGGCAGTTTGCTTAAAAAAGAGATACCGCTCAATCCACTGGGGTTCAAGATCGGCCTGGAACTTATTGTTAAGCTTGACCCAAAAAAAATTACAGAGATACCTATTCAATTTCAGGAGAGACTTTATGGCGAAAGTAAACTCACGCTGAAACAGCAGGTGCTCTACATCATCCATATCTGGAGGCTCTTCAGGTATAAATTCAGGACTCTCGGTGAGTTCGTTTTATTTTCTATGATTGGCGCTTCGGGGATGGTTGTGGACCTCACTTTTGTTTTTATATCTTACGACCTTCTTGCTATACCATTCCGCCTGGCAAGGGGAATCGGATTTGTTTTCGCCCTTAGTTCAAATTTTTTGCTGAACAGAAAATTTAACTTTCCGAAGAGCGGTCATGGGCTAATACGCCAGTATGTAAGGTTCTTCGCTGTCAGCATTGCGGGATTCGCGCTCAACTGGTCTATTTCAGTTTACCTTTATGACACACGGATCTTTTTCCATAAAAACTATCTACTGGCAGCGTTTCTCGGAATAGTAGGAGGTCTCGCTATTAATTTCCTCGGATCAAAATTTTTTGTATTCAGAAAAAAGAAACAGGATTAAAATTTTAACATGGAATGCAGGAAGGACAAAAATCTCAAAGGCTGCAACTGTTCATATGAACCCTGCTCGCGTAAAGGCTTATGCTGCGAGTGCATTGCCTATCACAAAAAGTCGAGAGAACTTCCTGCATGTTTCTTCCCCGAAAGCGCGGAGAAGACTTATGACAGGTCGTATGAACATTTCGTGAAGCTTGTTGCCAGCGGGAAGATTTAGACGTCTTTAAAAAGTACAGCAGCCCTGATGCCGCCATTCATAAATGGTATCTTCCTGTTATATTCAAGAGCAAGAGCATCCTCCGCGGCAGTTCCAGGAACAATTACCGCATAACCGCATAAAGAAAAATCCCGCTTTATCTTCATGCCGATCTCACGGTAGAAACTGGCCATGTCGTCTTTTCTGAGCCTTTTACCGTAGGGGGGGTTCAGTACAATGAGTGTTTTTTCATTTTTTAAAATTTCAGGGTCCAGGGCAAAAAAATCTGCCGTTTCAGGAGCCAAAAATTTTTTAAAATTATCCGGGACATTAGAAGCTGCTATTTTCACTATTTCAGGATCAATATCAGATGTTATTATCCTCTTCCCCGTGAGAGCAGAATCGGCATTACCCTGTGATTGAGATATTTCTCTCTTTAGATGCAGATAATTTTTCTTTTTAAATGAAGGCCATTTCATAAAAGGAAATTCCCGCTCTGCATTCGGAGGAGTAGCGGTAAAAATTGAAGCAGCCTCTAAGCTGAAAGTCCCGGAACCGCACATGGGATCAAGGAGTACATTATAATTCTCTATTCCTGCTTCAAGGAGGATAAGAGACGCGAGAGTTTCACGAAGAGGAGCTGCGAACGAAAGCCGTTTAACCCCTCTCTTGTAAAGGAATTCCCCTGACGCATCAATACTTACAGTGCAGACATCCCTGAAATTTCTGACAAAAATCGTCTGGGAAATTTTACTCGCGCTATCACTTCTCTTCACGCCTTCGAACGTGAATATCGCGGGGAGCTCCCGTTCAAATATCTCCTGAAGTTTCCCTGTATGATAAATCATAGATTTACCGGATGAAATGCTGAATCCGACAGGTATCTCCGGGTCCAGGTAAAGCTCCCAGGGGAAAGACCGGATAGATCTCTCCAGCTCATAAAAATTATGAGATTTAAAAGACGCAACTCTCATTAAAATCCGTGATGCTGTCCGGGATTTGATGCAAGCGGTAAAGCAGTCATCCATGCGTCCTGTAAACTCCACTCCACCCTCAATAATATTACTAACCACTTTTAATCCGGCGCCGGCAAGTTCATTTAAAGCTGTCTTTTCAAAACCGGGCTGTACCGAAGCGAAAAATGTATGTTCTTTCCCGATAACATGTTGTTTAATCCTCCGCTTAAGAGCGTTGTCTGTTATATGCTCAAACATTATTGTCTCCTTGATAGCACAGCGAGAGTTTCAAGATGCGGAGTCTGTGGAAACATGTCGAACGCCTCAAAGGAATCAATTTTATAGTTTTCAAGGAGATTGACATCGTCCCTGCATGTAGCGGGATTACACGACATATAAATTATTCTTTCGGGATTCATCTCCCTTATATGAGACATCATCTTCGGATTCATTCCGCTCCTCGGCGGGTCAAGGATAAGAGTCTGATATTCACCTTTATGTACCATAACAAATTCAGCCGCATCCCCGCATACAAACTCCACATTTTCAATTTCATTCTGTTCCCGGTTCTTCTCTGCCGTTAAAACAGACTCCTCTGAAATTTCAACTCCCGTGACCTTTTCCGCTGCGGATGCCACAAAAAGCGAGATGCTCCCCACCCCGGAATAGAGGTCGAGAGTATTCCCCTTAACATGGGAAAGAATTTTCCTGTACATCTTCATCGCAATTTCAGAGTTGGACTGGAAAAAGGAATTCGGTGTGATCATATATTCAATGCCATCAAAGCTCTCTGTAATAAATCCTTTTTTAAGAGTCTGGAATACAGGAGCAATACTCAAATCCGCAAGGCCATCGCTCAGGAGGAGAGATGATGAATCTATGTCATCAAGGATATCAATAAGCGCAAAACCAAGCCGGTTTTCAGGAGCTGATACAACAAAATTTGCCATCACTTCGCCGGTAAAACGTGCCTGCCTGAGAACAATATACCTCAGGTATCCTTCGTGTTTAAGATAATCGTAATCCTCAATCTTATTCAAAAGAGTCCGGAGTTCACCATAGAGTTCATTAGATCTGCCCTGCATTATACTGCACGATTCAATGTCCACTACATGCCTGTAACTCCCCTGCCGCCTGAGGCCTTTCTTCCCGAAAGCTGCAACCATATCCATCCTGTTTCTATACATATACGGAGAAGCCGGGCAAACTTCATCAACCGCGGCCAGCCCTTCAAACATTGAATTGAGATACTCTTTCTTAAGGAGAAGCTGGTTCTCATAGGGGACATTCTGAAACATGCACCCTCCGCACTCCCCGAAATAGGCACATTGTGGCTCGCAACCCTCACCGATATATTTCTGTATAAGCTCAGCGAAGAGCTTTCTCTTCTTTTTCTTCATCAACAAAACCCCGGAAATTTAAACTTTATTTTACCATCAGAAATTATTCGGTGATATAAACAACAATAATATTATGGATTAATATTCAAGATTGGTTTTGAAAAAAGGTTCATCCCGATCATTAAAAGTAATGACCGGAATGAACTTTGAGCAGGATTAGGATGATGCAAACTTTAAGCAACATTTTTAAATGTTTTGATTAATAAATTAACTTCCGCCCCAACGACATATGAAGAGCTATATAAGCTCAAAAGCCAGTTTATGCCACCCCAAAGCAAAATAACTGACATGTCAGTTCAAACTAAAATATGCTAAATAGTATGTCAAGATTTTTCCAAAAAAATACCATAAGCGAATGCGTTGACAAAATCTTCGGTGAGCTTTTCAAATTCTTCAGTCTGGCTACCACGACCGGTGACTCCATAATAATACGCCATCCTCATAAAGCCACCGCCAATTACATTTGACATAAAAACAGGATCAATATCAGGTTTGATCCTTCCAAGTTTTATACCGGAAACGAGATAGCTTTTAATAAGCTCAACCATCTGCTTGTCAAAACGCCTCAGTATACTATCAAAATTTTCCCCAAGACCCAACCCAACGCGGAGGAGGATATTGCAGTAATCCGGATCATTTGCGAATAGTGCAAATGCCTTTTTAATTCTATACCTGAAGACTTTTTCCCCGCTGCTGAAATCCTCTTCGAGATTTTCAGGTTTGCTTGAGATAACTTCTTTCATTTCGATGTGAAGATTTTCGAGTAGTGTTAAAAAAATATCATCCTTGTTTTTAAAATACTGATATATAGTGCCTCTTGCCACTCCCGCTGCATTCTGAATATCGGATATCTGCGTATGATAATACCCCTTCCTTGCAAAAAGTTTTTTGGCACACTCAAGTATCTGTTTTTTTCTCTGTCCTGAATCCATTTTATTCATCCATGATCAAAATTAAGGTTTTAAAATATATAGGCCAATCTGGCCGTTAATAAATAATTTTTATAAAAAATGAAATGTTTCTAAACCAGATGTCAAGGGATATTATTTTAAATAAACGATATGAATTTATGATTATTCAATATTAAAAAAAATAACTCTTTTATCGGGAAGAAACATTGCATAATCTCCATCCATAGTTCTCTCTTTGAAAAGCCCGGAGCCGGCAGTAAAAAAAATTGATCTCCTTAATTCTTCCAGACTGAATTCAATATTCTTAAATATAACTTTATCACCATGAAAAAATTTTATGATATAGTTATAGCCTCTTCTTTTAGCAAAAACTGTAGCTTCGGATTTCAGGATTTCCGGGTAGTGATGCTTCTTCATACTGCTGCACCAGTCCCACCTAAGGCAATCAAAAAAAACCGGAATATCCGGAATTTCATACTGTTCGGCAAACTTTTTAAGAAGCTCAGCAGCCCCCTCCCACTCCCTGTAATTCAACGGGCTTTCATTTCTGAAAACAGTTGAGAGCCTTTCATAAAAATCAAATGGTGTTCCGGAATTTTCTATAAGAAAATTTTCCGTTACCCTGAACCTCCCGGAATTGTGATAAATCTCAATAAGCTCTGTCATATCTTCGAGCCGATGGATCTCCCCGCATCCCATCCAGAAATTTTTTTTAACCTGATATGGAGGAGCCGCATCGTATTCAATACCGAATTCAGCTGACCTTTCACTCATTTCAGTTCCGGGGAGTATTTTAAGAAATCCACACTGGAAGTGATCAGCGCCAAGTGAATAAACCGGGTTAAATGATGTTTTAAAATCACTGTATGATTCATAGGGGAGGCCCGCTATAAGATCAACATGGAGATGGATATTGCCTTTTTCAGCTAGTGCCCTGACCTTCTCCATCCAACCGTTTTTTTTCAAATTCCGGTTAATTACCGAAAGTGTTTCATCCCTGAGAGTCTGTATCCCCATTTCGAACTGAAAAAGACCGCGAGGGACTGTCTCAAGAAAATCGAAATCATCCTTCTCCAGAAGATCAGGATATATTTCGAAATGGAAGCGGGTTGTGGCAGGTGAAAAATTTTTCATTATATATTCCCAAACACCACGGCAATGTTCTTTGCTGCTGTTAAAAGTTCTGTCTACAAATTTAACAAGACGCGGTTTATGGTGACAAAAAAAATCAAGCTCCGATTCAACCTGTTCGAGGCTCCTGAACTCCAGCCTCTGATCACTACGTGATGAGAGACAGTAGGAACATTTAAAAGGGCAACCTCTGCTGCTCTCATAGTATATGAATCTCCCACTGAGCCTTTTCATCTCCTCGTCATCATAAGGAAATGCTACTTCATTGAAGGAGTAATTAATTTTTCTGATTATCCGGTCCTGATGTTTAAAATCAGACAGGGCGAGTTCTCTGAATCCTGCCTCCCCTCCGCCTGTAATGATATAATCTATTTCAGGATAGAGCTTAAGCCAATCAGCAGCATTATAACTCACCTCAGGCCCACCTGCAATAATTCTGGATCCAGGTAGAAACCTTTTAAGTTCAGGGAGTATTAGTTTTGTAATTGAGGAGTTCCAGATATAGACCGAAAGCACGATTATATCAGGTTTTTCTAAAACAATCCTCTCTAAAATTTTTTCAAGGGATTCATTTATTGTAAACTCAACAACTGAAGAGTGAAAATCAAGATCGGATATTGTTTTTTTCAGATAGAGTATCGCAGGATTTGAATGAACATACCTGGCATTAATTCCGGTGAAGAGTATCTTACTCATCTATCAGTTTTTAAATCCCTTATATTCAAAAATATGCTTAATCCGGTCACAATAAGAAAAACAGAAAGAACGAGTATGTCAACAGAAACCGGATCAGGATTCAGGCCTGTAATACTTCTAATCGCATAATGGATAAATGAATAAGAACTGTTATCCTTACCGAGAATTTCCCGCACTCGCCAGTGCCATTCAGTACAAGGGCAATATCCCCATCCGTAAAAGTAACCGCATATAAACCATGAAAAAGCCGTAAGCCCTGAAGTAAGAAGATGTACCCTCCTTGTCATTCTCCAGGCCCATCCGGTCATATTGAAAAGAGTCCATGCTGAATGAAAAAAAATAAAAAACCAGTCTAGCAAATTATAGATAGTCATACTAATTTATTTTTCTTGAATACACCTGCTCCGGCATACCTCTGCTTTTTGGTCACATCTTTCGGTACAGGAGAAGGGTTCAAAGGGGACATTTTTGCCAAATGAAAATGAGAAACCGGCTTTATCATAGCCACCGCAATCCTCTATACAATCAAGACGTGTATATTCACACTTCTCCTCACATTGAGTATACTGAATATCACGTCCAGAGCAGTTCAATAGAAAAATTAAAGGTATAAAAAAGATAATTTTTTTTAACATTACTAATTTAATGCCATAACAGCATCTTTCTCGTCTTCATAAATATTGACAAGCGACTCAGCGTCAAGTATGTTTATTACTTTTCTGATAGTATAATTGAGGTTTGATAACTTGAGCGTCCTATTTCTATCCTCCATTTTTTTTGTGAGGATTATCAGGACTCCAAGCCCTGCACTATTCATATACTTTACAGAATCCATATTCAAAATAACATCATGTTCGCTGAATTGATTAATCAGCTGGGAAATATTTCTTTCAATTAAAGCAGAATTCGTTATATCAAGAGATTCTTTCAGATAAACAACAAGATTATTACCTTTGGTTTTGTATTCCAGTCCCATGATCAATTTTCTCTTTTTATTCAATATATCTCTTATTAGAGCTTTTATACTACATAATACTCTAATAATAAATACCAATTAAAAAATGAAAAAACAACGTCAACACGACATAATCACAAAGAAAAATTCATTTTTTAGATTTTTTTTAAATTTTAGGCACTATAATATGAAACCTGGGGCCCAAACATAAAAAAGCTCCTGAATCTTCAGGAGCTTTTTTATGCGCGTCCGGAGGGATTCGAACCCCCGACCAACGGATTCGTAGTCCGCTACTCTATCCAGCTGAGCCACAGACGCATTTATATATCTATTTTTGCAGTAAACATTGTTATATATTGATTTATGTACGGGAATTCCCCTTTTTCACCTTTCTTAATCATTTTTGTTCCAAGAAAACATAGAGTAAAATATATTACATAATGAAGATATATAAGCATTATAATAAATAATTGAATGATATCCGCGTCTTCAGGGATAAAATATTTAAAAAAATAAAGGAATATACATGCAAAGGCAAAATATACCGCAAGAACAAAAGCCTGCTTAGCATGATATTTCTGGAATTCATCCTTATTGAGGGACATAGGAATAAACCAGCCTACAAAAGGAAAATATGAAAGATTAATCGGATCAAAGGGTTTAATGTAATCATTATAGATAATATTATAATATTTTACAAGATTTCCCCTGTTGAAGTCTTTAAGCCGGATTTTTTTGATATTTTTCAGGTTAAGGGTCATATATGATAACTCAATTCGGAGAAGGGGGGATTCGAACCCCCGGTACCTAAACGATACAATTGCTTAGCAGGCAACCCCCTTCGGCCACTCGGGCACCTCTCCTTTTTACGGTGATTCTCGGGTAAAACATTCGGAGAGTAAGGGATTCGAACCCCTGGGGCTGTTAACCCAACGGTTTTCAAGACCGCCTCCATCGACCACTCGGACAACTCTCCGGGAGCAAATCTATTTATATTCGATTTAATGTCAAATAAAAAAATTTCAAAAAATAGTTTTATACACGGTATAAATCGTGCCTACGCCTTTCTTTGCCGCTTCTTCTATTTTCCCCATTCGAAGTTTCACCCGTATCATTATTTTCCCTTCTCTGGGAAAACCTCCGTTCTCCATACTCCATGAGGACTTTCAATTTTCCGCTGATATAATCAGCGACTTCGAGCAGAGCAGTTGGCGAAATTTTTTCCAGGGCGGCAGCCTCATTTAAAATTCTTTCAGCAAGATCTCTCTGCTCAAAATTGCAATTCAAATCAGACTTATCCTGGGTAGAATCTGCCGGTTCAGATTCAATAAAATCCAACCTTTTAAATAATTTTCCTGTTCCTGAGACTACCCATTGGCTATTTATACTAAAACTTTCCGTTATACGGGCTATAACATCATATGACGGTTTATTTTTATTGTTTTCAAGATCGCTAAGATTACCCTTCGATATCCCCAGCATTGCAGAAAACTCTTCAATAGTTTTCCCATGCATCATTCTTATAAATGTTATCCTGTCTCCGATATTTTTAAAATTTAGTTCGGAAATCCGAACTTTTTTTCTTGACTCTTTACTCATACTACCTAACTCTATGTTATAATATAAAAGTTGTCTCAAAAACTCAGGTTTCTGATTACAGGAAACTCTGTAGATTTTTTAAAGAGATTGCCATACTCTTAATTTTATATTTTTTTATTATTACTTTAGCAAGCTGAATTAACCAAACTATATGAAAAAAAATAATATAAGCCGTAAACAGCTGCTGAATTTTTCTGAATTGATCCAGATACCGGTTATAATAAGCAGTTTTTTCAACCCTTCTGAAATAATTCATATAAATAAAGCTGGGTCGCTACTTATTAAAAAAATATTTAACTCAACCACTGATTTTATTAATCAGGCCATTTCATTTTCAGGCCTATTTGAGCAAATAATTAATATTAATGAACTCAAATCAATCTACACTTACGCCCTTAAAAAAAAGAAAAACCTCGATGATGTATTTGTCTCTTTTACTGATGCTAACAATACTTTATACTCATTGCTTCTAAAAATATCGGTTGTCAATGACGAATTTTCTGAAGATAAATATATTATTACTTCAATAAACGATATCTCCGAAATATTTAACTACCGTGCAGAACTTTCCTACTCACAAAAATTTCTAGAAGGCTTTATTGATGCATTCGCGAGAGACCGAATGACTTATCTCCTTGCATATGGGCATGAAGAAACAGTAAAACACCTCATGGAGGTTAGAGAATTTTCAAAACTTATCGCTCAAAAAATTATGCACAACACCGATATTCCCAATAAAGGAATTCTGGAATACTCAAAAATAACACCCCTATATATAAAAATTCTGGAAATTTCAGCTCTCCTGCACGATTTCGGTAAAATTCATCATGAAATTCATCCACTTATAAAACTACCAAGAAAGCTCAGAATCGATGAATTCGAAAAAGTAAAAAAACACACTGTCTTCGGTTCCGAACTCATCGGCGACAACGAAATGCTGCATATGTGCCGCCTGGTTGCAAAATTTCATCATGAGAAATGGGATGGCTCAGGTTATCCGGACGGATTAGAAGGGAACGAAATTCCTCTCTCCGCAAGAATTGTTGCTTTTGCGGATATGTTCTCCGCACTTCGTAATGAGAGAGCTTATAAAAAAGCAATTACGGATATTGATGAAATTATAAAAATTTTCTACGAATGCGAAAGATATTATGACCCGGTAATATTCAAACTGGGACTTGAGCTTATCCCTGAAATGCTCGAAAAAATTTCCCGGCTTGAATCTCAATATAAAAATTTCAAGATTACATCCGATTTCTTTATAGCATTTTTACAGGGTAGTATCACATTATAATCTGCGGCACCCGCGTCTCCCTTTCTACTTTAAAAGATTTATACTTTATTTTACAAACTGGGTTCCTACTCCTCCATGAGTAAATATCTCAAGAAGAACAGCGTGTTCCACCCTCCCGTCTATTATATGAGCTTTTTTAACTCCCCCATCCAGTGCCTCTATACAGCAATTAACTTTGGGAATCATCCCGCCTTTAATCTCTCCGCTCGAAATCAATCCGGGGACTTCATCCGATTTAAGTGTTGAGGCAAGATTTCCTCCCACCATTACTCCTGCAATATCTGTAAGCAGAATCAGCTTTTCAGCTTTTAAAGCCTCTGCTATCTTTCCGGCTGCCGTATCAGCATTAATATTATATGTGTTCCCCTGTGAATCTGCTCCAATTGGCGCAATTACCGGGATAAATTTATCCTTTTCAAGGAGAGTAATAATGTCAGGATTTATCTTGTCCACTGTTCCCACAAGGCCAATATCCTTTTTTTCACCCTTATCTTCATGATAAAGCTTTCTGGCCTTAATGAGTCCGGCGTCCTTACCGGATATGCCAACCGCTTTACCGCCTGCAATATGAATATTATTGACAATCTCCTTGTTCACATTACCCACAAGGACCATCTCCACTATTTCCATAGTATTTGCGTCTGTCACACGGAGCCCGTCTACAAACTCGCTCTTTATCCCGAGCTTCTCAAGAAGAGTACCTATCTGCGGGCCCCCTCCATGCACAACAACAGGATTAATTCCTACAAGTTTCAGGAGAGCCATGTCTTTAGCGAAAGAGAGGGCTAACGCATCATCTGTCATCGCGTGGCCGCCATATTTTACTACTACAGTTTTGCCGCTGAATTCTCTTATATATGGCAGCGATTCAATAAGTGTATTTACTTTGTCGATTGATTTCTGCATGACATGCTCCTGAAAAAAAAATTCTATACTAAAATAAAAAGCAGATTACCCTTTACAGGACAACTATTTTATTATTATTTTGTTAATATTGCTCAGAAGTTTTTTCTTAAAAAGGTGCGGGATATGATTTCATTCAACGGATATGACGATGTAATTAAAAGAGTTTATACATATAAACAGGAACATGTTTTTAAATACTGGGATTCACTTATTGAAAGCGAAAAGATGGCTCTCCTTGACGAACTTTCAGGTATAGATTTTGAACTCCTTCAGAAAATTTTTAACCAGAAAGAAACCGTCACTCCGCAGGATTTTTCTCCTGCTCCATACATCAAACTCCCGGACGGAGACTCTGATGAAAAATTTAACAGCGCAAAAGCTGCCGGAGAGGCCCATATAAAAAAGGGTAGAGTCGCGGCCTTCCTTGTAGCTGGAGGCCAGGGCTCAAGGCTCGGATTTAATGGGCCAAAAGGAAAGTTCCCTGTAGGGCCTGTTTCAGGCAAAACGCTCTTTCATCTGCACTCCGAAAAAATCCGCGCATCAGAAAAAAAATACGGGGTAAAGATCCCCTTTCTGATTATGACCTCAAGGGACAACCATGACGAGACTGAAAAATTTTTCAGGGAGGAAGATTTTTTCGGTCTCTCACAGGAGCTTGTGCATATATTTCCGCAAAATATGATTCCCTCACTCGATCTCGAAGGGAGGCTTATACTCTCTGACAAAAGCAGCCTTTTCATGAATCCTGATGGTCACGGGGGGAGTCTCACTGCACTTCGTACATCGGGCGCGCTCCAGATGCTGGCAGAGCGGGGAATTGATACCATCTCATACTTCCAGGTGGACAATCCGCTGGTGAAAATAATCGATCCTCTTTTTATCGGATTCCACATACAGGAAAAGGCTGATATTTCAAGCAAGGCATTGATGAAAGCATACCACGAGGAAAAGACAGGGGTCTTTGTGCAATTCGCCGGCGGAAAACTCGGCATAGTTGAGTACTCTGACATGCCCGAGGATAAACTTTTCGCAAAAGATGAAAATGGCGGAATACTTTACTCCGCGGCTAATCCCGCGATTCACCTGTTCAGCATAAACTTTATCTCTTCCGTTACAGGTGACGGCTCAGCGAACCTCCCGTTCCACGTGGCGAAAAAAAAGATAAACGCTTTCAGTAACGGATCGCAGAGTGAAATTACAGGCCTCAAATTTGAAAAATTTGTATTTGACGCAATTCCTATAGCTGAAAAAAATATAATTCTGGAAACCGGAAGGGAGGAGGAGTTCGCGCCGGTGAAAAACGCATCCGGAGCTGATTCACTTCAGACAGCACAGGGCCTAATGAATTCACTCCACCGTAAATGGCTCACGGCAAGAGGTATTAAAATCCCTGAACGCGTCAAGGCTATTGAAATATCCCCCCTTTTCGCCTTATCAGAAAATGACATCCCTGAAGGGACAATAATACCTGATAAGGAACTGGTTTATCTTAAATAGCTTTTTAGGAGTTGAAATGTCAACCATAGTAATTCTCGGCATTGCCGTGGGTCTTTCCATGGATGCCTTTGCTGTCTCTATCTCTTACGGATGCTCTGCTTCGAAGGTACCGCTGCGTCACACATCAACAATAGCCATCTTCTTTGGCGGTTTTCAGGCTTTTATGCCTGTTATCGGATGGTACGGAGGTACTCTCTTTGTTGAATACATTAAAAAATGCGACCACTGGATTGCTTTCCTTCTCCTTTCTTATGTGGGAGTTAAAATGATTATCGAAGGGTTCAGCAGCCTCCATGGTGATGAAAACTCCTGCCGCGAAGAAATCTTTATTATGGATTACAAAAAGCTTTTTATTCTTTCAATAGCAACAAGTATTGACGCTCTCGCTGTAGGGCTATCTCTCTCCCTGCTCGGAATTGAAATATTCTATCCATCTATGATTATCGGTTTAATAACATTTGCATTCAGCTTTACAGGTGTACACCTGGGTTCCAGGCTTCAGAAATTTTTCGGGAAGAAAGTTGAAATCGTCGGTGGAATTATTCTCCTTTTTATAGGAATAAAAATACTTGCAGAGCATATTTTATGATATTCGTTAAATTCTCGGATACCAGAATACCGGTTGTGTACCGGTTATACGGTCAAGTAACTTCATCTTTCCATTAAACGGCACCCGTGCCTCTTTTTTAATTTCATCATTCTTTATATTCATATGAGCCGGGTAAAGATAGCTGAACTCCATCTCCAACAGCTTACGCGCCGAGGCGAGCTGTTTCTCCCTGTCATAATAAACCGGTACAATACCTACAGTATTTTTCCCGAAGAGAGAAAGTCCGCAGCCGGAGAAAAGAGACATACTTGCCCTGTATAAATAGGATGTATTTCCGGGAGTATGACCGGGAGTATGGATAAAGTCAACGCCGTAATCATCGAGAGGATTTATTCCATTTTCATGGCCAAGCTCTACAAGTTCAAAACTCCCCTCTTCAGGAAGTTTTCCGGGACCATGAGGCACTTTAAATTTCAGCTTCGGATGAGCTGTGAGAAGTTTTGTTTTCTGCGACAGCAAAAATCCTGCATCATCTTTATGTATAAATATTTTAACAGTCCTCCCGTTAACTGCCGCCATTGAAACAACATCCGCAAGGCTCCCTGTATGATCTTTGTGCCAGTGCGTTAAAGCAATGCCTGTAACATCAGACATAGTGCGCCCCATAGACTCAACGGCATTTCTGATCATTCCGGCGCTCCCGGGGCCGCATGTATCAATTAATAATATTTCGCCGTTTTGAGGAGAACAGAGTATATATGAATATGTATTAAAAAAAGAAAGCTTATTCAGCCAGATGCCGCGCACGCCGCAGATATTATCCTGAAGTTTTAATATTCTTTTATCATATTTCATACCGTGCCTCCGTATAAAAAATTATGAGTACAGTTATTAAATGTCAAGAAAATACCGGAACATTACAGGATCAAAATCTACAGTTTTTTATAAAAAACAATCTGTAATTACCTTCACCCCTGAAATTACTTGACGCCCTGAACCTGAAGGAATGTATATCATCCCCAGAATAGGATCAGAATTTACATTTAGGCATTTTCAGGTATGAAAGAAACTCTACTGCTGTTTGTTCCGGGAGCCCACCCCACTTACATGCCGCTGGGTATCGCATCATTATACGCCTATCTAAATGAAAGTATGCCAGGATACCGGATATCAGCCTTAGATCTTAATATACGCCTCTGGAACTATATCTTCGAATCAGCGTCACCAGTCAGCCTTGCTCCGGTTTTTTTCAGAGGACTGCTTGGAGATTTTTATTCAAAAGAGACCTATACGGCCTACCTTGCTGAACTCTCACAATTTTATTCAGAATTCCATGGAATTGAGTCTGAACTGAAAAAATTTCTCAATACAGGTGAAATCACCCCCAAAACGGCCTTTTATAAAGAATTCATTACACGAGAACTGAATCTCCTTGGAGATGAGACCCTCGCCCTTTCAGTAATGTACCCTGACCAGGTTGTTCATATGCTCACAATCGGTTCCCTTCTTAAAAAAGAATTACCCGGACTTACTATTATAGCGGGAGGAGCCGCATTAGCATCCGTTGATATAAATGAGCTGATGAACGCAGCGCCTTTTATCGACGCATTCTATAGAGGCGAGGGTGAGTATGGAATCTCCCTTTTGATTTCAGGGACTCCCCTGGAATCAATAAGAGGACTGTCATACAGAAGTGAAGGTGTAAATATCCATAATAGTTCTCCGGCGGCAATCCCCATGTCAGAGCTGCCTGTGCCTGATTTTTCATTCTGCAATTTTAATGATTATTTTAATCCTGAACCCGTTTTACCTGTTGTTTTTTCAAGAGGATGCAGGTGGAGGGGCTGCCGCTTCTGCTCCCATAACTTCTCCTTTGCAGGTTATCGCACGTCAGCTTATTCCGCTTTTGCTGATAAGCTCGCGCACTATAAAGATAAATACGGTGTCTCTAATTTCTATTTTGCCGATCAATATATTGATGCTGACGATCTGCTGAATATATCCAGAGAGATATCTGCCAGAGACCTCAAAATCAGCTTTCAAGTAATGGGGAGGCCAACCGGTGATTACACGACTGAAGTGCTTGAAAACGCCTTCAAAGCCGGATGCAGATGGATAAGCTGGGGCGTGGAGAGCGGCTCTGCCACCCTTCTTAATATATGTAATAAGGGAACTGTCCCCGCAGTGATAGAAGAAGTACTTGCCAGATCAGCAGACGCGGGGATTTCAAACCTGGCCATGATGATTTTTGGACTCCCGGGAACAGACAGCGAAAAGTTTCAGGAAACACTCGACTTTGCAGACAGGGTCAGCCCCTTTGTAGACGCCTTCACGTCAAGTTCATTTCAGCTTTTCGAAGGGACTCCTTTTTTTAAGAGCAGGGCATCTCTTGACATTGAATTATCGGGCCGCGAGATCCTTGCGAATTTATCAGGAAATGAAATACATTCAATCAGGTGGAACTACAAAATTTTATCAGATTCCCGGGATGAATCAATCACTCCCGGGCAGTCTGAGGTAAAAAAATGGAAGCAGTGGAAATCCTGGGTCAGAGGAGGCGATACATTCCGGGAAATGCTCGGTTCTGAACATTACCTGCTTTATTGCGCTCATGATAAAAATTCAAAAAGTAATCATCCCGGAAGGCCTACAACTCCATCCAGGCCTATCCTACCCAGAACAGGGTAAAGGATTCAATAAATCAAAAATTTTTACCATTTATTATTACAAACCGAAAAATCTTATTTTTTCTTTTTCTCTGATAAATGAATTTGAATTATGCCTCTCATCACAGCTTTTCCACTCGTATCATAACAGTTAACTTCTGCCGGAAATGGTTTAGAGATATCCCACGTCGTTAGTTTTTTCATATCCGCCTGAAATATTCCAGTCAGATCTGTTTTTGCGAGAGCAAGATATTCTACAGTCATGCCGCTCGGTATCCATCTAAGGTTATCAGCAATAGATACATCCATCCCGATACCACCGGCAAGTTCCACCATGTTACACATCGCTATAGCGTGTACCGTACCAAGATGATTAGTTACACTCTTCCGCTTTCTCATCTTCAAAACGCATCTCCCCTGTTCGAGTTCCAAAAATAAAGGTTTGATTGTTCCAAAGTATGGAGCCTTCCGGCAGACAACCCATGAAAATATCCTTTTACCAAAAGGATATTTCTTAATAGTATTATAAGTTTTAAGTGTCCCGTTCATACTCTCTCCATCCATATATTAAAATTTCGCAAAAAATGATTCCATTACTCTGATAAAAATTTTCATCTCTTCATCAGTAAATCCCCTGCTTATTTCTGAATTAATCTCTTTTGCTGTTTTTACAGCTTTCATCCCTTCACAACGCCCGTTATCGGTGAGCCTGAGTTTCGAAATCCGCCTGTCATTAATATCCCGCACCCTTTCTATAAAATCCAGCTTTACCAGCCTGTCAGACAGTCTTGTCAGCGTTGAATTATCTATGCTCAGGATTGAACTTAATTCACTCATAGACATATTGTCACGTTTCATCAGGAGAAAAAGAATCCCCATTTGCGACGGAGTTACTGTCACGCCGGCATTATTGAATCTTTCGATTGAAGCGTATTTCAATCTGCTGACAGCCCTGGATATCAGGTAGAGCAACCGGTTATTATTTTCAGCCATGTTATGCTCCAGATTTATTTGTAAATACAATATTTGTATCTACAAATAAATTGCAAGTAAAATTTATTAAAATAAACAAAGGGGCTGCCTTTTTTAGACAGCCCCTTTATTTATCAAATCTATTAAAAATCTTACTTATTTCGATATAGACTGGGCAACATAATTAGCCTGCTGCTGAATAAGTTCACAAAACTTCTCAGGTTCAGGCGTATCAATATCTCTTGATAAGACTATCTCCCCGAGTTTAACATCAACAACATGAATTATTATATGATATGTATCCTTAATTTTTGATACTTCCCCGCAAATTAAAAAATCGGCATTCAGAAACTTACCTACCTCTTTTACTGTCGCACTGTCAGCTAAGCCCGAGGCCTGAAACTCAAGTTCACTTACCGCTTTCTGTATCCGTTCCCTCTCGACGACTTTAATATTTACTGTTTTTGTCAGTGAAGTCATCATCATTGACGCGAGCGGATCACCATACTTTTCCCCTTCAATTGAATCCTTAAACTTAAATACCGCGCACACTAACTTTTTGTTAGAAAGATTAACCGGGAGATTACCCTGCCTGGTATAAATTCCAAACTGGGTATCCATATCTTTTATAAAATCAGAAATAACTTTTTTCAGGAGACCAGCAAAACCATCAGGAGTTTCAAATGTTCCCTCTTCGCCGTATTGAACATATTTATTTTTATAGATAAGCTTCTGCTCCGGAAGCTGCTTCATATTTATGCTTAAACAAAGCCCGGGTTTACCATCCTGCTCAATATCAGAAAAATTCATATCAATTACAACATCATAACCGGGAGTGCTTTTTATTCCCACTTCGCTGAATAACTTACGGGAATCGAGTTCCATCTTGCATATACCCAGGATATCGTCTTTTAAAATAATACTATCTGACTTATACTCTCCGGTCAGTGCCACACTTGTAGGGTATTTATTTTTAAGATGAAATTCCGGGCTATAGATATAATTAACTTTTATCTGAAGCTCAGTGCCGCCACATCCGGTAAAAATTACAGAAATTGCCGTTAGAAATAAAAAAATCCTGCGCATAATCTTCTCCATTTCTCTATATTAGATCAGCAATTTTAAACTATTATTGATGTTCTGTCAAGACAAAGATTCTTATTTAAAATCTTCTTATAATATCCGAGATATATGGCATGAGCTGTTTTTTTCTGGAAAGTACATCCTTTAAAAAATATATATGATCCCCGTATTTAGGATACTCTATCCTCCTCACAAATTCATCCCTCCCTCTGATAAACAGATAACTGCTAAGCTGGTTCAGATCTGTTACAAGCAGTGAGCTGAAAAGCAGGCCCTTCAGTTCCGCAGTATCCGCAAGGTGTTCGAGAATTGTATCAGAACGCTCCATGATCTCGTCAGGATAATCCACCTCAACCTGACTCACGGAAAACGTGTAAGGCCCCTCAGTATAATGTTTCAGGTCCATATTTACAATCTCCTCAACAGGTTTGGTGCTTATCATTGAAGCTGCTGATGTAATATCCCTGCCGAACTTTTCTATATCAAGGTCTGTAATCTGTGATAAATACTCGGCGGTATCTATATCAGTTCTTGTTGTTGTTGAAGACCGAAGAATAAGAGTATCAGAAAGTATTCCTCCGAGAAGAATTGACGCGATCTCTTTTTTTACGGGAACCATGTAATCTCTATACAGGTTTGCTATTATAGTCGATGTGGAACCAACCGGCCTGTTTATGAATGTAATGGGGTAGCCAGTAGAAGGGTTTCCAAGCCTGTGGTGGTCTATGATTTCAATTATGCGGAGTTGCTCTATACCGTCAATTGCCTGTGTCAGTTCATTGTGGTCAACAAGTATAACTCCGACATTCGGCTCCTTCATCAGGTCACTCTGGGAGAGAACACCGATAATTCTCATCTCTTCATCCACAACCGGGAGGGAGCGTGAAACTGAATCTGAAAATCTATCCTTTATATTGCGAATATACTCATCAGCAGCAACAGGCTTAAGCGATGAATCTCCCGCGTAACGCACCGGCATGGAATGGAGGGCAAGCCATGACGCTCCTGCCGTATGAAAGGGTGTTGTGAGTACAGAAACGTTGTTCTTTGCGGCAAGCTCCTTCAGCTCTTTGCTTATAATCCGTCCGGCTGACACAACCAGTACCCTGACCCTTCTGTCAATTACGTATCTATGAATATCCTCCCTGTCCCCGACAATTACAATCGAATTCTCCACCGGCATGAGATCAATAAATTCCCTGAGAGTTTCAATTTCTGACGCGGCAACAATTATCTGTGCGCTGAATATCTCCTTCTCGTTTCTGACAACAACGGGCTGTGCCCTGAGAGTCTTGGTAAGATGATTTATTGATGTTGATATAACACTGTTCCTCTGGGGATCAATTTTTTTCAATATATGCTCCGCGAAGGTATTGTGGTGGAGGGTTGACATATACTTTTTATCATCATCAACAAGAGGTATCATCCTGAATCTGTTGCTTGACAGGAGCTGCATTGCCTCCCAGAGCGGAGTATCATGGGCAAGGGTAACAGGTTCCCCGCTCATGTGATGTTTCACACGGGGTACAAGGTCACTGAGAAATTCCGGCTGTGGGACTTTGAATCTTTCAAGTAGATACTCTGTCTGAAGGTTTACCTTGCCTCCACGTGCCGGGAAAACATTTTTTTCACCAAGTTCCCGCTTAAGCTCCGCATATGCGATTGCGGATGCGATTGAATCGGTGTCGGGATTTTTATGTCCTATCACATAAACTTTTTTCATCTAAACTCCTATAGATTCTTCAGAATACTTTATTATAGCGTATACCTGATAAATATAACCTTTAATAAAATATTACAAAAAGAGACAACTATTATTGACAGATAAAATATGAGTTTCTTTATAAATATAATCATTAAATATATATTTTAATGAAAAAAATAATATTTGATAAACTGGAGCAAAAATGAAGCCGGCATGTAGACTCAAAATGAAATATATTGAATCGGATAATACCGAAACTGTAAGAATATTTAATATGGTTAATGATGCCTGTGAACGATTCAACATATACCTTATGGATTTTTTTGAAACCCTTGAAATCCTGGAAGAAAAAAAGCAAATCGGCAAAAGCGATGATGAGACAGATAAAAGCATCGAATCAGTAAAGTCAAGGATTGAAGAAATGATAAAAGCGATGGAAGATATTGCGGCAACAATGCCTTCTATTGTTGAACTGGAGCACGATAAATCTCAGATGGAAGCAGTTTTTTAAAAAATAAAAAGCCGGATAAATATACATCAGTTATTCAATCTCCGGCCTTTTATACTAAAAAATTATTACTTGTTACCCAGATACTTACTTGCCAGAAATTCCTCCTGCACAGGAGTCAGGTTGCAATCCCTGCTTACCTTTTCAATGAGCTTCATTCTGTCAGCATCTGGATTTTCTTTAAGCTCTTCAGCTATTGCCCTGAGAGCCTTTTCCATGGACTCATCCATAAACTCCTCCTAAAAAGAACCGGTTTTTTATTTAATATAATGCACCTTCTACAGCGCTCTTGTCTCCTCGCGCCTGAGTATACTTTCATTCTTTGTTGTCACAACCTTATCTATCATCTTCAGCACAGCCACCTGGTCTTCAGGAAGATTGGCTTTTATCGGGAGATAGTTGGACGCGTGGTTGGAAGTAAAATAGCACTTCCTTCTTACATTCATGTTTTTAATGATAATCTTCAGCTCCTCGAGAAGCCCGAACTTGTCAGGGAGCACAAATTTCCCCTCCCTGTATTCCTGAAAAAGCGGGGTGTTAGGAAGTATCATCACAGTGAGAGCAGATGCATAATCCGGAGACATTTCACCAAGAAGACGGCCTGTATCACGCGCGTGTTCAAAAGACATCTCTTTCCCTCCGATTCCGAGAAGAACTGTCTGCGAGAGTTTAATACCTGAGTCTATAACTTTTGCAGAAGCCTCCTTCATCCTGTCAGGAAATGCGCCCTTACGGATTTTGCGGAGTACATCCTTGTTGCCGCTCTCTATTCCCTGGTATATGACGCTCAGCCCCGCCTCTTTCAGAGCTTTCAGGTCCTCAGGAGATTTGCGGAGAATTGCTTTTGTGTTTCCGTAAACATTTACGCTTTCGATAGTTGGATTCTTCTGCCGGATGTAATTCATAATTCGCAGTATTTCTTCTGTAGGAAGAATAAGGACATCTCCATCCGCGAGGAAAGCCCTCTTAAACCCGTACCTGTAGCTCGATGCCTCGTCAATATCCCTCTTAACCGTCTCCCAATCCTTAATCCAGAACTTCGGTTTCAGGTCTTTATATGCGCCGCAGAAGGTACACATGTTGTGCGAGCACCCAACAGTCACCTGTATTATCATACTGTATGCCTCGGAAGGCGGCCTGATTACATGTCCGACGTAATCCATGAATTATGCTCCTTAACTTTTTTTCTTAATATTATTGATAACTTTAATGTGCTGTTTCCTGAACCATTACCTCGAAGGGGATAATCCATAAAACTTATTTTTATATCATTCAAAAATATGGGCCCCGGTTCTATCGGACGTAATGATATTCTGAAACGCACCAATTATTTTTATCAGAAATCTCTTTCCTGAAAGAGTTACAACATATTCTGAAACACCTGATTATCTTCAACAACTATTTCCGGAGAAACTCTCACGAGTTACTGGAACTTTGCAACTTTATGGAGCTGAAGATTAAGCCTTACATTAAGTCTGTCTTTGATTATAAGGCTCGCAAGCGCCCAGGGCTCCATCAGATTAGCAGCAGGTGTAAAATTTATCACGCACTCAGTCCCCTCAAGATGATCCTTTATAAAATCCCTGGCAAACTGATAATCTTCCATAACTCCTATGACAAACTTAATTTCATCATACTTTTTCAGGAGCCTGATATTCTCCATTTTAAAGGAGCCCTCCTCTCCACTTGAGGGAGTCTTTACATCAGCGATAATTCTAACACCTCTCGGCATACTGTCAAAAAGAATGCTCCCGTTAGTTTCTACCTGGACTTCATAATGATTGTCAGTAAGCCTGTGGAGCAGATCCTTTACATCTCCCTGCAGGAGCGGCTCCCCGCCAGTGAGTGTCACATGGTTGAATGGCTCATATGCCTCCACCTTTGCCATAATCTCATCAATAGTCATCTCTTTTCCATCTGTCTTTGCATTGGGCGTATCGCACCATATGCAATTGAGATTACAGCCCGCAAGCCTGATAAAAACAGTGGTAAAACCTGCTGTCGTTGTCTCCCCCTGCAGGGAATAGAAAATTTCATTTACCTTCAATGCCATAGGACCATCCTTATTATTTATTCTCTTATTCTACATTGCCCGATTCAGATAACCACTATTTTTATAAAAAATATAAAAAATTTCAGTAATAATACCTAAATAAATATTATATATATCACCACTATCTACGTCGGAGAGGATAATAAAGGGTTTTTTCTTCAAATAAATCAGGAAATAGAAAGTTGCAGGGATTCAGAGTGAATTAAGGATGAGTTCCAGCATGCCGGTTATCATTAAAAATACGAAACCGATTTATGTTCATGAAAACTTATTTTACAGGAAAGAACGTGTATAATATACAAAAAATTTCAGGGTCATGGTGCTGTCAAATAGTAGCAAATTTTTCCAGTCTGCCAAATTTTTCTTTGTATGATTTTATATTCATGATTATTCTTAAGGGAGACATTAATATTACAGGAGGCTTCTTATGATGCAGGACGGAGAAAAAGGAGTTATAATTCAGAGGGACAAAGTTACCTATGCGGTTGCTCCACATATACCATGCGGAGTTGTGTCACCTGACACATTGAGGAAGCTTGCTGATGTTGCAGAAAAATATAATGCCGCGGCACTTAAGCTTACCAGTGCGGCAAGAATAGCAATTGTCGGACTTAAAGAGGAAGATATAGATAGTGTCTGGAGGGATCTTGGTATGGCTCCAGGAGCCGGTGTAGGTTTATGTGTCAGGAGTATAAAGGCATGTCCCGGGACTACATTCTGCAAGAGGGGTATACAGGACAGTCTCTCAATGGGTTTGAAACTTGACAGTATTTATCACGGCATGGAAGTACCGAGTAAATTTAAAATGGGAGTAAGCGGATGCCCTAACCAGTGTGCAGAAACCTGTATAAAGGATATTGGCCTTGTTGGTGTAAAAAACGGCTGGAAAATATTAGTCGGTGGTAATGGCGGAGTAAAACCGAGGCTTGCCATTGAACTGATGAACAACGTCCCCGACGAAGAGGCACTATCCGTAATTGACAGGATTATAACTTTCTATAAAGAAACCGGGAAGAAGAACCAGCGCATAGGAGCCCTGATTGAAGAAATTGGTCTCGATGAGTTCAGAAAGAGGATCGGGTGAGCTTAAACAAGCTCACTCTATTTTATAGAAACAAATTTCTGTTTCTATATCCGGCTTAACCTTATAATTTATATCCGATTTTTCTTAAGAATTCCTTTCGACAGCTTATATCTTTATCAGTTTCAATTGCAAGAGGCTTCAGCCCATCTACAACACCCAGTATTCCCTTTCCCAGTTCTGTTTCCGCAACAAGGACCTGCACCGGATTTGCCGTTGCACAAAACACACGGCAGACTTCGGGCACCATTTTAACAGCATTGAGCATGTTCAGTGGAAAAGCTCCATCCATAAAAATTATAAAGGAATGGCCGGCTCCAATATTCATCGCATTTTTCTTTGCAAGGTCAATTAATTTCTCATCATTTCCCGCCCATCTAACGAGCCGGTCCTGTGATGCTTCACAAAAGGCAATTCCGAATTTTACACCCGGAACACTCTGAACAACTGCTTCATATAAGTCTTCAACTGTTTTTATAAAGTGGCTGTGACCGAGAATAAAATTCATATCCTCAGGTTTTTCAATTTCAATTGATTTTATATCCATCCCGACCTCCGGTTTTTGTTTTAAATATAAGATTATTATAATGCAGAGGCAATAATCATGTGCCGGCCCATAAAGCCGGCTTACCCCCGCAGGGTAGCTGCAATCCTCAGTGGATTAAGGAGCAGATCCAGCGCGTCGGTAATTGAGACAACAACAATATCTGCCGCAAAAATAGTTTTTGCCGAAGCCCCCTCCTCCTGAACCACAGCAATACCAAGAGCAGCGTCTTTCAACATCAGCAGATCATTAAAGCCGTTACCGATTGCTATTACCTTATCAGCCCCGAGAGAGGCTATAAAATCAGATTTCTGCTTTTGCTGATCACCATTTTTAATAATATCAAGAGTACATTTTACTCCCTGCAATTCTGCTGCTGCCTCTCCGAAGGTATCGGCAGTTATTACATGAACTTCAATCCTGTCCGAAATCACGTTAAGCTTATCACTTATTGCAGGGAGAAGCCTCCCGTCTACGGCAACCGTCCCGTTGTAATCGAGTACAAGATGTTCTGCCTGAATTGTCTTTATTCCCGGAATTTTAAATTCAATCATAAATCACTCCCATAAAATAACAGGGAGAACAGGCTGATTCTCCGCCAATGCTCACCGCTATTACCGAAACATATATAATTCTGTCTGTTTTAATATTCACCCCGATTAATACATAAAAA
The DNA here is from genome assembly GCA_964625825.1 of uncultured Leptospirales bacterium. GTDB lineage: Bacteria > Spirochaetota > UBA4802 > UBA4802 > UBA5550 > UBA5550. The sequence goes on along the minus strand of CAZVFJ010000007.1, from coordinate 8,284 downwards.
ACAGAGAAGGATGCCATTTTAGTATTTACAAGAATTTATTATCTACAAAAAAATACTTTCGACTGTTATAAATGGATTCATAATTTTATCTAAAAATAAGGAGAAAATTTTAATGTCAGGAAAGATAAAAATGACAACCCCACTCGTTGAGATGGATGGCGACGAGATGACAAGGATTATATGGAAACTTATCAAGGATATTCTCCTTGACCCATATATCGAACTTAAAACAGATTACTACGACCTTGGACTTGAATTCAGGGATAAAACCGATGACCAGGTAACAATCGATTCTGCTCTAGCTACAAAAAAATATGGTGTTGCTGTTAAGTGCGCCACAATAACAGCCAATGCCGCGAGAGTAAAGGAGTACAACCTAAAGCAGATGTGGAAGAGCCCCAACGGTACAATCAGGGCTATCCTTGACGGTACAGTGTTCAGATCTCCAATTACAGTCAGCAGGATCACTCCATCAATACCAGCGTGGAAAAAACCGATCACCATAGCAAGACATGCATATGGCGATGTTTACAGAAATGTTGAATACAGGGTTCCGGGAAAAGGGAAAGCTGAGCTCGTATTCACTTCTGAAAGCGGCAAAGTTACGCGACAGACAATTTATGATTTTGAAGGAGCAGGAGTGATCCAGGGGATGCACAATATTGACCTTTCAATCAAAAGCTTTGCGAGGTCATGTTTCAATTATGCCCTTGATGTAAAACAGGATATCTGGTTCGCGACAAAAGATACAATTTCCAAGCAATATGACCACACATTCAAGGATATCTTTGAGGAGATTTATGAAAAAGAGTATAAGGAACAATTTGAATCAGAAAAAATAGAATATTTCTATACCCTTATTGATGACGCCGTGGCGCGTGTTGTACGTTCGGAGGGTGGATTTATCTGGGCATGTAAAAATTATGACGGTGACGTGATGTCAGACATGGTTGCAACAATTTTCGGAAGCCTTGCTATGATGACATCTGTTCTTGTCTCTCCGGAAGGTTACTATGAATATGAGGCTGCCCACGGTACTGTCCAGAGGCATTACTACAAACACCTTAAAGGTGAGGAGACATCCACAAATTCAATGGCAACAATTTTTGCATGGAGCGGAGCCCTGCGTAAACGGGGAGAACTGGATGGCCTCCCGGATCTTGTTAAATTTGCAGATAGACTCGAAAAAGCTTCAATTCAGACAATTGAAGAAGGGATAATGACAAAAGACCTGGCGCTTCTCTGTAAAGATAAGGATATTATTACTGTAAATACAGAAGATTTCCTCAGGGAGATTGACAAAAGACTGAGTAAAATGATGTAATACCAGGCAGTCTTTCTCCCCCAATCAGGGGGGGGGGAGATGCCCGCAGCCGGAATGGCTGATTTCATTATTCAATCGAACTCTTCTTTTAACTCACCACCCTCTCTTCTCTTTTTATAATCTCTCTTCTCTCTGTACATCAGGGCATCAACTCTACTGAGAAGAGACTCAATTGTATCTCTTGACGAAGGTGAGTATTGTAGAATTCCGTGGCTCATGCTTACCCTGTAAGGTTTTAAGCTATGTGAGTTATAATCATCAAGCCTTTCCATAATTCTGTCCCATACCTGTTCAGCATCGGCAAGATCACACTCAGGAAAAAGAATCAGAAACTCATCACCCCCCATTCTACAGAGAGTATCCATCTGCCTTATCGATTCTTTCATGGCTTCACACGCTGTAGATATTAGTTCATCCCCCTCGGCGTGCCCATATGTGTCATTTACTATTTTCAGATCATTTATATCCACATAACAGATAGTGAAAGGTTTACTATGCCTCAATGAGAATTCATGTATCTTCTCAAGGATTGCAAGTCCGGTTCTCCTGTTTACAAATCCGGTAAATTCATCAGTTGTGGCATAATAACGCAGCATTTCCTCGGCATGTTTCAGTTCGGTAATATTTTTAGATATACATATTGCAACGGTGACATTCCCCGTTTCATCAAAGAGTGGTTTTACAGTAGTGAGATAATAGATTATTTTATCGTTTATTTTCGTCCTGACTTCTATCGATTTTTCATTCCCTGTTTCAAAAACATATTTTACAGCAGCATAACTCCTGTTAGCCTCATCTATAGAAAAAAGGTCCCAGACGCTTTTTCCTATTATATCCTCCATGCATTTCCCCACACTTTCAGCAAACGCCCTGTTCACATAACGGTATCTACCGTCTCTGAAAAAGCTAAAGATCGGATCACTCGCCCCGTCGAGTAACTCTCTGTAAATAACATCATCTATTTTCATAGATATACCTTAACCTAATATAATAAAATATAGGCACTCTTTATATTTTTTTGCAAGTCTGGCAGAGAAATACTGATTCCTGTTTCTTTTCCCCTGTTTTAACTGACAATTTTCAGTATTTATTCCTTAAGTTATTTCCGGTAAAAAATGCTCTATTACTCCCGGTGGAAATGTGGTAAGATTTGCAGGCTATGAAACCGCCGGAGACATTGACGGAGATCCCGCAAGAGTTCAATTCAGATGCCCTCTGCAATAAACTTTTCAAAGCCTCCCCAGAAACATTCAGGATCTGTAATCTCCAGATTATTATGCATTCCGCCATTTATTGTCAGCAGATCCTTCCTCCCTATATATAAATTATAAAGCTTCACCCCCAGTTTATACGGAATAATCTCATCAGCCGTTCCATGAATCACAAGGAGCGGTGCCTTTAAACGATTTATCTTTTTATCAGACTCAAAATGACCTGATCCTATACCGGAGAATACATCCGGATACTTTTCCTTTATAAAATCTTCTGCTGATGTAAATGGTGTTACAAGAATCACCCCTCCGTAATCTTTATCCATTGATGAATTAACAGCAACCGTAGTCCCGATCGATCTCCCGTATATAAATATCCTTCCAACAGGATAACCAAGAACTCCGCTGACATAATCGCACACGGTCATACCGTCAATATAAACTCCCTCTTCAGTAGGTTTACCTGTACTCCTGCCGTATCCTCTATACCCGGATATAATAACATCGTGACCCATTCTGAATATTCTCTCCCCCTCACTGATGCGGCTGTAGAGATTCCCGGCATTACCGTGAAAATATATAACAATTTTTTCACCACCCTTTTCATGATGAAAATGAAGAATCTGAAGCTTTATTCTGTCTGGAGTAACAAGATATTTTTCAGAGATATACGCAGGGAACCTGTCGCTCCCCGGCAGGTTTGTGGTGTCAGGGAAAAACGACAGGGAATTGACAAAACCATAACACCCGGTGATAAAAAACAACAATATGCCTGAAACAAAATGCCGGATTTTTTCCATCCGAATAAAGAGAAATCACGAGGCAGCTCTTTTGGAATTCTCGCTTTTTCTGTTCTCAATATCTTTGCATTTTGCTTCAGCAGCAGCAACTTTTTCAGCTGCCTCTTTTACTTTGTCATCGGAATATATATCACCTTTGACTTTATAAATCTCATTTACCATATCGCCAAAATCAGAAAGAAAATTCTGAAGTTCTCTGTGTGCCTTAAAAAGATCTTTTTTCATCTGCACATATGTGACTCCCTCTTTACCCTTCCCAATGGCAAGCTCCGTTGTTTCTTTAAGATTGGCAATTGCAAGATCTACACCTTTAAGTACTACCTCTTTTACTTCTGACCAGTAGCTCATAACATCCTCCCTTAAACTTTTATACAAGTCAGAAAGATTTTAAATGAGTTGAACTATCTTCTATCAATCCAGCAAATCACAAAATCCTCTGACTCACCTTCTTCTATATATATTAAATATAATAGTATGGAATAATCAAGTCATGTTACCCGAATTTTACACTAATAAAAACTTTTTAATATTTATATCTTTGAAAAGTTCTTATTTTTAATTTTTAAGGTAAAAAAATATATGCTTAGAAATTATTAATAACTGCTGGATGAATAAGTTTAACATGTTTTATGCCAGAACCAGATAAACAAGATAGGAAACATATAGAAAAAGAAAAAATATCCCCTCCACCCTGTCTATTGAACTTCTTTTGAAACTCATGGTGGTCAGAAAAAGAAGAAGGCTCGCGGCAATACATACAGCAATATCCATATTAATTGTGCTGCTGAACGGAAGTGGCCTGATTACAGAAGTTATCCCAAGTACAAAAAAAATATTAAATATATTTGATCCTATTACATTACCTACGGCAATATCCGTTTTCTTTTTATAAGCGGCAACTGCCGAAGTTGCCAGTTCAGGGAGAGATGTTCCCACCGCAACTATTGTTAATCCGATCACCTTTTCACTTATCCCGATCATTCTGGCAATATCAACAGCCCCCGCAACAAGATACTTCCCTCCAAGGAAAAGGCCCGCAAGCCCTGCAAAAACCAGGAGTATACTTTTCCATACAGAGAGTATCTCCACATGTTCTTCTATGTCTGCCACCCCTTTCAATGCAAGTATATATGTGTAGGATAAAAAAATCATCATAAAGCAGAGAAGCACCAGCCCATCACCTCTTGAGAGAAAATTGCTGGAGGCATCACTGTTTAATACCATGTCATTTGTCATAATCAGAAGTACAACTGCGGCAAGAAGACTCAACGGTATCTCTTTCCATTTTGTATTATTGTTAATAGCGAGGGGATATATTAATGATGAGACTCCAAGGATTAACAAAATATTGCAAATATTGCTCCCTATAATATTGCCGATGGCTATATCTGTTGCCCCGCTGACTGCGGAAAAAATATTTACAGTGAGTTCCGGAGAGGATGTTCCAAACGCAACAATCGTAAGGCCTATAACTATATCAGATATACCGAGCCTTTTTGCCAGTGATGATGCGCCATCCACAAGCCAACCCGCGCTTAAAATTATAACAAGAAATCCGCCTATAAGAGATATTATATCTATCATAAATGATCCATCACAAAAGTTGAAATTACAGCCATTGCCGGTTTAGACATATTTTTAAATTTAAGTGCAACATAATAGACTTTATCATGATCAACCTTTCTCGAAGATATAACATTCGAAACAGCTCTGAAAGAATAATCTGATATTTCAAAACAGAGGACAAAATCTTTCTCAAAATGCATCTCGGTTTCTGTGCGGAGTTCACACTCAAATTCATTCAGACGATATATTGTCCCGTCAAACTGAATCTCCTCCCCCGTCTCGCTCCACCCCTCCTGGATTATAATCGCGGGAATAACGACATTTATATAGGGATGCCTGAATTCCTTTTCCCTGACCAGATCATCCGACAGCGCAACAAGAAGATTGTTATTCTCAACTCCGACACTCTTTGTATTTATTCTATACTCTGCATCGTTAAGCCTTATAATATAAATTGCGAGCTTTTGCTCCGAGTCAAAATCTTTCAAATTTTTCAACGCAGTAAAGAGATGAATAGCTATAAAATTTTTACCCCTCCCGCAGACTTTCCCGATATAAGCATTGTCCGGTTCTGTGGCTAAATAAAGAATCTGCCCGTCTTCAATTTCTGACATTGATAAAAGAGGTGCCCCATATGTACGCTGCTCATAAAGTTTCTGGTAGATCATAAGGAGGTCATGGCAGATATCCCTCCTCTCCTCACTGCTTTCCCTGCTTTTTTGGAGATATTCAGCAAAATTTGAAAGCATCGACTCAAAAAGCACGGCATTTGACGCCATATTGGTTGGATTGGAAAGTTTCATGTATGAGGCCATATTATTTAAAATCTTTATCTGAAAATTGCTTAATCCCTTACGTTTAACCTGGAAAAGAAAAAGCTGATAATTATGAAGTCTGTCACGCTCCTTCATCCTGAGGTATAGCAGCAGAAGGTAGACCATCAGACCCAGAAAAATCATGAATAAAACAATTGAAATTCCCATGACTCCAGGGCCCGGCCATGTTATTCCGAATATCGGATTATATACATCCATAGGCTTCCCTCCAGATGAGCAGCCGTATACTTTATATTTTATTTCCCGGGATATTACGCCCGGCAATACCAGGAAAATTCAAGTACAAGGTGTCCAGTCCTGTTAAATAATAGCAGTTTTAAAAAGAATAGTCAACCTCATATTCAAATTCAAATATTTGCCTGACACTGCTAAATTTAGGTTTAAAACACTTAAAATAACTTGACTATATAAAAAGAAGTGTTAATTATAAACGGATTATGTCTTTTTATTAATTGTTTAAAATTTTCAATTTTATATATTCAGATTTTATCAATTCCGTATCAGACGTCATAACAGGATGATATATGTTCCTCTGTAATCACATAAAAATTTTGAAGGTTAAAAAATGAATATAGCTGTTATAATCGGTCTTGTAGCGGGTTTTTCGGTACTCATAATGGCAGTTATTGTTGCCGGCGGGAATATTCTGATGTTCTGGGATGCCCCATCCATAATGGTCACTGTAGGTGGAGGTACTGCGGCTCTAATGATTGCATATCCCTTCGCCAGGCTTGCTCAGATCCCGGGCCTTATGAGGCTGACAATCTTTCCTCCGAAATTTAACCTTACTGAAATGATTGTAACTCTGGTTTCATTCTCTGAAAAAACAAGACGGGAAGGCCTGCTCTCTCTTGATGATGACCTCGATGCGCTTGATGAACCGTTCCTTAAAAAAGGACTTCAGCTTGTTGTTGACGGTACTGACCCCGAGCTTGTCAGAGCAATTATGGAAATTGAGATTGATGAGATGGCAAACAGGCATGACAGCAACAAAAAGATCTTTGATGATTTTGCCGCTCTTGCACCTTCCTTCGGTATGATTGGTACACTTATGGGGCTTGTACTTATGCTCGTTAACCTGAATGATAAATCCCTTGTTGGTCCCTATCTCGCTGTTGCTATTCTTACAACATTTTATGGTGCTATCCTGGCATACCTTGTATTTACACCAATGGCCGCAAACCTGGATTCCCTGACAGGAGAGGAAGTACTCATGAAAAACATGATTCTTATGGGTATACTTTCAATTCAGGCCGGTGAAAATCCACGTATTCTGAAAGAGAAACTCGTTTCATTCCTGCCGCCGGTCATGAGACTCGGTATAGCTGAAGAAGAGGGCGGAGCAAGCTAATGGCGAAGGAAAAGAAAAAAAGAAAAAAAAATGTCCCTCAAGGTCCGCCCCCATGGATGGTCACCATGGGGGACATGAATAACCTCCTTATGTGTTTCTTCATCATACTGATGGGGGAGGAAACAATTGCCACAGCTGATGATTTTAAAATGATAATCAGTTCATTTCGGGGCAATCTAGGTATAATGGAGGGAGGTTCAACTATATCCAAAGGGAAAATGGCTGAGATGGGGCATAACCTTTCAACACTCCCTGCAAGCGAGAAAAACAAAGCTCTTGGTAAAAAACTCGCCAAAGCTCAGGAGGCTTTTAAAGCTGAAATCCAGGCGAAATATATATCAATCAGGGAGGATGAAAGAGGACTGATTATAAGCCTTGCATCCGACTTTTTCTTTGACCCTGGTTCAGCTGCGCTTAGAGAGGAGATGTTTCCTGTTCTTGCCAAGGTGGGTAATATAATCCGGAATGTACCAAACTTCGTAAGGATTGAAGGGCATACCGACAACCGGGCTGTGTCACAGACAATGATCCGGGAGGGTTTCAAGACTAACTGGTATCTCTCTTCTGCAAGGAGCCTTTCTGTTCTTCAACACCTCACCGATGAGGAGTCCGCTGAACCAAGGCAGGTATCGTCAGCAGCCTACGGAGAATTTCGGCCGATAGAAGATAACAATACGCCCGAAGGTCGTGCATATAATAGACGGGTAGATATTGTAATACTCAAAGAAAAGTTTCTTGAAGAAACAAAGGATAAACGTGTAAAAAGGCCGCTCCCTGATGAAGAGTGGGATTGGAGATAAATTTTTATCTTACTGAAAGCTCCGCTGTAATTCTCACTATATTATCAGAACAACTTTGCCTGTAATCATTTATAATCTCTGACGGGGGGAGCCTTTCAAGATCCTGCTGAAGCTGCTGGTATATCTGAAGAGCCCTTGAAAGATCCCCATTTTCATAATTAAATCTTCCCATTGCAAATCTCGCAGGATAATAGGCAGGATTTTTCATCACCAGTTCCGTAACAAGCCTCAACCCCTCATCTTTACCGTCCCTGTGATAAAACATCAGAATACCAAGACCGTACATGGCATCATCATACCCCGGCTTCTTTTCAAGAGACTTTCTGTAATAAACTTCAGCCTTTGCATAATCGTCCGTACTATCCGTTTCAAAGCCCCTGTTAGCATACCCAACTC
>CAZVFJ010000006.1:16104-36100 GCA_964625825.1 uncultured Leptospirales bacterium | reverse complement strand
TCTCCGGAATACAAAAAGTTTATCGAAGAAAATAATGAAGCATCATTTTACCATAGCAAAATAATTACTGCGACATTTTTTATTAACAGTGTACTGCCGCAGGCACTTGCAATAAGGGAAGCCATAGAGAACAGCGATCTCTCTCCTCTCAAGATAAAGGAGGAGGCTTTCTAAACATATATAAAACTCTCCGCGAAAGGAAGCAGAAATGTTATTTTTAACATTTTAAATAAAGGAGAAAAATATGAACCAGAGAACAATAGACGCTCTCCGTTCTAAAAAGTGTACCGCAGAGGAAGCTGTGCGGGACATTAAATCAGGTTCATGGATCGATTACGGTTTTTTTAACGGCAAACCGCAGGTGTGTGACAAAGCACTTGCGGCCAGGAGTGGTGAACTGCGTGATATATATATAATCTCCGCGGTTACCCTACCCCCTGTACCGGCAGTACTGGAATCGGACGGTGAAGGTTCAATATTTACATACAACGACTTCCATTTCAGCCCCCTTACAAGAATTCTCCAGGAACTGAAGGGAAATGTCTTTTACAATCCTATAATTTACAGCGAATGTGAAAGATACTATACCGACGTAAAGAACGATCCCGACCTTGTTGGTACTCCGCCCAGAAGTGTATCAATTGTGCAGGCAGCGCCCATGGACAGTGAAGGATACTTCAACTTCGGTCTGCATAACTCACACACATACACTTCCCTGATGAATACAGAGATCAGAATAATTGAGGTAAATGAAAATATACCTGTGTGCCCGGGCGGTTTATACGAGAAGATACATATATCGGATGTAACCCATGTTGTTGATAGCGGTAATCCCCCCCTACTCCAGGCGCCTGAACCTCAGCCTGATGAGATCGAGCGGAAGATTGCCATGCATGTAATGGATCATATAAGGGATGGCGCGTGTGTCCAGTTCGGTATAGGCGGAGTTCCAAACTCCATAGGAAAACTTATTGCCGATTCCGACTTCAAGGACCTCGGATGTCACACCGAAATGCTTGTGGATTCATACGTTGATCTTTATGAAGCCGGGATAATGACAGGTAATAAAAAGCAGATCGACCGTGGAAGAATGGCATACACCTTCGCCGTGGGAAGCGCAAGGCTCTACGAGTTCATGAACAACAACAGGGCCATAGCATCATATAATGTGGGATATATAAATGACCCGGTAAACATCGCCAGGAACGATAACGTGATTTCTATCAACTCCGCGCTCCAGGTTGACCTGTACACCCAGGTGAACGCGGAGAGTATGGGATTCAAGCAGATATCAGGTAACGGCGGGATGTTTGATTTTGTACAGGGAGCTTACTGGTCAAAAGGCGGAAGAAGTATAATCTGCATCCCTTCCACTTACACAACATCCAGGGGTGAAATAAAATCAAGAATTGTCCCCTTCATGGATCCCGGGACAATCGTAACAGTTCCCAGGCAGATGATTAATATTATAGCCACAGAGTACGGATGGATAACCCTGAAAGGTGATTCCACATGGGCAAGGGCGGAGAAACTAATATCTATAGCCCATCCAGACTTCAGGGACTCACTTATAAAATCAGCCGGGGCACAGAAGATCTGGCGCAAAAGCAATAAAATATCGTAGAGGAGGAAAATATGAATATAATAGCAAACAAATGGACAGACCTGTACAACAAAAAACTTATGACTCCGGAAGAGGCTGTCAGTCATATACCACAGAAAGCATTTATTGCTGTTCCACTTGGTAACGGCCAGCCTCCCAGTCTTATCAACGCTATGGCGCTGAAAATGGCATCTGGTGAACTGAAAGGATGCGAATACCTCTGCGCGATAAGCAGCAGGATTATGGAGCTGCATAAACCCGATGTCATCAGCAATATCAGCAAAAACAATAATGTCCTGGACGTAATGTATAATGGGCCGCTTGACAGGTATTTTGTTAATTCCGGGGCATACTCCTATGTACCACATAGACTTTTTGACGGGCCAAAAATGGTTGAGGTTGCCAACATGAAGGCCGCTTTAATAACCGTTTCACCAATGGACGAGCACGGTTATTTCAGCACAGGTTTAAATCCGGATTATATTTACGGCTTTATCAATCATAGCCCGGAATGCAGGATTATTGCCGAGGTTAATGAAAATATGCCGCGTACATATGGCCATAACCATTTCCATATAACAGAGCTTACTGCAATAACCGAGAATAACGCGCCCCTTGTTGAACTGCCCGAAATACCCATTAACGAAAAGGATAACCGTATCGGGGAATATGTTGCTGACCTTGTACCTGACGGAGCATGCCTGCAGCTCGGTATCGGCAGTATACCCAATGCTGTTGCAATGCATCTTTCAGATAAAAAGGAACTGGGAATTCATTCCGAAATGCTGTGCGATTCAATGGTAGATCTTTATGAGAAGGGAATCATAACCTGCACCAGAAAACAATTTATGCCAAAAAAATGGGTTGCGTGTTTCGCTCTTGGTTCAAAAAAACTATATAATTTTGTAAAAGAAAATCCCCTTGTGGAGATGCACTCATGCGAACTTGTTAATGACCCGTATAACATCGGATTGAATGATAATGTCATAGCAATAAACTCGACTCTTGAAGTTGACCTTGCCGGGCAGTGCGCCTCGGAATCAATTGGCCGCTCAATGTATTCAGGTGCAGGCGGACAGATAGATTTCATAGAAGGCGCATGGAGGTCAAAAGGAGGAAAGGCAATTCTGGCTCTCTACTCCACCTATGAAGAAAAGGAAAGTGGTGAACTGAAATCACGTATAACACCAATGCTCAAACCGGGTTCATACATTACAACCGGGAGAAACGATGTTCAATACATTGTAACAGAGTATGGTGTCGCGCAGCTCAAAGGTTTTAATTTGAGGGACAGGGCAAACGCCCTCATAAATATAGCTCACCCGGATTTCAGGAACGAACTCCGTGAAGAAGCAAAAAAAATGAATTACCTGTAAGACTAAATCTCCGCGCCCTTTTAACCTCCCGAAGAGAAAAAAATAAGCGCGGAGATAAACACACTACAATGATACAGACCCATGCATTTTAAAGTTGACTGCACAGTTATTATATAACAAAAAAAATCATGAAAAAATTAAACGCAAAACAAACACGTATTCTTAAAATAATACATATTTTCTTCTTTGTAATATGGATCGGCGGCGGATTAGCGCTTATGACCCTGATGTTCATTGCACAACCGGCTATCCCTGATGACATATACATGAAATACCGCTCCATGCAGGTAATTGATGATCTAATAATTATTCCCGGTGCAATGGGCTCTCTGGTTACAGGCCTTTTTTTCGGGATATGGACAAACTGGGGTTTTTTCAAACACCGGTGGCTCACTGTAAAATGGATTATGACAACAGCTCAGATACTCTTCGGGACATTTGCCCTGGGTCCCTGGCTTAACGGAAATACGGATATTGCCATGAGAATAAGAGGTGCTGCTCTCTCCAGTCCCGATTTCATGGCGAATGCATCACATATAGAGTTATGGGGCACCGTGCAGGTACTATTTCTCCTTTTTATGCTTATTATCTCCGTAATAAAACCATGGAAAAAGTCTACTGCCGGCAAACAATAATTATTCATGTTTGCGGATATAATAAAAAATGCTTTTCTTTTCATTTGTCCCGTTATAAAGCTGCATAGATAAATCATTCATGCGCCGGGGGTTCTACCGGTGCTCCATTTTAACAACAGTAACCGGAGGAGTTTCGTGAAAAAGGCAAAAATTGCTTTCATCGGGGGTTCAGGGCTCTACGACATAGAGGGTGCAAAGCTCATTGAGCAGGTTGATATAGACACACCCTGGGGAAAAACATCAGACAAAATCGATATAGTGGACATAGATGGCACAACGGCGGCCTTTCTCCCGAGACACGGCAGAGGCCACAAGTATCCGCCACACCAGCTAAACTACAGAGCAAATATTGCTGCGCTCAAGATGATCGGCGTTGAAGAAATTATAGCCTTCTCGGCAGTTGGGAGCCTGAAGGAGGAGATACCGCCAATGGATTTTGTACTGCCGTCGCAGATTATAGACAGGACAAAAGGCCGCCCCGGCACATTTTTTGAGGATGGCATCGCCGCACATATCGGGTTTGCTGATCCTTTCTGCAGCAGGCTTCAGGATGTTATACTCCCCGTTGCAAAGGAGCTGGGACTTAAGATACACACAGGTGAGACACTGATCTGCATGGAAGGCCCGGCTTTCTCCACCAGGGCGGAAAGCAACCTCTACAGGTCATGGGGAGCAGGAGTTATTAATATGAGCACAATCCCCGAGGCAAAACTTGCGCGTGAGGCCGAAATATGTTACGCGGTAATCTGTATGAGCACTGATTACGACTGCTGGCATGAAACCGAAGAGGATGTGACTGTAGAGATGGTTGTACAAAACATGAACACAAACTCCGCTAACGCTAAAAATCTTGTAAAAGCGCTCGCTAAAAAACTGAACAACGGGCGGGAATGCGGGTGCCATGAAGCTGCAAAATATGCTGTGATTACAGCTCCTGAAAAGAGAAATCCGGAAACAGTGAAAAAACTAAAAGCCATACTCCCGGAATATTTTCAGTAACTTTTTCAAAATTGAAAATTAATAAAAGCCGTGATTTTCACGGCTTTTTGCGTTTAATAATAATGATAAAAACTGATATGATATTTAATAAGTCATTGAAATTCCTGTAATAAAATCAACCGTTTGATTTGCCTGATCTGCCTTCATTGATATCGCAGGGCTCTCCTGTTCAAAAGTTCCCTTTATAATATTATAATTTATACCTAACATAAAACTCAAATCATAAGTTAACTTAACATCAGCCCCTGCGGTTGCCTGGTATATATTGAAATCAGTACTCCCTGATGCGGGATTATCTTTACCCTCAGATTCAGACTTGAATTTCAGATACCCCCCCCCTGCTCCGAAAGTAACCATTCTGCCCCATTTATATGAAACTCCTCCTTTGAATTGAAAAGCATATTTCATACTTACCTCAGTCGAATACTCATCAAGAGTTATTGTATCATTATCACACTCCTTTACCTCATAGGTGTATGGCAATCCCGCTGCTGCCTCAAAAGCAACAGAGAGCCCGTAAAATGGCTTAATGTTAATCCCCGTGACGAGCCCCATGCCGTCATCATGCATAAAGTAGTTTGAAACTTCAGCATCATTCTGAAAATTATTATATTTATCATCATAACTATACTCACGATTTTCGAATCCGAACCTGCCGGTTTTAAACCCTGCGCCGAATTCATAGCTGCTTCCCATAAAAAAATAACCCGCACTAATCCCGGAAGTAACTCTTCTCTGATCCATTTCAACCAATTTACTTTCTACGAGTGAGCCGTAGGAGTATGTTTTACTCGTTTTTTCTTTCGAAATTTCAGATGCCTGTGTCTCCATCTGAATGCCTATTGAGCCCCTGTTGCTCACCCTGTATGAATAGGAAAATAAAAGAGCTAAACCGAAGACATCATTATCTTCATCAGAAATATATTTAATCCCCGAAGGGGTAAACTCTAATGTTGTCTCACTGTTTTTCATTACAACCTGCCCTTCCCCACCCTTTGTAAGCCCAAAACCCCATGCATGTTTTCCCGCATGATATACAGAGGAAAGGATAACCGCTCCATTGTATGTCTCATCTGACTCAATTTTTGCATCATATTCAATACCGCCAGCAGCAGCATCAATTTCAGGACTTGAATCAGCAAGATATGAATATATGTAACCCAGGGCTATATTGTCCTCTGCCCTGAAAGTCATAAGGGCAGGACTCCTCAGTGCATTAAAACCGCTCCGGGGATCAACAGTAGAAATATTACCTGAAAATACAGCTTCAGCATTAAGATTTACCGCTTCAAATAAAATGAGTATTATAAACATAATATTCTTATTCATACAATCTTCTTATTCTCAAATTTTCTTACAGCCTGATTCAGAAAATAAAAAATGCCTGAAAGTATAAAGCTTTTAGTCTCAAAGGCAAAGTTTAATTACATAATAAAATTTGCCAATCCTGATGCAATTATAAATATAAATTATAAAACAAATTATTTTCTATAATATATTATTACCATAGTTTTATCTCAAATATAAGTCCCGGTTCCTAAAAACTGACATCAAAAATTATGGGGATCACAATTTTGCCAGTAAAAATTTTTAAAAAAATGTATCTAAAACTGATAATTATAGTCCTAAATTTTATTAAAATAAACATCATTATTATGAATGTTAATTACTTGTTATTTTTTTTATTTTTCTAAAAATATACATTATTAGATTTGACAAAAATACGACAGCAAAATTTCATTGTCATTAGTTAATAGCATTATATTATTACTATCAAGATTGAAATGAAGTTAAAAAAATTACACTTTATATAATTTTTTTAAAAAAAATTTACAAAAGCTATTGACTATACTGGTATTTAATACTTATGTTAAGTACAACACACACCTTATATAAAAATAGTTTACTATTTTTGTATAACTCAATCAAATCCTCATAAAAAAGAACCGGCAAACTTTAAGCAGCCCACCCCGGGCTGTATTTTTTTTTAAACACCCTGAATCAACTACATTATTGACATATATAGACATAAAATATATTTTGTTTTTATAGATAAATATTTATTACGCTATACCTTGAGGTTAATCATGAATAAAAATTATACTGCCCGGGAAAGTCTGGTAATTATTACATCCTTTACCTATATGATATCGCTTTTCGGAACATGTGCTATTGCTGTATTATTTCTTTTTATAAGCAAAGTATCTTTTGCGGAGATTATTCCACCTACTTTAATGATAGCAATAATCTGTTTCTTATCTTTCATAATCTTTAAAAAACATAAAAGTAAAAAAGATGCTACTCTCTTGATCTGGATAGTCAGCATAATGTCTATAGCCATGCCACTCGTTGCAAAATTTAAATATGCTGAGTCCTTCGGGTGGACATTTGCGCTTTCATCCTATAATTCTTCAGCTCTTCTTCTTATAATGCTTTTTTTATGCTCTCTCTTTCTGCGGGAAAAGCTTTTACTGGTTATGACTATACTATCAATCTCTATATGGTCGCTTTTTGTGTACCTTGCAATAACAAACGGAGCCGAATACTCGTTTAATGCTTTTATCAACGGGAAGATATACCACGGTATTGTTTTAACAAGAGAATTGTTCTTAATATTAACAGCTACACTCATTGCGTCAATAGCATACAGGTGGGTAATGATAATAAACCAGTTTGTAGACAGGACTATGGCGCAGCATGATGAAATCTCCAAACGGGTTGTGCAGATGGAGGACATTAACAGCGAAATAAAAGACAAGATGGCTTATCTGTTCACTGAGGTGGAATCACAGAACAACCTTGTGGTTAAATTCAACGACAAGATGCAGAGCCAGGCCGCTACTTTTGAAGAAATCTCCGCAACCCTTGAAGAGCTTCGCGGTTCGTCTGAAAATATCCATAATACCACAATAGAACAGATTGACGGCAACATGAAAATGGATGAAATTATAGCTGACTTCAAGAATATAAAAACAGAAACCAAAACTAATCTTAATGCTACATATACCGGCATACAGCATGTTTCTGACAGCACAAGCCTTGCCAATGAAAAACTTATAGATGTTGAAAGCACAATGAGTACTATTGCAGCACAAAGCGGAAAAATTTCTGATACTGTATCCATCATAATAGATATTGCGGACAAAATTAACCTGCTATCACTTAATGCGAGTATAGAAGCCGCAAGAGCCGGCGAACATGGAAAAGGTTTCGCCGTGGTGGCAGATGAGATAGGAAAACTCGCCTTTCTAACAACAGAGAGCATAAAGGAGATTGAAAAAGTGCTTTCTCTCAATAACACTGTCACAGGGAAAGGAGTAGATGTTATTAAAGATTCGTCTCATGTCATCAAGGAAATGATAAATGAAATGTCAGGGAGTACTGATAATATAAAGGTGCTTCAGGATTCTCTTATGGTTGAAGAAAAATATATCAACTCCATAATTAGACAGATGGAGGAAAACATTGCCCTTGCACGATCCATAGGGACCGGTACTGATGAACAGAAAAACGCCATTGAAAGTACAAGTAACGCGGTTGAAGATCTTAATCAGATTGTTAGTGAAATGGTAAGTGAAATAAATGAAATGGCAATCTCATCAAAAAATATTTTTACAAGCGCAAAAGAGCTTATACAAAAAGCAGAACAGAATATCTAATCACTTTTTCTCTCCTGCATCACACACCCCGATTTAGGCATTGGATGCTGTTCACGAAATAAAAAAAATTCCGGAAGCAGCATTCAATACCCGGTTTCCTTTAAACTTTAAGCAGCCCGCCTCAGGCTCTATTTTATGTACAAATGTAACATAATTGTTCATTGACATTTTATTAAAAGAGTGAAATATAAATACAATATAAATATATTTTTTTCTTCAAGAGGAAGCCCATGAACCAGAAATACACCACCAGAGAAAACCTGACAATTATAACTTCTTTTACTTACATGGTATCGCTTATAGGGACAATGGTTATCGCCCTGGTTTTTTTGTTTATCAGTAAAGTTTCTTTCTCAGATATTATACCAACGATTTTTATAACTTTAATATGCAGCTTTTTATCTCTTATAATATATAAAATGCAGAAGGATAAAAAAGATGCTACCTTTTTAATCTGGATAGTCACTTTCGCGTCTTCATCTATCCCGCTCCTTGCCAAATTCAAATATGCGCTTGATTTCAACTGGACCTTTGCCCTTCAATCATATAACACATCAGCCCTTCTTATTATTACGGTTTTTATCAGTTCTCTCTTTCTCAGAAAAAAACTGCTTATGACTCTTACTATTTTTTCACTTCTGACATGGTCACTATTTATTTATCTCGCTGTAATAAACGGAGCCGAATATTCGTTTGATGCATTTATAAATGGCGAGATATATCATGGTGTTGTTATGACAAAAGAAATTTTCCTTGTTATAACGCTAGCCCTCATCGCATCAATAGCTTACAGTTGGGTAACTATAATTAACCGGTTTGTAGACAGGACTATGGAACAACATGCTGAAATAAATAAACGCGTTGAACAGATGCAGGAAATGAACAACAAAATCAAGGATAAGACTGCTTCATTATTTTCCGAAGTTGAGTCTCAGAATACACTTATAATAAAATTCAACGACAGGATGCAGAGCCAGGCTGCTACTTTTGAAGAGATTTCAGCAACACTTGAGGAACTGCGCGGTTCATCAGAGAGTATTCATAGCACTACCCTCGAACAGATTGATGGCAACGTCAGAATGGATGAAATAATAGAAGACTTCAGAAATATAAAAATCGAAACAAAATCAAACCTGAATTCGACTTATAAAGGCATCCTGAACGTTTCGGACAAAACAAGCCTTGCCAATGAAAAACTTATAGATGTTGAAAGCACAATGAACACAATAGCAGCCCAGAGTGATAAAATATCAGATACTATTTCAATAATCATAGATATCGCAGACAAGATAAATCTCCTCTCTTTAAACGCCAGCATCGAAGCTGCCAGAGCAGGCGAACACGGAAGAGGTTTTGCCGTTGTTGCTGATGAGATAGGCAAACTCGCTTTTCTCACGACAGAGAGCATAAAAGAAATTGAAAAGGTTCTTTCCTTTAACAACACGATAACAGGAAAAGGCGTTAGCGTTATAAAAGATTCTGCTCTTGTTATCAAAGAGATGATAAATGAGATGACAGGGAGTACTGACAAGATAAAAATTCTTCAGGATTCACTGACAATTGAAGAAAAATATATCAACTCAATAATTCGCCAGATGGAGGCGAATATTAATATGGCAAAATCTATAGGCACGGGAACCGATGAGCAGAAAAACGCCATAGAGAGCACCAGCAATGCGCTTGAAAGCCTGAAAGGAATAGTAAGTGAGATGGTAATAGAAATAAATGACCTGGCCAGCTCATCAAAAAATATTTTCACCAGTGCGAAGGATCTGATGAATAGAGCAGAAGAGAGCATCTGATCATTTTTTCTGCAGGAAGCCAAGAAGATCGGTTCTTGTTATTATCCCTACAATCTTTCCGTTTTCAATTACAGGGAGATGGCCTATGCTATTAATAAACATCAAATTTTCGATCTGCCTCATGGTATTATCAATGCAGCATGTTATCAGCTTTGTCTTCATATACCCTTTTACAGGAGAGTTCATCTGATTATTCTTTCTCCCGCTCATTATATCCCTCAGGGTGAGCATGCCGGCGATCTCACCCTTATTATTTAATACAGGCGCGCCTGAAAGTTCTATATTTTCAAGAAACTCCGATGCCTCTCTGAGAGTCCAGTTCTCATTTATTGTAACAACATCCCTTATCATTATATCACCGGCTGTTACGGCATGTTCAAGATGCACTGTGAGATGCTCGAGAAGCTTTTTGAATACCTCCCTCCCCTCCTCCTTCTTGACAAGGGCCGAAGCTGCTTTTGAATGCCCACCCCCTCCAAAAGGTTTTAATATATCTATCAGATCAATTCTGTTTTTCTGGCTCCTGGCTATTATAACCGTACTTCCCGGTTTATTGAAATGAAATACACCAAATATTGCATCCGGATTTTCAATATTAAATATCTCCTCAACAACTGCCGCAAGTCCCGAAGCCTGTTTCTCCATTGCATAGTAGCTGAAAACTATCTGGTGACCCTTTATATCCTGCCACACCAGGGTGTTCATTATCTCTCTGAAGAGAGACAGCTGATAATCTTCGCGGAGAGATTTCAGAAAATTATTTACAAGCTTAATATCAGCCATCTGTCTTAGAAGATAAGAAGAAACCCGAAAATCATCTTCAGTGACATTATCATGAGTAAAATTCCCTGTATCCGCATATATCCCGGTAAGAGCAATTGTCGCGTCTTTGGGTGAGATAGATATTCTCTTTTTGATAAGCTCAAGGCCAATCATTGTTGTATTTGAGCCGAAGTTCCCTTCATGAATAACCGACCCTTTTATATCAGATGAATCCCCTAAATGATGATCGTATATCTCAACCTCGGTTTCACTACTGTCAAAAAGATCAAAATATTCCTTTACCCTGGATGATGACCTCGTATCAACAATTACTGCGTGAGTAACCGCCTCCTTTTTAAGATCTTCAGGTGTTGAAAAATCAAGATGGTACTGGTATAGGTTATAAAGATTTTTTGCCGAGGGATGAATCAGCCTGCTCATAACAGGAATATAATCCGGGTAGAGATATTTTATCAGTACAATAGAACCTATGCAGTCAAGATCCATATTTGTATGACCCACTATAATTTTCATAAAAACCGCCATCTTGTATTATTATACCGCTTTATTCTTTTATAAAAATCGGTTTGTAATACAGCAACATTTTTTTAGAAGAAAGGGGATTTATAAAAAGGAGAAGTGATAAAATTTATCACTGTCAGTATCTGTTGAATTCCAGTGTGGCAGCCTCAAATTCTTCTTTTTGCATTATGTTGAAAAAAGGAAGAAGCCCTGTTATTAAAAACAGTCGTTTCAGAGAATCGGACATTCCGATAAAAACTAACTCTATACAGTAAATTCTGGTTTTTTTATAAACCTTCACCAGAAAGCCAATACCTGCTGAATCTATTGATGTAATTTCTGAAAGGTCAATAGCAATTCTTTGAGGATAATATTTTAAAATTTCATCAAAACATCGCCATGACAACTCAATTTCATTTATTGTCAGGCACTCACCGCACTTCATCATGATGTTATTATTGATATTGTTATATTCTATCATATAGTTAAACCTTAATACTTGCCCATTAATTTATTCGACATGAAATAGGGATAACTTTAAGAAATTTTTTATTAATTTGCACTTTTATAGTAACTTATTATTTTATTTGTTAAATACGGATAAAACACTTAAAAAACTTTAAACTTTTACCCGTTTAAATAATAAAAATTCATTTTCTGACTTTCTTTAATAAAGCATTGGGAGAATATTTTGGAAAAAGAAAAACCTCTGATACTTATTGTTGAAGACAATCCTACAGACAGCGCATTCTGTAGAAATATCATGAAAAAAAATGGCTACGAAACAGAAGTATGCATGGACTGCGAATCAGCCCTTGAATTTCTATCAAAAAAACAACCCGATCTTATTCTTCTTGATATTATCATGCCGGGAATTAATGGTTTTCAGTTCAGCGAATACATGAAAGAAAATTTAAAATTTAAAGATATACCCGTTATATTTCTAAGCGGAATGGATGATGAAGAGAGTATAATTAAAGGTTTTAATTCAGGCGGAGTTGACTTCATCACAAAACCTTTCAGGACACAGGAACTTCTTGCCAGGACACGGACGCACGTTGAACTAAAAAAAACTAAAGAGAAACTTATACAAATGGCTGCCACCGATGAACTCACAGGACTGGCAAACCGCAGATACTTCATTGAAAGGCTGACAAATGAATTCGACAGGGACAGAAGATATGAATCTAAATATTCACTCCTCATAATAGATATTGATCACTTTAAAAATATTAATGACACCTACGGACACAAAACAGGCGACCTGGTGTTGCAGGAAGCTGCCTCTGTTATGAAAAAATCTCTCCGCTCATCAGATATAATCGGCCGCATTGGAGGGGAAGAATTTGCTGTACTCCTGCCTGAAACAGAAATTAAGGCTGCGCTCCTTATCTCCGAAAGAGTAAGAAAAAATGTTGAGGAGGTCAAAGTCTTGTCTAACTCGCATGAAATAAAAATAACAATAAGCCTGGGAGTTTCTCAATCTGCAGTAGAGGATCAGAATGTTGATGAAATATTTATAAGAGCTGATACAGCTATGTACAACGCAAAAAAAGAGGGAAGGAACAGAATTAAGACCTCTTAATATTTCTCCGAAGGTCTCGTCTCAATAAATCCTGAAGCTGTATAAATAATCAGTGCTACCCATATAAAACCGAAACTCACCGTGTGAACATCGGTAAAAGCTTCTCCATATATGATAACACCAATAATAAGTGAAAGTGTTGGAGAAACATACTGAATAAATCCGACACTTGACAGAGGTATCCGCTTAGCTCCAGAAGCGAAAAGATAAAGCGGAGCTGCCGAAATAATACCTGAACCTGCAAGAAAAAGATCAATCCGTAGTGGTCCGTTTCCTATTGCACCTGTACCGTTATAACCCTTGTAATACAGGACAGGTAGCGCCAGAAATGAAAGAAAAAATGTTTCAACAGCAAGTGACGCAACAGAATCCAGATTCCCAATCTTTTTGAAGAGCCCATAAAGTCCAAAACTGAAGGCAAGAGAAAGGGCTATCCATGGAATACTTCCCTGGCTGAAAGTGATGTATCCCACACCGCATATCGCGAGGATAAGAGCTGTTTTCTGCAGAGGAGTGAGCCTCTCTTTAAGAAAAATCATACCGAGAAATACATTTATAAGAGGATTGATATAATACCCGAGACTGGCTTCTACTATTTTACCTGTATTTATTGCATAAACATACGTAAGCCAGTTCAGCGCAATTGTTGCAGAGGTAATATATACAAGAAACCGTAATTTACGTTTTTTAAGAATATTTCTGAACAATTCTCTCTTTCCTGCAAAAAAAACCAGTAAGGCTGACGCAAGAAAACTCCATACTATCCTGTGACACAGGATCTCCTCTGGAGGTACAATTTGCAGCTGCTTCCAGTATCCCGGAAGAATCCCCCAGATTATAAACGAAAGAAGGGTATAAATTGTTCCTGAAGCAGTTTTCCCTGATGAATTGTTTATTTTTAAATTCAAAACAGATCACGCTGAATTATAATTAAATTTATTTTGGAAGATATTGATTTTCCCGCCCACATTAAAAGTCAATTCCAATTATTTTTTAATTATATAATTCTTAAAAAATCGCAGGCTTACCATTATTATTATGTATACAAAAATTTCAGAATCTTGCAACTAAGTATTATATTTAATATAAGCAGAAATTTTGATTTAAAAAGACCGATGAATAAAGTCCAAAAGGTTATCCTGTAGATAATTAAAATGATAAATTATACACCTTATATTATACCACCTCTGTTATCTCTGATAACAGGATATATACTCGCGGCTATTTCAATAACAAGAAAAAATCTAACCGAAGAGAATATATTGCTCTCAATGACATGCATATGGTGGACGTTGCTGTCATGGGCTTTTCTATGGCATAACATAGAGAGTGACACCGCGACAATCATGCGCGCTGAACGGGTTGTCCACACTTTTTATGCCTATGTTCCCGTGGTATCTCTCCTATTTTTTCAGAAAATCACAGGATATAAAAACAGGGTTCTGTTATATGGCTCTCTCACATTCAGCACTGTAATTGCCATATTTGTTCAGACAGATTTATACTTTTACGACTTTTACTATTATCCATGGGGGATGATTGCAAAAGGCGGGCCGGCTTTTATAATATTCAGTTTATATGCTACTATAATCTCACTCTATATTTTTTATCTGTTTATAAAAAAAATAAAAACTGAAAAAAACAGGGTAGTGAGACTTAAGATAAACTACATGGCATTTTCTTATTTCATTTCGGTTCTTCTTACCTTGACTAACATTCCCGCAATTAACGGAATTAATTTTTATCCTCTCAGCAATTTAATATTTATACCGCTTGGAATCATGACTTACGGAATTATAAGATACAGGTTAATAAACATAAGTAGTGCTGTACAATACTCGCTATTCTGGCTGATACTCTCTTCATTGATTATAATACCAAACCTGTTTATCTTTATACAAATTAAGGAGATCTTTTCAAGTCTTAATACACATATGCTTATTTTAATTTTTCTGTTATGGTTTACCATAAATTATTTTTATTTCAACCGGATACAGCCGGTAATAAACAGGCTGATAAACAGAAAAAATTTTAATCTTAAAAATACAGAAAAAAATTTTTTAAGAGACTTCACATTTCTTAAAAATCTTGATGATTTGATTTATGAAGTGACACTCATATTGAAAAAAAATCTTGAGCTCAGTCACGCATCTCTATACCTGCGGGAATTAGAGGCAGGATATTTCAGCAAACAAAACGGAGAGACCATTAATCTTAATGATTCAGAGATTAAACGTCTAACCGAATATCAGGATACCTATCTTCAGAAAAGTCTCATGGAGACAAAAAGCGAAACAGAACCGGAATTAAGCAGGATACTATCAATCCCTGAGTTCGAAAGAAGTGAATACCTTATGCCTCTCGTTAATCAAAATGTACTTATAGCTCTTATCTTTCTCTCTGAAAAAACTGATAAAAAACAGCTGAACGGTAACGAGTTTCGCTTTTTGAAGAATATCAGTACTTATGCGGGCATAGCCCTGGCAAACTCCGTGATGTTCCAGAACCTCTCTGACATAAAAGAAAACCTGGAACTGATGGTTGAGGAGAGGACCTCTGTCATAGAAAAACAAAAATCCGAACTGGAAAAGGACATGCAATTAGCCGGAAAAATTCAGATGTCCCTACTCCCCGCAAACATCCCTGTGATAAAAAAAACGAAGATCGCCTATAAATATGAACCTGTACTTGGGGTGGGGGGAGATTTCATTGATATACACTACAGGGAGGGGATGAATGAAATCGGGCTATTCATCTGTGAT
Source organism: uncultured Leptospirales bacterium (assembly GCA_964625825.1). Lineage (GTDB taxonomy): Bacteria > Spirochaetota > UBA4802 > UBA4802 > UBA5550 > UBA5550. The sequence continues at coordinate 20,395 of CAZVFJ010000006.1, read as the reverse complement.
GTTTCCGGTCATGGTGTATCTTCGGCAATGATAGCCTCAATGGTGAAGATGTCTCTTCACTCATGGGGACGATACATACAAAAACCTGCCGCCGCATTTGCGGAGATGAAACGGCTGCTGTCAGGAAAGATTGGAGATAATTTTATATCAGCTTTTATGTGCTGTATAGATCTGAATACCGGGGTTGTAACCTCATCATGCGCCGGGCACCCGCCTATGATAATACTTCGGGAAAACAGAGAAGTTGAGATTATTAAGCCTGAAGGCCGGGTTATTATTGAGGCGGCTGAATCAGTTTATAAAGAGATTAAAACCCCTCTTTATCCCGGAGATATGATCGTTCTTTATACCGATGGAGTTATTGAAGCGAGGACCACTTCAGGAGAGATGATAGGGGAGGATGGATTTATCGCGATGCTGAAAAAACATTCTGACAGTTCACCATTATCTCTCTGTAACAGAATCTATGATGAAATATTTAATAATAACAGCTCTACAGTTATGGAAGATGACTTTGCTCTCCTCGTTGCTGAATATACGGGATAAAAAAATTAAGCCGGCGCCATTGATATGTTAATCAGCCTGTAATCTCCGCGACTATACTTTTCACATGAATTCCTGTAGTATTAAGAAACGGGATCCCTGCGGAATTACTTTCTTTATCCTTTAGTATAAGTGGAATTTCTGTACACCCGAGGATCAGGGAATCTATATGCTCATCCCTTTTCATCTGATCTATTATATCAAGAAACTTCATTCTGGATTCATCAGTAATTTTACCAAAAACCAGTTCATTAAATATAATACTGTGAATAACTTCCAGTGATTCCTGGTCAGGGATTGAAACAGATATTCCTTTTTCAGCAAAAACTCTTCTGTAAAAATCGTTCTTCATTGTAAATGCAGTCCCAAGGAGCCCGCACCTTTTCAGTCCGTTATTTTCGGCCTCTTTCATGGCCTCACGAACAATGCTTATCATAGGAAGCGCCACAGCTTTTTCAAGTTCATCAAATACGATGTGTGGAGTATTGGATGAGAGGACAGCAAAATCAGCTCCGGCATTTTTCAAAGAGTTTACTGCTGATGCGAGATATTTAATAAGGGAGGAGTGATCACCTGCCTGAATAAATCCGATCATGCGGATCATATTCACGCTGTGAATAATAATCTCAGGATAGCTGCCATCAGTTATCCTTTCCCTGTAGCCGTCAACAATCCCCCTGTAATATTCAACAGTAGCCTCAGGCCCTATACCACCGATTATCCCGCATTTTTTCATTTCACACCCACCTGGCCCCTGGATTTACACAGCTGAAAAAAAAATAAAAAAAATCACCACGGAGACACGGAGTACACAGAGTTATTTTAACAAATAAATCCAAGAAAGGCCAATAATCCCGCATTTTTTCATTTCACACCCACCTGACCCCTGGATTTACACAGCTAAAAAAATCACCACGGAGACACGGAGTACACAGAGTCATTTTAACAAATAAATCCAAGAAAGGACAATTCCTTATTGTTCTCTGTGACTCCAGCGCAGCGGGTGGTGAAAATATTTACCCCAGAACCTTATTCCACTCCGCTAATCTTTCTGAAAGCCCTTCAAGCAGAGCATCCGCGTTTCCGCCTATTGTTATCGATTCAATAGAATCACCCTGTCTGATGCTGTCCACAACCTTCTGATCACTTTCATCAGCAACAGCTCCGAATATTGTGTGTTTACCGTCAAGCCATGGTGTAGGAACATGAGTAATGAAAAACTGGCTCCCGTTTGTATTAGGCCCTGCATTTGCCATAGAAAGTTTGCCGGCCCTGTCATGTTTTAAAAGGGGAGTGCATTCATCCTCAAACCGGTACCCCGGACCGCCTGTTCCATTACCCTTCGGGCATCCACCCTGGATCATAAAATCAGCTATGACTCTGTGGAACTTAAGTCCGTCATAAAATCCCCGCTTCGCAAGGTTTACAAAATTTGCCACTGTAACAGGGGCTTTATCGTCAAAGAGTGTAAGTTTTATATCACCCTTCGATGTTTTAATTGTTGCTGTAAGATTGCTCATTTTTTCATATCCTGATTTATATTTTTTAAAGAAATCCGTGATACCCTCCTCATGAAAATCCTATACCAATTTTGCCTGATAATTATCAGAATGTCAAGAAATGTATAGCATCAATCTGAAAGGTTGCGGGACTTTTATCCATAACAGATAACAACAATTATAACCGGAATGTAAAAAATTTCCAGAATGAGAATATTTATGGCATGTTACATTCCGGAATATTAAAATGAATTTATTTTAAAACATATATTATCCGGATTAAAATCAGTAATAATTCCTACTACCCCCTTCGGCGGCATTTTACAAGTAATAACTTAAGAAATAAATACTGATATTAAACATATTTTTGATATAGAAAAACATAGACACAAACTATTACAAATTATTACGTTTTTTTACATTAAATTTCTGATTAATCTTGACCTTCAATAAATATTTCAATAAAAATAATTAATGGGTAGTTACTATTTACATCATACTGGAAAATCTTGTTCTGCTTCTTTATCAGATACTCCCGGAGAGATTAATCACAATATTCTTTCAGGATATTATTCAGGCAGTTCACAAATTTTCTGACAATGATAAAATAATTGTGATTCCCTTATAATATTATTCATATTAAAGAATCATTTATAAAATAAAGAGAGGTCTACAATGAAAAAGTACCGTTTATCTGCCTGTTTATCATTAACTCTGTTATTCCTTCTTTCAATCTCGGTTGTTTCTTTTTCAAAACTTAGTGCTGAAGAGAGTAGTAAAGTACTAATGATGTCAACAACTACAAGTACAGACAATACCGGGCTTCTTGATGTACTGGCTCCTGAATTAAAAAAAGATACAGGCATTGAGTTGAAATGGGTTGCAGTAGGCACAGGGAAGGCCCTTGAAATGGGTAAGAACTGTGATGTTGACGTTCTTCTTGTACATGCACCTGATGCAGAAAAACAATTTGTGAAAGACGGCTATGGCCGTAACAGAAAAGAATTGATGTATAATGACTTTATAATAATTGGCCCGAAAAGCGACCCGGCAGGATTAAAAAATAAAAGCGTTAAAAAAGCTATGCAGATTATGAGCCAAAAAAAGGCTAAATTCGCAAGCCGCGGTGACAAATCAGGCACACACCAGCTCGAACTGAAACTCTGGAAAGATTCAAAAGTCGGTATTCCGGATAAAGAGGAGTGGTATATTCAGACCGGTCAGGGGATGCTCCAGACAATTAATATTGCAGCAGAAAGAGACGCTTATACAATCACAGACAGGGGAACCTATATTAAATATGAAGCAAATATGAAAGGAAATCCACCTCTTGTTATATTAGTTGAAAAAGATAAAGACCTCTTTAACCAATATAGCGCAATTGAGGTAAACCCTGCAAAATGCCCAAAAGTAAAAAATGATCTCGCAAAACAGTATATTAAATGGATGGCTTCCAAAAAAACCCAGAAGATGATTAATAATTTCAAACTGATGAATAAATCCCTTTTTACTGCAAACGCAAAAAAATAATTTACTGATAAACTTAAAGTTTTATTTTTAATTATATTTTTTACCGGGGCTGTCTTTAACAGGACAGCCCTGATGTTTATATCTATTTACAGGAGAAGATGGGGTAATGGAATACCTTATTGAGGGCTTTTTAAACGCATTTTCACTTCTCTTTGCCGGGGATGAAGAAACATACAGCGCGATTTTCACAACACTGAGAGCCTCATCTATGTCAATCTGTATAAGCCTTGCGATTGGGCTACCCGCAGGATTTGTTCTCGGTTATTATGATTTTACAGGGAAGAAACAGATCCGCGCAGTTGTTGACACGCTTCTTGCCCTCCCCACTGTTGTTGTTGGCCTTCTGGTTTACGCGTTCATTACAAGAAAAGGGCCACTGGGTGATTTTAATCTCCTTTTTGAAATTTCAGGAATTATAGCAGGCCAGGTAATTCTCATCCTCCCGATAGTGATCTCCCTCAGCGCGACAGCTATTGAAAGCCTTGATGAACGGCTGAAGAACACCCTTATTACCCTTGGCGCCACAGGGAATATGATAATTTTAAGCAGCCTTTATGAAGCAAGGTTTGCCATAATGGCAGCTGCAATAAACGCCTATAGCAGGGCAATTTCAGAGGTCGGTGTTTCGATGATGATCGGCGGCAACATAAAATGGCACACCAGGACCATAACTACCGCAATCGCCCTGGAAACAGGAAAAGGGCAGTTCGCTATGGGTA
>CAZVFJ010000006.1:0-16094 GCA_964625825.1 uncultured Leptospirales bacterium | reverse complement strand
CCTGGGGATAGTCCTCCTCTGTATCGGATTTTTTGTTAACTGGGTACTTTTATTCTTTAAAAAAAGGGCATAATCATGAAAGACACTCCGCTCTATGAGCTTTGCGATATAAAACACGGCTATAATCAGTTTATACTACGCATCCCTGAACTAAAAATTGGACGTGGGGATGCAATTGGACTAGCAGGACCCAATGGAAGCGGTAAGAGCACATTGATGCGCATCCTGGCCATGCTCGAACCACCTGATCACGGTTATATTAGTTTCAATCCATCAGGCCGGAGAAAGACTTCAGTAACAATGTTGCAGCAGGACCCATACCTCCTTAAACGCTCTGTTTATGACAATGTCTGTTATGGACTTAAAGTCCGCAAAGATAAAAAAAATATGAGGGACAGGGTTATCGAAGCTCTTGAAATTGTAAACCTTGACCCGGCAAAGTTCATACATCGAAAATGGTATGAGCTTTCAGGCGGAGAGGCCCAGCGAGTCGCGCTTGCGTCACGAATAATATTGAAGCCCGATGCGCTTCTGCTTGATGAGCCCGTTGCCAACGTTGACACTGAAAGTTCATACGCAATAAGTGAAGCCGTAAAAATGATGAGGAAACTGTATTCTACCACACTCATCATCTCAAGTCATGATATATCCTGGCTAAGTAATGTTACTGATACAGTCTGGAAACTTCATGATGGAAGAATCACCGGTTCAGGCAATATTAATATACTCCCCGGGCCATGGGAGCAGACCGGGAAAAAGTTATGGTTATACAGACTCCCCGAAGGCGCGCCTGTTTATGCCACCCGGCCTCCTGAGCCTGATGCAATTGGGATACTCCAGCCCCACGAGATTATTATTTCTGACAAAAACATAAAAGATATTTCAGCAGTGAACAGACTTCAGGCCACTATAAAACTAATGACTGTTGAAGAGAAAACAGGGCGTATAAGAATTGAGGCTGAAGCCTCAGGAAAAATTATTAATATTCAAATTACCGAATCCAGTGCTAAAAAAATGCAGATAATACCGGGAAAAAAGGTTTTTCTGATTTTCAAGGCAACGTCAATCATCTGGCACTGAAAACCTCAGACTATACCCCGAGAAGAGATGCAGTATTCTCCCCCATAATTAATCTGATATTTTTATCCTCTCCTGAATAATCATTTATATTATTCATATACCTCTTAATCCCGAGGAGAGGATAATCGCTGCCAAAAAGGATCTTTTCAGGAGGGACTATCCCAAGCGCGACCCTGTACACATCAGGACTGTAAATATACGGAGTTGCAGCTGTATCGTACCAAACGTTGCTGAGAGACTCCCTTACCTCGGGCATCAGCTCATAAAAAAACATCCCTCCGCCCCAGTGAGAGAGGATTACCCGGCATGCCCTGTACTCAGTAAGAAGCCTGTAAACAGCAGCCAGAGAGGGCTCATACTTCCCGGGGTATATATGGCCCACGGGCTCATTGAGGTGGAGACATACAGGGAGAGAGAGGTCAACCGCAGCTTCAAAAACTTCACGCAGAAACTTTTCGCTCCCCTCATCCAGCCCGGTTTCATAAAAGGCAAGCTCCCCTATGCCATATAGGCCTGCACTTTTAATTTCACCTGCAATTTTCCGCACAGATTTAACATCACCGTACGGAACCATCCCGAATGGGAAAACCTTTCCCGGGGCATCCGAAGCTGATGACTCCATATATTCATTGTGGACGCGGCAAAAATCTGAATCACGCCATGGAAAACTCATCGCAACAGCGCCATGGAGCCCATTTTCACTGATATAATTAAGCAGATCATCCACTCCGGCAAGCCTGCTCTTTTCAGATGAATAGAGGAGACTGAATGATGGGTCAGAAAAAAATTGTCCCCTTTCTTTAATTACCACTTTCGGGAAAATATGTGTATGGGAATCTATTATCAAAACTCTTACCTTTAAACTTTAATTATATGAAAATTCTAACATATTTACTTTAACTTAACCAATTTAAACAATAAAAATTTTCCTAATGTCTATACCAAAAACAAGAATAAAATCATACTGAATGTCGCAAAATTCTTTAATTAATTTATGTTCATTGTAAAAAATTACCAAATTTATTACTTCCACTATTTTATAATTGACATTATTTTAACATTTACTATAGTTTTGCATACTTTTTACAACTCAATATAGGTTTTTCTTAATTTTTTTAAACATTATATAAGATCTATACAATAATTCCGGAGAAATAATTATATGAATAGCGGAGCACAACCTAGAAACAGAACATTAAACCCCGCTTCCTGGAAAGATGACTACAAAGCAAAACTTATTTCTGCTGAAGAAGCGGCAAAATTTATAAAATCAAACGATGTAGTCTTTACTGGTGGCGGAGTAAACATCCCTAAAGCTTTCTCGACAGCCCTTGGCGCAAGGGCCGGTGAACTTCACAACGTGACAATTCTACAGGGTTTTGCTATGGCACTTTATGATTATATGAAGCCTGAAACCAAAGGAAGCTTTAATATTGAAACAATGTTTGTCGGCCCCCTTGAAAGAATATGCATGGAGTGGGGAGTCGGCTCATATAAACCTCACAGCTTTTCAGATCTCGGCGAAGTAGCCCTGAAAGCAAAACCGAACAGAATAGCTTTTTCGGCAACTCCTCCCGACAGGGACGGCTATGTAAACAAATCATGTTTCGGTTCGTTTCTCCCGAAAAAAGAAGGGCTCCAGCCTGCTGAAACTGTATTCTGTGAAATTAACAGGAACCTGCCATGGTGTTGCGGCGACGATTTCAAGGTGCATATCTCCGAGATCGATTATATTATTGAAAATGACAGCTCGCTATTTGAACTGCCGGAGATTCCGATTACTGATGTAGAAAACAAGCTTGCTGAATACATAGTGGAAATGATCCCGGACGGCGCCACAATACAGCTCGGATTCGGCGGGCTTGGTAATGCTATAGGGCACATGCTGTACGGGAAGAAAGATCTTGGGATGCACTCTGAAGTTGTAACTCCATCCGTGACAGAACTTGTAAAAGCAGGTGTTCTTACCTGTTCAAAGAAAAACTTCTATCCCGGAAAAATTGTAACAGCTTTTGCTGTGGGGACAAAACAGTTCTATGAAGATCTTAACAGAAATGAACTCTTTGAATTCAAGGAAGTGCACTGGGTAAATCAGCCGATGAATATCGCCAAAAACGATAAACTCATATCAATAAACAACACCCTGATGATTGATCTTACGGGACAGGCCGCGTCTGAATCGATAGGGACAAAACAGTACAGCGGCACGGGCGGACAGGTAAACTTCAACCAGGGGGCCAAGATGTCGAAAGGGGGAAAAAGAATCCTCGCGCTCGGGTCAACATATACAGATAAAGAGGGTAATCTTAAATCAAAAATTCTCCCGACCCTTCCCGAGGGTTCAATTGTAACAACTTCAAGGAATGAGCAGGAGTATATCGTAACGGAATTCGGAGTTGTTAATATTGCTTTAGATTCTATCAGCACAAGAACAAAAAAAATTATCTCAATCGCCCATCCTCAATTCAGGGATGAACTGACATTTCAGGCAAAGAAATATAACTGGATCTAATGCCTCTGCATGATGGTGGAATAGTGATAAAAAAACCCGCATTATAAGCGGGTTTTTTTATCACTATTTCTACTCTTCCCCTTCCGGTTCATCTTCAGGTTCAATCTTGATCTTAAAATTAAAATTTTTCATTCTCTTGTCTTTTTTAGCTCCGCTCATAACAAGTTTAAAGAGGGGGTCTACATTCTGCACTGGCTGGGTTTTATCCTTGGGGCACCCGTACATCAGCCACCTGATTACTATAAATTCAACACTCCCTATAAGTACAGATCTTACAAAATAGGGATCAAGATCATTTTTTAACTCACCTATCTCCATCCCCTCTTTAATAACATTTATCATAATCCTGTAGTATTCTATAAGATCTTTATAGATATCTGTTTCCATGAACTTAATGTTTGTCTTAAGGGTCATAAGCGAGATCGAAGCAAAATAAGGATTATCCTGATAGAATTTGCAGAGATGATAAATCATACCCCTGAGTTTATTGGTTGCACCATTTATGTAACTTAAATGAGAATCAAGCATCTGCTTGCTCAGTTCAATTCCGTCTCTTGGTATGGAGAAGAGAAGATCTTCTTTAGATGAAAAATATTCATAAATAGTAGTGTCTGATACGCCTGTCTCTTTTGCAACGTCAGATATAGTTGAGTTCTGGAAACCCTTTTCAGAGAAGACTTTCTCAGCAGATTTTAAAATTTGTTCCCTTCTTGCCTCTTTTAACGATTTCACGGTCATCTTTATCTCCACTTAAAAGATTTACTCTTTCTAATAAAATTCATAAATTTTCAAAGTCATTATAAAATTAATGACAAAAAACATGTCGTTCGACGTCAAGACTTTTTTCCCTCATGAAGTCTTCATTATAAAAGCAAAAAACATTTGTAAACAAAGGCTCCGCTCTGTATGGTAAAAAATATAATATATTTATCTGAAAACTCAGAATTTTATTATTTTTCAACTTTAAATATTTAATAAACTTCAAATCAGTTTATTACGAACAAAGTATTTGACTCTTTAATATAAAAATAATATGAATTCTTCTTCTACAGACGTTATATTAATATTCAAAGTGAAATCACGGAGGAATTTTATGAAGAGAAGATGCGGGATACTGACTATTCTGCTCATTTCTGTATCTGTTTCATGGGGGAGCTCTGCTAATCTACCCATTGCCGCCAATAGCAAAATAATAGCCGTTAAACTTTTTACCAACAGGGCAGAGATTACAAGAGTTGCCAGGCTAAAACTCGAAAAGGGCCTTAATACCATCCTCGTTGAGGGTCTCCCGGATAATTTGTATGACTGGTCAGTCAGAGGGAGCCTTCCAGGGAAATTCAACGGCAAAATCGTTTCAATGGAAATATCCCGGCAGGCTCTCCTTGAAAAAAGAAGAAAAAATATTACAGAAATTGAGAAAAAGCTGGAAGAACTCCGCGATACTGATGCCGACCTCGCCGACGACCTTATAAACCTGAAGGGGCAGGATGATTTTATCAACTCTATCAATGAATTTACAAAGCAGACAGCATCAAAAGATCTTCAGACACGAATACCTCAAACAGATCTCTGGGGTAATACCTTAGACTATACCTCAAAAAAGAAAAAAGAAATACAGGCCTCTTCAAGAAATATCCAGATGAAAAGGAGAAAACTCGCCAAAGAGATACAGAAGTGGGAATTCGAGCTGGCCCGGATTGCCGGGAGTTCATACTACTCAAGTTATCAGAAACTTAACAGGGCTGTTGAGAAAAATGTTTCCCAGACACAAATACAGCAGTACGGGGATGTCACTGACCAGTACGCCCAACAGCAAAACTATCTTAGCTCGGACACATCCGGAATAAATACTGAAAAAAGGCTCCTCCTGAATATATATTCAACATCAGAAGAGGAAACAGATTTCAGCTTAACATACATGATACCTAATACTTACTGGCAGATGATGTATGACTTCAGGGCAAGTAAAGCTAATGATAATATTGAAGTTATCCTTTACTCAAACATATACCAGAAGACCGGGGAGGACTGGGACGGGATATCCTTAACCCTTTCCACGGGTGAGCCCCTTACGAATATAGCCCTCCCCTATCTCCCCCCATGGTACCTCAATTCCCGTAAACCATACGCAGAAGATGAAGGTGATTACTTCAGATCCTCCAGAAAAGCAGAAATGGCAAAAGGAAAATATATAACTGAAGAGGCTGAAATAAAAGAGAAAAAGGGTGCCGTTCCTATACCTGAATCAAGTGTAAAAACCTCAGGGTTCAATTTTGAAATTGCATTCCCGATAAAACAGACTATTCAGTCTTCAGAAAAGTACCAGAAAAAACTGATTAAATCATACACTCTTAAAACTTCGAAGGGACTTAAATACTATTTCCAGACAGTCCCGGCATCTTCAGAGAAAATTTTTCTTATGGCAAAAACATCCAACCAGACTGAACTCCCATGGCTTGGCGGAGACGCACAGGTATTTCTTGAAAATGAATTCATAGGGAAAGTAGAGATACCCGACACTCCTGTAGATAAAGAGCAGACGCTGGTACTTGGCATAACCCCGGATATGGTAACGAAGAAGGAACTTGTTAAAAAATATAACGATACATCGGGAGTTTTCGGAGGAAATACAAAAATCGTTTATAACTACAAAATCACTGTAGAAAACAGCTCAAAGGAACAGCGCGAGATTACCGTGCTTGATAATTTCCCCGTAAGTAACAGTAAGGATATTGAAGTTGAGATTAAAAATCTTTCAATGCAGTTTATTGCCGATGAAGAAACAAAAAAGACAACCGAATACCAGCAGGGAATCAGAAAATATTTAATAAACCTTCCTGCGGGGGCAAAAAAAGAGATAACATATGATGCAATTATTACATACAGTAAGGATCTAATCATCGACGGCCTTAAATAGGAGGAGTTATGAGAAAGACAAAAATTATCTGCACACTGGGGCCCGCCACAGATGATCCGGATGTGCTCAGAAAAATTTTTCTTACGGGGATGGATGTTGCGCGCCTGAACTTTTCTCACGGGACGCATGAAGAGCATCTGGAGAGAGTTAAATGCTTCAAAAAAATTCGTGCCGAACTGGATAGGCCGGCAGCCCTTCTGCTCGACACAAAAGGCCCGGAGATTCGGCTCAGGACTTTTAAAACAGGGGAAGCAATCCTGAAAGAAGGGGATAAATTCACTCTCACGACTGAAGAGATCGAAGGGGACGAAAAAAGGGTTTCAATATCATACAAGGGGCTTGTCAATGATGTCAGCAGGGGGGACAGGATTCTCATTGCTGACGGGCTTATAGAACTCCGTGTCACGGAGGTAACATCAACTGATATAGTTTGCGAGGTAATCAACGGAGGCGAGCTTGGAAACCGTAAGGGTATTAATGTCCCCGGTGTAACAGTGAAACTTCCCTTCATGAGTGACAACGACAAGAAGGATCTCCTGTTCGGGATACAGAACGATTTTGACTATGTAGCGCTCTCATTTGTGCGAAGTTCGGAAGACGTTAAAGTTATCAGAAACTTTTTATCCGAGAACAACGGAACATTCATGAAGATCATTTCCAAAATTGAAAACCGGGACGGAGTGAAAAATATCGATGAAATTATACGGGTAAGCGACGGCATAATGGTTGCAAGGGGGGATATGGGTGTTGAGATCCCGTTTGAGGAGATTCCGCACCTCCAGAAAATGATAATCAACAAAACCCGTAACACCGGTAAACCTGTAATCACAGCGACACAGATGCTCGACTCGATGATACGAAATCCCCGCCCTACGCGGGCGGAGATAACCGATGTCGCAAACGCGATCTACGACGGCACAAGCGCGATCATGCTCTCCGGTGAAACATCAATAGGAAAATTTGCCGAACTGACTGTCGCGACGATGGCAAAAATCGCGGAGAAAACCGAAACCGAAATTGATTACGTTAAGTTATTCGAAAACACGCATATAAATATTTCAAAAAACGTTACTGACGCTATCAGCTACTCAACCTGCTCCGCAGCACATTCACTCAACGCAGCTGCAATTATTACTATTACTAAATCGGGGCATACATCCAGAATGGTATCACGCTACAGGCCAAAATGCCCGATCATTGCCTCTACACCTCTCGTTAAAGTATATAACCAGCTTGCCCTTTCATGGGGAGTTATACCCGTGCTTGCCAGTGAGGTTGAAACAACGGATGAAATTTTCCAGAACTCTGTCGATAACGCGGCGTTTACAGGCCTTATAAGAAACGGCGACCTTGTTATTATCACAGGGGGTATGCCTGTCGGAATAAGCGGAACAACCAATATGATAAAAATACATATTGTAGGAGATATTCTGACGGGCGGGACAAGCCTGAACGGTCTCTCTGCAACTGGCGTGTTATGCGTTATAGCCGAGAACAAGTCTACTATTGATGATTTCAAAGGTGGTGAGATTCTGGTAATAGAAAAATCGTCAGAGCAGATACTCCACCTGATCAAAAATGCCACGGCGGTTATAACTGAAGAGGAGGGCGGAGATTCACCTGCCGCAATTGTTGCCAAAGCCCTCGACATCCCTGTTATTACAGGAGCAGCAAAAGCCACCGAAATTCTCACAAGCGGTATTGCAGTTCGGGTTGACGGAGAGAAGGGATTAGTCTACAGTGGGCAGAGCCGAATGTTCAATAAAAAAGAAAAACAGGATGGATGAATTTAAATTTGAATAAATTTTTTACCGCGCTTATTATCCTGATAATCAGTGCAATCAATATTAATGCCGAAAGTTCAGGGAATATCGTGATATCCTCATATTCCTCCTCAGTTGCTTCTCAGGATCAGTCTGTGAAGACAAATATCATGATTGCTTCATCCAAACTCAATGGTGTGGAAATCCTTCCCGGCGAAGTATTCTCTTTCAATAAAACTATCGGTGAAGGTTCAGCGACAAATGGTTATCTTACTGCGAGAGTATTGTACCAGGACAGGGCTGCTTACGAAGCCGGCGGCGGAATATGCCAGGTTTCATCCACTCTCTTTAACGCCCTCCTCCTTGCCGGATGCACAATAATTGAGAGGCACAGGCATGCCCACCCCGTAACATATGTGCCACTCGGTCTGGACGCGACTATAAAATACGGGAAAAAAGATCTCAGGATGAAGAATCCCTATTCTCATTCAATTTTTATAAACACATCGATGAACGGGAACTCCCTTCTTATAACAATAAAATCGGACCATGAGATTGCATCCACCTTTGAGCTTTATACCGATGAAGAATCAGTAACCCTCCCCTTTGAAGAAAATTCAGAAAGACGGATAAAACAGGGCTGTACAATCTATGTTTACAGGAAAAAAATTATTAACAATATTCCTGTAGAAAGAGCCCTCCTGTACAGGGATTTCTATCCCCCGGCATATGCTGAATAGTCCCATTTCTTTATCTCTTGAATAGAAATCCCGATCAATTCAATTACAGAAATAGTGCAATAAAGCCGATAAAAAGTATTAAATAACACCATTACCTTCGGTAGATAATGATTAATGCAAAAAATTTTATTTATACGAATAAAATATTCACTATTAACATTCTTGACATAAAGATGTTAGATAAACATCATTTATAAAAAAATCTATAGTAGATAGAGTCCCGCTAGATGAATTCAACAGACAATGATAAATTAAAAGAGAACCGGATAGAAGTAAAAGTACTTAAACCCGGACACAGGTTTTCCATGAATGTTTACGACAGTGAAAACAATCTGATTTTGGAGGCGCATACACCTGTATCCCAGGCTGTATTGAATCATCTTTCAGCATCCGGTATAACATTTCTATACTTTGATGCGTCAAAAATCAGCAGTAATACCGACAATGAACCTGTTAATAAACCAATACTTTCCGAAAACCTGAGGTCTGACGCATACGCGCACACCAAAAATCTCCTGGATGAAATACGATACAGCTTTATTAATTCGCCCGGTGATTCAATAGGGAAAGCAGCTATTAACAAATCCAGGGCCCTTGTAGATGAAATAATCACTGATATAGATAAAAAAAGTGACGGCGTTTTTGATATGATGTTAAAACTAAAAGATATGGATGACTATTACTATCACCACTCCATGAACGTGGCAATTCTCGCATCCATACTCGGCTCAAGGCTCGATTTCAAATCTGAGATCAGTTCCGCTATGGGCGTAGGGGGCTTTATTCATGACATAGGCTTCTCCTCGGTTTCAAAGGATATACTTCACAAGGCCCAATTGAACGACAGTGATTTCGATATTATCAAAAGCCACACACATATTGGATACAAATTTGTGGAGAAGAATCCACACCTTCATGACATTGAAAAAAGAATTATTCTTCTCCACCATGAACGTGCTGACGGGGACGGATATCCCTATGGATTTGATCTTGACCAGTACCAGAACAATATCCCTAAAGAGGTGAGAATGCTGGGGCTTGTCGATATATTTGTCAGGCTGACTCTTCCAAAACCCGGGAACACCGGTATGACTCCCACTGGCGCCATGCGGTACATGGTAAACATGATTTATACACCATATAAAACAAAATACGCATTTATCGCCAGCGACCTAAGAGAGTTTATCAGGGCGCTCGGGTTTATAATTAACCGGGGGCAACCGTTTATGCTTCCCGGTGACCTCGTAAGGATCAGTACAGGGGATATCGGGATTGTTGAAGAGATGAATCGTCTCTATCCCCTGAACCCGAAAATGAAAATTATTAAAAACAGCCGGGGAGAGACTATGAAAAGACCGGTTTCTCTGGATCTGATTAAGACATACAAAGAATATGTATCGAATATTTATGACCGGAATCCCTCCGGGAAATATTCACTAAACAGTCAGAATGAAGTAAGCAAAACATAATCTACTCACGGCCTTCTAATATACCAGCGGAGAGAGGATAATGAACGATTATTCAAATGATCAGGTCATTGAACAGATAAAGTGGCGGAGAGCAAAGTTTCTCTCATATAACAATGCGAAGATCACATCCCTCCACACATCACTCGGTTCCACTGAACTTGTTAATTTTTTTAATTACATCCCGTTTCTCTTTACCGTCAACCTGCCTGAATTTCCCGGCTACGTAAAAGAAATTAAAGCTCCGTATGGAATTGCCGGTTACACCGTGCCGTCTTCACTCCTGTCGCAAATAAGAGTTACAAACCCGTCATATTCCCCGAGAAAAGCCGTAGAGCAGGAGCCTCTTATCCGCCTTATTGCCCTTATCGGAAGCGCCGGCACAATCGCTTTCACTCAGGATTCAGACCTTGACTTCTGGATCTGCGGGAAATTCAGCGAGATGGATAGTGAATCAATAACATTCCTGCGGCATAAATGTTCTATAATTGAAAAATGGGCAATACAGACTTATAAAAAGGAGATCCACTTTTTTCTGAATGACATAGACCGCATTAAACTGAATGTATTCGATAAAGATGAAGAGTATGATATGTCCGGGACATCTATGGGTCAGATGTTGAAAGAGGAGTTTTACAGGAGCTCAATAATCATCAACAACATTACGCCATTCTGGTGGGCCATCCCCGCAGACAGCGATGACGCTGAATATGATCACTGGCTTTCTGTTGTTTCAAAAAGCCCATATGCGAACGAATTTGTTGACTTGGGCAACATCTCCGCCCTGAATAAGGGAGACTTCCTGATATCGGCCCTTTTTCAAATTATAAAATCACTGGGCAATCCTTTCAAATCTATTATTAAACTCGGTCTTCTTGAACGCTATATTAATGACGATAAAACGAATCCGTTTATAAGCAACGAGATCAAAAGAAACGTTCACGATGGCAAAACCGACAGGTTCAGTGTTGATGCCTATTGCATTATGTTCGATAACGTGTATAGCTACTATCAACGGAATGTTGATGACATGACAGCCCTCAACATAATAAAAACATCTTTCTATCTCAAGGTAAATCCACAGCTTTCATATAACGACAGGAAGCAGGCTTCTGACAACTTCCGGGAAGTAATGTTCGATTACACAAAAAAATGGGGATGGGACAGTGATATAATAGAACGTGTAGATGGTTTTGAAAACTGGGATATTGACTCCACAAATAAAATGATGAACAATACGAAGAAGGTCATACTGAGGGGATATAAAAATATTCTTAGCGCCCTCGGAAATGAAACTGACACAGGCTCAATTAACAGGGAATCACTCCTCGCAATAAACAGGAAAATATATTCTCATTTCAGCCCTGAAAATAATAAGATCGACAACACCCTGAACTTCAAAAAATATCCCCCGGAAAAACTTCTTTCCCTTGATTATATAAGGGATATTAAAGGAAACGAGTCCTGGTATCTTAGCAAAAGAATTATAAGCGAGGGGAAGGCAGAAAAAATACTTATCAGAAAAAATCCCCACCTTATCTCACTCCTTGTATGGATAAGCCTTAACGGCCTCTATCTTAAAGATTATTCAAGGCTTGATATCGAACAGGGATTCTACAACATGGATACAAATTATATACGGGATCTGATCTCTGAGCTCTCTGCTCATTTTTCAATAAAAAGTCTTAACCTTCAAAACAGTTTTTTCCTGCGCGACCCATTTCCTGTAATGAGCTATATACTCATAAATCCTTTTTCTAAGTACTCGAAACGGCTTGATGAATTTATTTTCCTCTATCATAATAGCTGGGGCGAGACACGTTTTGAAGAATTTAACAGGGATACTGATCTCGCGACAATAGCCGCCCGTATAATTAACGGCTCACTTATATCAGGAATGGATGCCATAAACGCTCTACATGTCACGGCACCGGAGCCTTATAGCAACTCAAAAGAATTTCATTCCCTGAAATCAACTCTAAAGAATATGCTTCTCTTCTTCACCATGAATAAAACTTTCGTTAAGCAGAGATTCTTCACCCTAATCGGAAATAGGCTCGCGGTTTTCTCAAACACCATACGGCAGGGGATTTTATCCCCCGTATCCGTTAAGCAATATAACTCTGAAACGCAGATGCTTTACTCAATATCATATAACCGCGGCATCGAAAACCGGAACTTTGCCGATGACAGTATCCCTGAACTGGAATACCTTTCTAAGATTTTATCCTATGATTCTGATGATTCAGTTAAAATATTCTTTGATGAAGGAAAAAAATATTCCCGTTTTTTTATCCTGAACGAGAGAGGTGCTCTGATTTTTCTGAGGAAAAGAAATGAATATTTCACTCCATATCTATCCAGCCTTATCTCCTATGCAGAAAGTACCGTGCAGCAAGTAATATCCTCCAACCCTGAATCAGAACTCGCAAGGAACGGAGGCATGATAAAGGTTTATAGATTAGACACCAATGCACCGGGAAAGACTTTTATTAAAGAATATGATTACCAGAACGACGCGATGCTGAAACTCTTTAAAGAAAAAATGTTCCCGCTCTGCCTCTCCCTTCACCTTCTTGATAATGGCGAAGTCGGGTACAGGTTCACGCTCCCGGACGGAGGTTACTCCGAGGTATTCAGCCGCGGGGAGATCGAAAATGTCAGTAACGAAATAGCATCACTTATTGATAGCGTAGAAGGCTATACTTTTTATCCCTCATCAGTCAATCTTGATTATTCAGAGATTAAAATGTACAGCCTCTATACATCATTCGCTTTTTCGGAAAAGAACAGATTCGAAATGCTGATAGAAAAAAATCTCGGGATGATTTAACCAGGAAGGTCATGTCCTCTTCTCCTAGAGTTCAGTAAAGATATACTCCTGCGGCCATCTCGACTTCGGTAGTTTCTTATTAAAATCAGTTTCAGCATGACGTCCCAGTGCGATTACAACCGATGCGGTATAACCCTTTTCCCGAAGATTAAAATTCTGGTTCAGTACAGCAGAATCAAATCCCTCCATTGGGCAGGCATCAATTCCAAGCATCTCCGCACCAATAAGCAGCGTCCCCAGTGCGATATAAACCTGTTTATCTGTCCAGTGCTGAAGATCCTTTAATTCAGAACTGTGCATGTTCACATAGTATAAGCGCCCCGTGTTCTGTACATTTTTTGCATCAGTATCAACAAAGCGCCCGTCACGTTCTTCAGCGGCAAGAAGCGACTGAAGATATGAATCATCAATATAAGAACGGGAACATAGAACAATCACATGTGAAGCATTTTTTATCTTCTGTGAATTGTACTCATAACGGCCTGTTGCAGCTTTAGCTATGCGCTCTTTCCCTTCATCCGTCCCTGCAATGACAAAATGCCAGGGCTGTAAATTTGTTGAAGAGGGAGAGTATTGAAGCAATGTTTTTATCTCTTCCATCTGTTCTGAAGAGAGCCTGAAAGACGGTTCAAAAACCTTTGTTGTATAGCGCTTTTTAACCAGTTCTGATATTTTCATATCCATCTCCCTGTTATCTGATAAAATTTATTCAGTTTTTCTTTTATCATAATGCAAAAAAACAGAATATTCCTTGATTTTCAGGAAATATTGTAATGTTTTTTATTATCCATTTTCTACGAATACCGGGAATTAAAACTATAAAAAGATAAACCTTATGATTATCGACGCGCATACACATATATTCCCCGATCCTGTTGCAGGGAAAGCGATTAATACTATCGTCGAAAATGGCGACGGCCGGGTGGAATACTATTCCGACGGAACACTCAATGGCCTTTTAAACTCAATGAACGATGCGGGTGTAGATTACTCGGTAGTCCTCCCTGTTGCCACAAATTTAGGACAGGGGAATGGAATTTTAAAATGGATCAGGACTATTGCTCCACTCTCCAGGCGTACGATCTTTTTCGGTTCCGTCCACCCGTTTGATCCCGACTACAAAAACACAATAAAACAGATAAAAGCTGATGGCCTCCATGGTATTAAGTTTCATCCCGGCTACCAGAATTTCCCGGCTGATTCAGTGGAGGCCTTCAGAGTTTATGAAGAGGTTCTTAAAAATGACCTGGTGCTTCATTTTCATTCAGGCTTCGACCCGAGTCTTCCGGATTGCGACTACACCTCAGTCGAACGTTTTGCCAACCTGCTGAAGTCTTTCCCGGGGTCGAAAATAATTCTGGCTCACGCAGGGGGGATGTATGAGTGGCAGAAAGTAATGGACCTCCTGAGCGATAAAAGATGCTATTTTGATATTGCTTTTGTGCTGGAAATGATGATGGAGAGCGAAATAGCCCAAAAACTTTACAGGCAGAATGAAGACTTCTTTGTATTCGGGACAGACAGCCCGTGGCGCGACCAGAAAAAATACGTAGAAACAATTCAAAATTTAGAAACTCTGACTAATGAGCAGAAAGAAAAAATGTTTTTCAGGAATATTCTGAAACTTATAAAAATTTCTGATAAATAAAATCACAATTGTGACACATCCCGGATATCCTAAGACCTCCCTCCTTCAGAAAACAGACATTCTATTACTGAAAACAGAAATGTTATTCTGTTTGACAAATGCTGTTTTAAAATATCAGTTAGTGATTTTTTTACCAATATGTATAAATATAATAATTAAATATTTAGTTTGCTACTAATATAAATCACATAACAGCGGAATATTTACATGAGATTAATGGAAGAATACAGGAATAAACTTAGAAACGCGGAACAGGTAGCATCTGAAATCCTGCCTGGAGAAACAATTGATTACGTAGGGATGTCATGCGCGCCCGTTGAACTGGATAAAGCAATCGCGGCACGTGCCGGAGAACTGAATAATGTAAAAATAAGAATAGGTTCCTTCCCTGGAATAACAGAATTGTACAGGACAGATCCGCAGGGAAAATCATTTAACTTTCACAACTTTCACCTCACTGCCGGTGACAGAAAAATTTACGAGGCTGGTTTCTGCGATTTCATACCCAACTTATACAGTGAACGCCCTTTCCTGTTTGACAGGTTCCTCGACACTGATTACCTGATGATAAGAACAGCGCCTATGGACTCGAAAGGATTCTTCAACTACGGTCTCTGCAATTCTGATACTGAAGGAATTATGAAAAAAGCAAAAAAAATAATAGTAGAGGTAAATGAAAATATACCATATTGTTACGGTGGGTATTATGAATCAGTGCATATATCACGCGTGGATAAAATTTTTGAAAGCAGCAATATGCCGGCATTTACCATTAACGAGGCCGACCCTTCCGATATAGACCAGAAAATAGCCGGCCATCTAGTAAACGAAATAAGAGATGGCTCGTGCCTCCAGCTTGGTATAGGCGCACTCCCGAACGCTGTGGGTAAACTCCTTGCCAGTTCTGATCTTAAAAACCTTGGAGTTCACACGGAGATGATGGCAGATGCCTATGTGGATCTATACGAAGCCGGAAAGATAACAGGGCTGATGAAAAAAAATGAACCGGGGAAAATGGTTTATACTTTTGCCCTGGGGTCAAAACGTCTTTATGAGTTTCTTCACCACAACGCTGCCTGTGCGTCATTTCCCGTCAGGTATGTAAACAGTATAAACGCGATATCAGCCAATGACA
>CAZVFJ010000005.1:30944-36248 GCA_964625825.1 uncultured Leptospirales bacterium | reverse complement strand
TCCGGGTAATATATTTAATTGAAGAATAGTAATAATTATATAAAAAACAAAAAATATCAACATCTCTTCCTTAAGTTATTTCAGGTAGTTGAGGGTGGCGGGAATACATAATTCTTATTTTTATAGATATTCCATTCTCCGGTATCCAATAAGTAATAATACAAATCATTCTGAAGAGCTCAATGCTCTCATATTGAATATTATTTGAACATACGCTAAAAAAGTGTTGAAAATGGCACGGAAATAAGTTTAATTTATATATAAATTCTGTTCGTAATATAGCGCATAAAATCTGACGCAGAACGTGGAGTGATGTGCAAAAAGAAGTCAGGTTGAAATTTAACGATTATTAATACCATGGCGGAATTATTACCGGAATGCCATCTATAACGAAGAGCATAATATTATTTTTAATATTTCTCGGCGGGGCTAATGCCGTGCTGATAAGCACGGGGTATATCGCGAGCAGAAACAAAAACTCCGGTCACTACATACTCATTTTTTTTCTACTGGTAGTTTCGGTTTGGCAAACCTATCATGGTCTCATGATAAGCGGCCTCCTGCTGCGCTACCCGCATTTCGGGCTCGTTCATGTCCCATTTATTTACGCGACAGGCCCCTTGCTTTACTTTTTTTCAAAGTTTATCACCCGTGACGAATATTCTCTGAAGCCGTGTGATGCTCTGCATTTTATTCCAGCTCTGGTGATTGCAGCAATGCTGGTGCCGTTTTATATAAAAAGCGCAGATGAGAAAAGGGAGTTCCTCACTGCCCCGATCGGCATCAGCGCTCATGACGTGTTCACCACCGCCTATTCGGTCATGATACTCGTTATTATCATGGTAGTTATCGCCTATATTATAAAGTTCTGGAAACACGGCATGATCGTGTTCAGAAGCAGGCACCTCAAGCTCAACCAGCCGACGTATTTTTCAATGATTATAGTCGCAATCAATTTTCTGGTGGTGATTATCTATATTGCCGGATTTATAATGTACCACCAGTTTTCGCTGGACCACTCGGTATACGAAAAGACCATCATCTTTATTTCGCTCATAACCACCGCGATGGTGTATCTTGTTTTTCTAATGAGGATGCGCTATTCTGACTATTTTTCTCTTATGATGCAGGACTCGAAGAAGATGCGTTACTCGAAGTCCCGGATAGACAGGCTCGTAGTTGACGAAATAATTTCAAAGCTCGAGTCGCTGATGACCGGGGAAAAAATGTTCTGCGATGAGGACCTTTCCCTGCAGCGTCTCTCCGATGAAATCGGGATAGCCCCCTACCAGCTCTCACAGATACTTAATGAAAGGCTTAACAAAAATTTCAACACCTATATCAACGAATACCGTGTCAATGAGGCGGCCGGAATGATCGTGACCGAACCGTCCCGCTCAATCACATCCATCGCTTATGCTGCCGGCTTCAACAATAAGTCATCGTTTTACAGCTGGTTCTTCAGGGTAACCGGGATCTCCCCTGTGAGGTACCGGCATAAAATGCTATCAGGCGGCTGATTGTATCCCCCATAATTCCACAATTATAATTCCGGAACACCCGGAAGTTCAAACATTATAATCTCTGACGACAGTTTGGTTCTCTATCTGTAATTTTAATGAATACATGGTGATACATCGCAAACACCAGCTAATTGCATATTCTATTAAATTTATGGATGAGGTGCTATATGGACGAGAAGAGAAACAAAGAATGCCTTGCACGTTTTGAAAAACTTTATGACAATATGGCCGATTATCCGGCAGCGTACTCGAAGGAGCGGCCGAAGGACCTGGCGATCATTGAGCACAATACCGGGGAAAAGGTAACATGGAAAGATTTTAACCGGTCGATTAACGCCTTTGCCGCTAAACTCCTGTCAATCGGCCTGAAAAAAGGCGATATTGTCGCGACTTCTCTTCCTGCCCTGAAGGAGCATATTTACCTGATGTACGCGTGCTACCGGCTGGGATTAATCATCGCACCGCTAGATCTCCGGCTTAAGACATCCGAAATACAGTATTGCCTCGACAGGCTTAAACCGTCCGCGTATTTCTTTCTTGGTAAAACCGCTCTGGCCGACTTCAGGCCGATGATCTCGGAAGTAATGAAAAGCTCCCCTTACGTGAAACACTGGGTCCAGTTCCAGAAGGAGGAAGACCTTATCATAGACGGGGCAGTGGGAATCGGTGAATTCGCAAAGGATATAAAGAAGGTTTTCATTAAAAGTCTGATTACGGGTTCGGTGAAAAAGGCGAGGAAGAACGTTGGCAAGCGCGACGCATGCCTCATCATTTTCACAACGGGTTCAACGGGCTCCCCGAAGCCCGCGCTTATCTGCCACGAAAACATTCTGATCCAGAACATCGGGCTTGCGGTCGGATTCGATATGGGGCCGCAGGACAGGATGCTGGTGAACCTGCCGCCGTCGCATGTAGGGTGTACCACCGAACAGCTTGGGACAGTCATGTACGGCGGGGGGACCAGCGTTTTACTCCACGTGTTCGACGCCGGGATGAGCATGAAAGCAATTCATGAGCACCGTGTTACCGTGCTTGGCCAGATACCGGCGCTCTTTAACATGGAGTGGAGGCTGCCGGATTACCCGACCTATGATATCTCTTCAATCCGTTTTGTTCTCTACGGCGGCCAGGCTGTCCCCATTGAATTTTTACGCAAAATGAGGGAGATGGCACCGCGCATGGGGACCGGCCTTGGCCTGACGGAAACCGCGGGATTCTGTACCTACACCAACGTGGACGCCGACATTGAAGACATCGCCAAGGGGATTGGATTCGATATGCCAATCACGCCCATAAGTATCCGGGAGGTGATGAAAGAGGATGGAAGCGCCGGTGATATTAAGCAGAAGGGGGAAATAGGCGAAATATGCTTTTCCGGCCCGCAGGTATTCCTCGGTTACCTCAACGACCCGGAGAATACAGCCAAAGCAATATCAACCGACGGTATTTGCTACACTGGTGATATGGGATACTATGATGACGACGGCCTGCATTTTTCAGGAAGAAAGAAGATGGTGATTAAGTCAAGGGGCTACCAGGTGTTCCCCGATGATGTCGTCAATCACATATCCAGAAAGCTGGGGTACAGGGCTTCTCTCATCGCATGTGTAGGAGTTGAGCACGAGATCTTTTCCGAGGCCATTATGGTGTTCGTGGAGCCAGCGGCCGGAGAGACTGTCACTCCTGAAGAGGTGATCGAATCATGTAATGATATATCGGCATATTCACGCCCCAGCCACGCGGTTATTCTTGAGCCCGGGACCATGCCGCTCAACAGGGTTGCCAAGGTGGATATCCTGGCGCTCAGGGAACGCGCAAAAGAGATTGTTAATGAGCTTAGAATCCATGGCGGCTGGGATAGCGCGCGTAATTAGCGGGTGCCTGTTCTGCGACAACTGAAAGAGCGTATCGGTGAGAAGATATTATTAAGGGAACATAGCCATGTCAAATAATACGAAACTGGTTACTACGATGCTGAAAAATATGCTATCGAAGGGAATGAACAGGGACATGAAAGGGCACAGCATTCACAGAACATTCGCGCCAATAACGGGTGAAGATGTGAGAGCTTACGTGGAGGCTACACGTGACGACCCCGGAAGGTATACCGGGGAGAACGCACCGGTGCCGCCCATGGCCTTTTCAAGGATTCTATACCCGATGTGCCACTATTTCCTGACGCATCCGGACCTGAAAATAAACCTGCTCAGGCTTGTGCATGGTGAGCAGTCAGTGCGCTGGATACGGCCCCTCCATGTGGGAGATGTCTGCGATATTGATATGTCGATTGCCGATATCGCGGATACGTCGGCCGGGGAGATTATCAGATTTTCTATTAAAGGATCGGTTGGCGGCAAACCGGCAATAGAAGCAATGACAGGCTTTCTTGTCCGGGGGACCGGCTCAATGAGGCCATCCCATTCCACGCACGATGAGACTGCTGGTGAGGAGATACTCAGGGCAGCGTTTGATACTGAGCAGGGACAGCAGATCAAATACGCCGAGGTATCGGGCGATGGCAACTTTATACATACCAGTAAATTACTGGCTAAACTTTCGGGTCTGCCCGGTACAATCATGCACGGGGTGTGCCTGCTCGCGATGACCGGGAACTGTCTTTCAGACGAGATGCTCCGTGGGAGGCGGGAGCCGATGAAGTCTATCTCGGTACGGTTTGCCAATCCCGTCATACCCGGCGAGAGGGTGACCATTATTGTCAACAAAACGAAGACAAAGGGAAGGGTAACATTCCACGCGGTAAACGCAAGGGGAAAAGACGTTATAAAAAACGGGATGTTTGAGTTCGCCTGCTGAGATACGGGTGGAATAAAGTTGCATACACTTTAACATAACAGAAGTGAATCTCTTCCCGCAATTTTGTTGCAGCAGGTTTATAAGTTTTTCATCAGGAGTATGCGGTTAATCTAAGCCGCTTACTCCTGATCTCTATAAACACCGCAGCATTCACACTTTCCGGGTTGAAAACCACCCGGTGCACCATATCTGACCCGAAGAGTACCTTCTTTGAATAGTGGAGCATAAGCCTGACATTCGTTTAAGCATGCTTCATATGTACCCATTCCTGCACCACCATCCAGGCATACTGAATCCGCCGGTTCCGCATGATTGTAAAAGATTGAAATACTAAGCGTTAATATTATAAGAAGTGACGCAATTAGTAATCTGCTGAATTTCATGATTTTTTCCTTCTTTATATTGTAATTCAGTAATAATTTCTGAGTATACTTTTTACCGTAAAATTACGGATTCCAGATCACCTTGCCGCTTTCGGCGGCGAGGATAAAAAATAATTATTTTTAAGTTATATAAAAAGTCAATGATTATGTAAATTCTCATTTTTATTAATGTACCTGAATTCAAGTATGGAATTTTTTGTATAATAATACTATGAACAGAAATTTCAGAAGATTGGGTCTAATGAATGGATAATGTATAATCCAAGAAGGGGCGCTTTTTATAATACAAATTTAGACAGTTTTTTGAGGAAAAAGAGTATTAATACTTTAATTGTAATCGGATGTAATTTTACTGACTGCCCCGGAACTACAATATATGAAGCAAGTGAAAGGGATAATATCAAGAAAGGAGTGTGTCGGATTTTTTGTGTAAACAGCCTTTGATTACATCGGCATCATGTCTCCTTCCTGATAACAGGATGCCTTTTCTTATCTCAGTAAATTTCTACTTGCTCATTATTTCATCTGTTGATTTAAAATGAACTGCTTGAATCTCTGCGCCTGCTTAAAGTCCGGCTTTATAC
>CAZVFJ010000005.1:15476-30844 GCA_964625825.1 uncultured Leptospirales bacterium | reverse complement strand
TGATTTAAAATGAACTGCTTGAATCTCTGCGCCTGCTTAAAGTCCGGCTTTATACTTATGGCTTTGTCGCAGTCTTCAAGTGCTTTCTGAATATCACCAAGATCGTAGTAGGTGAGAGACCGTCCATAGAAAGTGTCAGGCCAGAGAGGATTAAGCTCAAGTGACTTATTGAAGTCCCTGAGTGAGTCATCGTACTTTTTGAGCATCCTGAAAGCAAGACCCCTGTTTGTGTACACCCTTGTGTCTCTTGGTTCAATCTCTATTGCTTTAGTGAAATCACTTATTGCCTTGCCATACTCTGAAAGTGTAAAGTAAACCAGCCCCCTGTGATTGTATATAAAATGATTGGGAGACACCAGTATAAGCTGCGTATAAAGCGTGATTGCGTCAGTAAGCCTGTTCTCCAGGTGAGCATTCATTGCCTCAACCAGAAGATCATTCAGCTGGTGCTTATCCTTGGCGGCATCATTATTAACCGGGGGAAACTTTCTCTTCGGTTCTTCTGCCGGTGTGAGTATTTTTTCAATTTGAATTGATTCGGTATGCTCTTTAAGCTTCTCCATTTTTTCAGGTATTGTTGAGACTTTATCCATTAGTTTTTTGTGCCTTTCCTGGATATCTTTATATCTTTTTCTCTGGTAGTCTCTGATCTCCTGAAAAATTGTATCTCCCAGGGAAAGAGTAGCGTTTACGGCAATCATCTTTCTCCGGATAGTATCTTCAACCTTGTCTATGCTTGTTTTGTATATCAGTTCATGTTCAACTTCAGCCCATGCATCCTGAAGAATAGTGCGGAGCTGTATCTCGATTTTCATGTTCTCTGTATGTTTCAGTTTTTTGGATATCTCTTCCGGCAGTTTTATGAGAAGATGTATTGAGTCATAGCCGAATTCACGGATAGAGAGCTCTCTCGATTTATATTTTGTATCTGAAATTTCGAAGTTCTCCCTTATAAGCCTCTCAACACTGTTAAGATCTTCAAGAAACGGGACAACAATCCTCATGCCTACAATATCGGTGATGAATTCGAAGGGGGTTTCGATTGTGTCTTTCTGGCTTTTATGCAGGAGTTTCCGGTATAGAGCATCAAAGCTTTTGATCCTGCCTTTAATCTGCGCGTTGCATCCGCTACCGGCAAGGAGGCCTTCAAACTTCTTTGTCATTAATTCCAGAATTTTGTCAAATTTGTTGCGGCTTTTTTCGTATTGTGAATTGAGTTTGTATTTGTTTTCAATCCAGTAATCGAGCCTGTAGTTCATTTCGTCAGCCATAATAGATATTATAAAAGTATGATATTATTAGAAAGTCAATGAGATTATGAAATTATTAAATAATCACTCAAATTTTTGTACAATATTGTTGCTTTTAAACGACAATATTACGATTTAACACTAAATATCATGAAATTCAAGAGAATTAGTAATTATTGAATTTCTAAAATATTAAATTTATAGAATATATAATAAAAAGGTGATACAGGGATAAAGGAATTAAGATATAAAACCTCTTCTTAAAAGCGGTTTTATATCTTAGATAATATCTTTATCAGCCCTGTGTAAACATGAAAATCGGGGGTTTCCCTTCTTTTACCTGTTCGGGTTTATAATCAAAGTACTGAGGATCTTCATTTTCCATTTTGTCAATGATATGCTTGAATGTTCTTCTCTTCATCTCGGCAAGAGTCTTTCTTGATTTGTTGAATGTTTTACCATAAGCAATAGCCTCTTTAACGGTTTCCTCCGCGTTAGCACATGCTTTAATTATTACATTATACTTTTCAAGTTCAGCGGCGCCCATCTTCTCTCCGGACCATTTCATTCTGAGGAAGAGATGGTATGGTATTACTTTCTTCATCCATTCGATCATGGAGGGAGCAAACTGTATTCCGAGGTCAACTTCCGGGAAACAGAAGAATCCTCTGTCAGCTCTCATGAACCTGAAATCGCATGCGCCTGCAAGCATCGCGCCGTTACCGAAAGCGTGGCCGTTAATCGCTGCAATTGTTGGAACCGGGGACATCAGCATCGCCTTAAATACGTCGCCCATATCGTAAAGCCATTTGCTTATTCCGGTGAAGTCCTGCTCCTGCTGGGCTTTCATCATCCATCCGATATCAACACCAAGGCAGAAGTTTTTAGGATCGCTTGATGTAAGAACTATTGCCTTAATTTCATTATCGGCGAGAATGTCATTGTAAGTGGAGAGAAATGCTTTCGCAAAATCAGGATTGTGCCTGTTCTCACCGTTGTTCAATATCATTATAGCAACAGTTTCATCCTTTTTCCATTCAACTATAGCCATAAGTCCTCCTTTAGTTGGGTTTTTAATGTGAGTTTAGTTTTATATATCCCGCCTGTCAGCGGGATAGTATGTTTAAGCAATTTAATATTATTTCATTTTTGCAGCAAGTACATCCTGGGATTTCTTTGCCTCTTTCACTGTTTTTTCGAGAATCTGTTTTACAGTGAGAGTTTCATGTATTATACCGGCAACCTGTCCAATCGGGAGAACTCCCTTCCTGTTGTCGCCCTCCATTGTCCCTGCCTGGAAAGCATCAAATCCGATAGCCATTCTCGCCATCTGCATTGATCTTTTATATCCCATAAACATGATCCCTATGGCAAGCTTCATCCAGGGAAATCCGAGCATTGCAGCAATTTTTCTCGATCTTATCATAGCGCTGAAAGGATTGAGCCTCTTGTTTATAAGCCTCATCGCTCCTTCTGTCTTCATTACACGCGCTTTCATGCCGTCAACCTTGTCAGTATATACTGTTCTGTATACATCGGTTTCGTTCGCGACAGCTTTCTGTTTTTCATGCACCGGGCTCTCAACCGAGTCCATGAACCTTGTCCCCATGGAGATGCCGTCCGCTCCGAGAATAAGCGCTGAAGCGAGTCCTCTTCCATCGGCAAAACCTCCGGCAGCAATAATCGGGATGTCAATTGCATCAGCAATACTCGGTATGAGGACAAGGGATGTAACATCTCCGCCATGACCTGCCGCTTCGTGCCCTGTAACAATTATCGCGTCAGCCCCGTCTTTCTGAGCCGCAAGGGCGTGTTTCAGTGTGGTAACTGTAGCTATAACTTTCCCGCCGTATTCATGTACAGCTTTACAGATCCAGTCTCCTTTACCGAGGGCGTAGTTTACTACAGGTACTTTTTCTTTTATAATAATTTCCGCGTTTCTTTCCGCTCCGGGGAAGTAGAGTGTAACATTCGCAGCAAAGGGTTTTTTCGTAAGGGATTTTGTTTTTGTAATAGCAGCCTGGGTCTCCTCCGCGCTCATAACGCCTGTGGCAAGTATTCCGAGTCCACCTGCATTTGAAACTGCCGCAACAAGTTCAGGCATACTGATCCAGCTCATACCTGAAAGTATAATGGGATATTTAATTCCAAAAGTTTCAGTGATCCTTGTTTTCATGAAGAACCTCTTATTTATAGTTAATCTTAAAGGATGGTAATGAATTGAATATATTCAACAGATTGCATATAAAATACAGAATTATATTCATTAATTGTCAAGTTAAAAATAGAAAAGAGTTTACGCCGTTCATAAAAATGAATGGCATTATTAAAACGTGGCAGATATTTGTTATTATTTTGTTTTTCAACTGCCCTGTATTATTAAGCTCGTTTTTTTCGGAAAACATATTATTTTATATATTATAGTAATTAATATATAAAAACAAAAAAAATGAAGAATTATAGTGTAAGAGGATATAGATGTTAAAAGGATTCAGGGAGGAGATTATATGAAATTCTGTTTGCCGAATATTAAAAAATTAGAAAAAGAGAATAATATAAGTGAACTTCTTAAATGCCTTGATCATGAAAATGAGATGGTAAGGTATAGCGCCTTTGTGGCTCTTGCCCATAACCGTGAACTCAGCAGTGAGGTAATTAACAGGCTGAAAAAGATGATTCATGACCCTGACCCCTGGGTCCGTACTCTCGCGGTGCTTAAATTTACTGAACTGGGAGACCGGTCAATTTCGGAGAGTCTTCTGGATATAATGGGTGAAGGTTCTGTCAGCAATAGAGTTGAGCTTATGAAAATTATTGCAGAAGGGGGAGCTTCTGATGATACTGAAATACTCCAGGCCATAGTAATAGGGCTTGGCGATAAAAAAGAGGTTGTGAAGAGATTTGCCATAAAGGCGGCTTCCGCCACAAAGAGCAGACACCTTATGCAGTATCTTGGTGACCTCCTTCATGAAAAACATCATAAACTGAGAATAAAAGCCGCAAGGGCACTTTATGATATCGGCGGTGATGACAGTGCTGATTATCTTATTGGGCTTCTTGCTGACAGGAATGAGGATGTACAGTCAGTGGCACGTTCCTTCCTTTCCACAATGGATGTTGATTATGTTAAAAAAGCTTTGAATGACGCCGCATTTAGAAGTCTTATTGCGGGTTTAAACGGCAGGGAGCCTGAACGTGAAAAAACAGCAAGGATGATCGGCCTGGAAAGAATCCGCGAAGGCCTTCCTCTCCTTCACAGGGGATGCAGAGATAAATTCAAGGGGGTAAGGATTGAATCCCTTAAATCTATGGCAATATTCAAAGAACAGGCGTCAATTGAGATTGCGGAGAGGGCGCTGAGTGATAAATTTCATGACGTAAGGATTGAAGCGCTCAACACTCTGGCTGCAATCGGAGGAGTAAGAGCCGATAAGGCTATTGAGATTGCTTTAAACGATAAGAACAGAGAGGTGAGAGATCTGGCAGAGAGGATACTCTGGAGGGAATAAAAACACTTAAAGCAGCTTCCCGCCAAGTAGTATCTGCGCTATTGTAAAATATAAGATCAACCCTGTCACGTCAACAATGGTGGCGACAAATGGAGCGGAAGCTGTTGCGGGGTCGATCTTTAATCTTTTCAGAATAAGGGGGAGCATTGAACCTGAAAGCGTTCCCCACATGACAACTCCGACAAGCGAGAACATCACAACTCCGGCGATACTGAGCCAGTATTCTCCATATATACCTGTTAAGGACTGCCATACCCATATCCTGATAAATCCGATGAGGCCAAGTATAAGCCCCAGGATTAATCCGGAAAAGAGTTCCCTTTTCATAATCTTCCACCAGTCCATAAATCCGAACTCCTTCAGCGCAAGTCCGCGGATTATCAGTGAAGTTGCCTGCGACCCGGAGTTACCTCCGCTTGAGATGATAAGAGGGACAAAAAGGGTGAGCACAACGGCCTTCGATATATCGTTTTGGAAGTGAGCCATTGCGGATGCTGTGAGCATCTCACCGAAAAAAAGGACTACAAGCCAGATCGCTCTCTTCCTGATAAGGTCAAATACAGATGTCTGCATGTATGAATCATC
The DNA here is from genome assembly GCA_964625825.1 of uncultured Leptospirales bacterium. GTDB lineage: Bacteria > Spirochaetota > UBA4802 > UBA4802 > UBA5550 > UBA5550. The sequence continues at coordinate 25,500 of CAZVFJ010000005.1, read as the reverse complement.
CAGGGCTTCAATACCGCCTATCTTGTGAATATCTTCAGTTGTTTCTTCTTCAGCAACTTCCAGAATATCATCTATTGTAACTATACCTATAAGGCAGCCGTCATTGTCTAAAACCGGGAGAGCGTAACAGTCGTATTTTCTGAAATTTTCAACTGCAATCTCCTGGTCGTCTGTTGCGTTAAGGGAGGCGAATTTATAATCCATAAGTTTGTTAATGCTTTTACCCGCAGGCGACAGGAGTATCTGCCTGATTGTGATATCATCTATCAGCCGGCCTTCTTCATCAATTACATAGATTACATCAAGGGTTTCAGTATCTGAACCGTACTTGCGTATCTTGTCGAGTACTTCCTCGATGGTCATATCTTCTTTAACGGAAATATATTCCGGTGTCATAAGACGGCCGACGCTGTCTTCCGGATACCCGAGAAGCGTTTTTGCTATCTCTCTCTCATCTTTGGTGAGAAGTGCCAGCATGTTTTTCACAACGGAGTGTGGAAGTTCTTCGAAAAGGGATGTACGGTCGTCCGGGGAAAGGCCGTTTATTATAGCCGCAACCTCTTTATTGCCCATAGATTCGAGTATTTTTTTCTGTGATTCCAGAGAGAGATATTCAAAAACAGGTGTTGTAAGTTTTTTCGGGAGAAACCTGAAAACAACAAATTGATGTGATTCCGGAAGATCAGAGATCAGCTCGGCAAGGTCAGCAGGGTGCCATTCGCTCATTATCTCTTTCAATGTTCTGAAATCTTTGCTATTGATAAGTTCTATTATTTCAGGGAGTAAAAGTCTACCAAACATACAGCCCCTCCGGAAAGTTTGAAACAGCAGCAATTAATACCATCATTATTTACTCTTGCAGAAAGCAAGAAGATTATTTTTGATGTGAAAAACTTTAAAAAAGAATTATTTCCAGTCAGTTATACCTTTTGTAATCTCTTTTCCTGAATCTTTAAGGATAAGGCGATGGATCAGTCTTCCCTCTATAGTGTTATCCAGCATGGCCTGCGAAACTACTATATCTCCATATTTCGCCTGGCCTTTGAAATTAACAGAAATATCAGAAGGCTTTAACTTCTCATGCAAATCCTCTCCTGTTTCAAGCATCCAGGATATATAGAATGAATTATTAACATGGTTGTTCGCATCAAGGTCGCACCTTCTTACTGTAAACTCTTTTGAATAATCGCAGGATTTTAGTACAGGGATTGATGAAAAACTGTCATCAATAGCCCGCTCAGGAAAAACCGGATAGCCGGGATACCTGCCGGAAGGTTTAACGTGTTCGCCTTTAATAAAATTAATGATCAGCCAGGAACTTGTTCCTTTTATCATTATATTGTTATTATTATCTGTAATAAGATATTCCCTTATCGCGAAATTACCGGATTCTCCGGAACGCCAGGTTGTAATATTAAAGCCTTCGAATAACCGTGGAAGTGATATTATCTGAATCCTGTTTCGTGAAATAACCCATGTAAGCCCCTCTTTAAGCATATCTAATGAGCCGTATCCTATTGATCTGGAGTGTGAACCGGCAATGCTTTGAAAATAATTGAAAATGGATGATATTTTTATTGTCCCTTCGGGGCCGATCTCATGAAGCTGAACTTTCATCTGCTCAGAATAACGCTCTTCCATTTATATCCTGCCTGATTCAGATTAAACATTAAGGTTGAATCCGGGGTGTATTTTATGCTGTAATAAAAATATACACCTATAAATATTATTCCGTCAATTAGAATTATTTATAAAATATGAATATGGAAAAAGTATAAAGCAGGTTTTTATTATGCAGCTTACAACAGAATACCGGTCTCTCTTCATTTAATAAACTGAATGAGAGACCGGTATTCTGTTGTAAGCCTGGAAGACGCAAAATCGGAATGATGACAGATGGCGGGGGGGAGGAATTTTCAGTCAGCTTCGTTAATTTTTAACTGACTTTTCTCCTTTCGGATTTCATGGAACATCCCACTACGTAAGTTGCCCCTCCGTCACCCTGAGTTGTTACATGCTGCTGATTCTGTTTCCAGTAGTTGCATATTACAAATCCGAATTTATAACTGACATGGTGGGGACATTTTAAACAGTTTTCGAGCTTTGTCACTTGGTTCTCTCTCCATTTAAAATCATTAGGGATATTAAAAATTATATCCAATTTCAGTAATAATTCCAATATATATTCTGGTGAAAAAAAATATTAGAATTCCCGAAGTCAATAGCTGCAGGGATAATAAATTATTTTTATTTTGAATAAGGTAAGGAATAATTACTTGTCTAATTTTTAAAATAATAAACCGTAAACAACTGTTTTTTGTCAAGAAAAGAAAATGAAGCTTTGAATACATGGGAGTATGAACTAAGGTGATTAAGTGATTAGCGGCTTGACGTAAAGAATCAATATGTGTGGAATGGCTTTATACCGGCCTATTCCTGGTGTGAAATATTCTATTTTTTGCAAAGGTAATATGTATTCAGACATGAATAAAAGGCTTAATTTTTTGTTTGAAGCTGAATGCTCCAATACAAAAGCGCGCGCATGCAGGTTCACCACGCTTCATAATGAGGTTGAAACACCGGTATTTATGCCTGTGGCGACGAGGGCTGTCGTAAGGACACAGGATATGTCTGCTGTTGATGAACTTGGTTTCCCGGTGCTTCTTGCGAATACATATCACCTTCTGATCAGGCCGGGCGGGGAGGTATTCCGCAGGTTCGGAGGGATACACTCTTTTATGAACTGGAAGAGGTCTGTCCTTACGGATTCAGGGGGATTCCAGATATTCTCTCTCCCCAATGCTGTAAAGATTTCAGAAAAGGGAGCTGCATTCAGAAGTTACCATGACGGCAGGACAATCCTCCTCAGTCCTGAAACAAGTATTGAGACGCAGAAAATTATCGGAAGCGATATCATGATGGCGATGGACCAGTGTATTCCGTCAACATCAGATAAAGATATATGTATCGATTCAGTTGAGATTACGGCAAAATGGGCGGAGCGGAGTCTTACTGCCCGGGGCGATTCACTGCAGTCTATCTTCGGGATTGTGCAGGGGGCATGCTATCCTGAACTACGCAAAAGGAGCGCGTTGCAGATCACCTCTCTCCCGTTTGACGGCTTTGCAATCGGAGGGCTCGCTGTTGGAGAAACAGGGGATGAACGTAATGACATGACTGAATTTACAGCATCTCTCCTGCCGCGTGATTATTCCCGTTATCTCATGGGTGTCGGTACCCCGATTGATCTCCTTGAGGGTGTACACCGCGGAGTCGATATGTTTGACTGCATCCTGCCTACATCTCACGCGCAGCAGGGAGTTGCATATACCTCACTGGGAGTTGTGGAGTTGCGGCGCGGAGTGTATAAATTTTCCGACAGGCCGCTTGATGAGAAATGTACATGCCCGGCTTGCAGAAGATACACCAGGGGATATCTCCACCACCTAATAAAGACAGGGGAGTATTACGGAGCCAATCTCGTTGGTATCCATAACCTGACTTTTTACAGAAATCTTATGAATACGATGCGCGGCCATATTATTGCCGGTGATTTTTATTCCTACTACCTTGAGCAGAGGGATGTCCTTGTCAGGGGGGATGAAAATTATCCTCCCGTACCTACAAGAGTAAAAAAGAGAAAGGACACAATGTCTCTCGGAAATTACGAGGTCATAAAGCAGGAAGGGGGATTCCATAGTATACGGCATGTGAGTTCAGGTGAAGTGATGCACTCCGTGACAGACCCTTTAATTGAAGCAAAGCGATTGTATGTTGATCAGCTGAACATGAAAGATACCCTTCCGTTGCACAATGAAGAAAATTTTATTATCTGGGATGTCGGTCTCGGCGCGGGAACAAATGCCATGGCGGCAATTACCGAGTATGAGAAATTATATACTGGTGATGCGACTCGTGTTCCGATTAAAATTATCAGCTTTGAAAATGATCTCGATTCGCTGAGACTCGCCGTCAAAAATCCTTCACTCTTTCCTCATGTGAAACATCCTGCACCGGCTTCAATTTTGAATCAGGGAAGATGGGCATCCTCCCGTTATCCCGTTGAGTGGATTTTGTATGAGGGCGATTTTTATAATACCAGCGCCTCCGCGGATGAACCGCACTGCATCTTTTATGATCCCTTTTCACTTCATACTGATACGCCTCTCTGGAGTTATTCGATGTTCAGGCGTCTGTTTCAAAAATGCGGAGGCCGGGCGGCAAGGCTTTTCACATATTCGTCTTCAACGCAGGTGAGGAGCTCACTTCTCGCGGCGGGATTTTATGTGGGGAGAGGGGCTGGTACCGGGCCAAAATCTGAAACTACGGCAGCTTTCTCCTGTCCTGAATGCTGCCCGGAGTGGATTGAACTCCTTGACGGGGAGTGGCTCGGCAGATTTGAAAGAAGCAGTTCAAAGTACAGCAGAAATTGCAGTGAAGATGAACAATCAGAGATTGAGCGGAAGGTGTTAGAGCACCCGCAGTTTAATAACAGGCTATAATTATGGAAGAATCAGCATCGAATCTTTTTAACCCAAAAATACTCCATGAGCTTGTGACTATGGAGATGCCGTTCGGCAGATACAAGGGAACTATTCTTTGTGACCTGCCTGTAAGTTATGTGGAATGGTTCTACAACCAGGGGCTCCCTGATGGTGAACTGGGGATGCTTCTGGGAACTCTTTACGAGATTAAGATTAACGGGCTTGAGCACCTGCTGAAGAAGATCAGATAATTGAATTTATAAAAATTTTTCTGCGAACTCAGCTGTCCTTGTCTCGTGCCAGAACTCCCCGTTTTTACCGAATGTAATGAATCCCATGTGACCTCCGTTTTCCGGTACTTCAAGGAACAGATTTTTGTTTGCCATTGCCTCATCGTACGGGAAGCATTCGGGCCCGAGAATCGGGTCATCCTTCGCGTTAAGTATCAGTGTAGGAATAACAGTGCCCGCGATATACTTCCGTGAACTGCATCTCTCCCAGTAATCCATCGCGTCCCTGAATCCATTAAGTGGTGCAGTAAACGAATCATCAAAATCTTTCAGTGTCTTAACTGATGCATAGTCACGGATTATCCCCGAAGGAAAAAGCTCCTCTTTCGCCTTCATTTTCTCTAACAGAGACACGAGAAACCTTTTTGAGTAGAGAAGGTTTTTGTTTTTGTGAAGTTCAATTGAAGATGATACCAGATCACATGGAGCGGATATTCCGATAGCGCTTTTTATCTGGGGCAGAATGTTGTTTCCTTTCTCCCCGGCATATTTTAATGTGAGGTTTGCTCCCAGGCTGAATCCGGCAAGCGATAAAGATTTATAATTCCGTGTTTTAAGCAGGTGTTCAATTACAGTATGGAGATCCTCTGTTTTACCGCTGTGGTATGTTGCGGCTTTATGGTTCGGCTCGCCGCTGCATCCCCTGAAATTAAAAGCGATAGCATCCCATCCCCTGCGGTTGAACGCTCGTACCATCCCTTTCATGTAGTGACGCCCTGAATCACCTTCAAGGCCGTGTGAGAGTATTATGGCCCTGCCTGAACCGACAGGCGAAATATCGATGTCAATGAAGTCGCCATCAGGGGTATCAACTCTTTCTCTTGTGTATGTGACTCCCTTTACTTTTCTGAAAAGCGTCGGCAGTACTGTCTGGACATGGTTATTCCCCAGGAAAAGCGGGGCTTTGTATGTTGATTTTTCTATTACAGGCATAATTTCTCTTCATTTGTAATATGGTTTTATTATATTCTTGAATTTCTTGACAGATTATTTTTGATGTCCTGAAATTCAACCTTTTTTACTGAAAATATTTCCATAAGAAATCTCCGGGAATTATGCTACCTGAAAATAGATTGTACTATTTTGTAACCTAATAATCAGGCTGGTGGTTTTAATTTCTGATTGTTCTCATTGCGGGAGTAATAATAATTGCTGAATAGACTGATTTTATATATATTAATGAGATGCCATCCATGCTGATAAAAATTATAGATAGAATTACCGAATCAATAAACAATGATTATACTTCCGATATTGAAGATTCAGGGAGGCGTAGACTCTTCGCGACATTTCTTATACTTCTGTCTCTTACTCTGATTATTTTCGGTGCCCAGCTTATCAGAAGAGAACTTTATCTGCTGGCTGTCGTTAATTATTCCGTTGCGGCAATGTTTATCCCCCTGATTTTTATTATGAGGAGATCGGGGCGGGCGAAAATTCTTTACAGGATTGTTCTGGCAATGCTGTCCATACTCATCCTGTACTGGGTCAACAGGGGAGCTATTAAAGGTTATGCCAGTATCTGGATTCTGATACTCCCCCCATTCGCCTTTTACCTTCTCGGGAGGGGAGAGGGATTACTCTGGACTCTTTCAATTTCCCTGCTGGCTGCAATCCAGTTTATTTTTCCGGCGCTTTCATATTACGGGTATACTTATGATCCACTGTTTGTTTCCAGGCATCTTTCGACACTCCTGCTTATAATTCTTTTTACATATAGTTATGAGCTGATGAGGGAGCGTTATAAAAAGGCGATGGAAGGTGAGAGGCTTAAACTTGAAGATGAGAAGGAACGTCTTGCTGAAGCCAAGAGTGAGGTTGATGAGATTAACCTGAGGCTTAATGATGAAATTATTATCAGAAATCAGTCGGAGGAGGAACTCTGCGCCAACAGGGACAGGCTTGAGGAAATTGTTGCAGAAAGAACTATTGAACTGCAGAATATAAATAGCAGGCTTGCAGCAAATGAAGCAAAATACAGACTTATGGCGGATAATGTTACTGACATGATCTGGACCGCTGACCTGAACCTTAAGTTCACGTTTATCAGTCCCTCTGTGAAAAGAATTTTCGGTTATACAGTGGACGAAGCAATGGCCCTTCCGTTTGAAAAATGGAATACACCTGAATCTTTTGTTAAGGTTAGCCGTATATACAGTGAAGAGCTTGAACATGGGAAATCGAACTCCGGCAGGTATGTAAATGTGCAGCTTGAGCATTATCATAAGAATGGAACTGTTATACCTGTTGAAATAACAGTCTCTTTCCTGCGAAACACCATTGGCGAGGTTATCGGGATTATTGGTATCACAAGAGATATAAGTGAAAAGGTAAAAGCCGCGGAGGATAACAGGCACATGCAGGAGCAGCTTGCCCATGCGCAGAAGATGGAAGCAATCGGCACCCTGGTTGGCGGGATTGCCCATGATTTTAATAATATTCTCGGGGGGATTATCGGGAGTTTTGACCTCCTCACAAGACTTCTGAAGGATGAGAATCTTTCAAAGAGTGAGAGAATTACAAAGTATCTTAAACTTGGGATGGAATCATCGCTCCGCTCATCTGAATTGATAAAGCAGCTCCTTGCCCTGTCGAGAAAGCATGAGATTTTACTTTCACCAATAGATATAAATGATTCAATTAATCATGTTATTGAGATATGCAGAAGCAGTCTTCCGAAAACTGTTGAGATAGATTTTATACCCCCGAAGGAGCCCTTTATAATTATGGGGGACATGGTACAGATTGAACAGGTGCTTCTGAACATCTGCATCAACTCTTCGCATGCTATGACAATTATGCGGCCTGAAGGGAGTAAACAGGGGGGGCTCCTGAAAATAAGAGCTTCAGAGATAGAGTCGGATTATATAATAAAGGAGCTCTACCCTGAAACGATACCGTATAGTGGAAACTGGGTAAAGATTGTAATATCTGATACTGGTGTAGGAATGGATAATGAAACTGTTAAGAGAATTTTTGAACCGTTTTTTTCAATGAAAAAGCAGAATGAAGGTTCGGGGCTAGGGCTCGCCATTTCATATAATATCATCCATCAGCACAGGGGGGTAATACATGTATATTCTGAGCCGGGGAGAGGAACGTCTTTTTCTATATATATACCTTCGTATAGTAATATTGAGGGTTTTGAACTGAAGAGAAGAAGAGCCGGGGATATAATAATGGGGAGCGGCACAATACTTGTTATTGATGATGAACCTGTTATGCTGAATATCGCCAGGGGATTTCTAGAGGAGTGCGGTTATGATGTCCTTACTGCCGGAACTGGTAATGAGGGTATTAATATATACAGGGAGAAATCAGGTTATATCGCTGCGGTACTTGTTGATCTCTCCATGCCGGGAAAGTCGGGGCTTGAAGTATTTATGGAACTGAAAAATATCAATAAAGAAGTCAGGGTTATTCTCGCCTCGGGTATGCTTGATACAGATTCACTTCGTGCTGCAGAGCGTTTGGGGATCAGGGCCATAGTGCATAAACCGTATCTTGCGCATGAACTTTCCTGTATGATAAAATCAGTTTTTTAAATATAAACTGGTATTATAACGAGGAGAAATCTATGTTCTATATACATACACTTAACGGTGACCACTATGATATTTCTCTTGAAGCACTCCTGCACAGGAAAGAGGTTCCCGGTGTGAGCAAAAATAGTCCGGTGAGGAAAATAATAACAGGCGAAGGCGGTAGTGGAAGCTATACCGCGGGAGGCGGCCATCCCTCTTACGCAGAAAAATCGTACAGGGAGGCGGTTAATATAAAAAATGAATTTGAACCACTTTTTCACGCATACCAGATAATGAACTCCCCGGTAAAAACTTTAAAGCCGGATATGAAAATAACTGAAGTGTGGAACTATTTTAAACGCGAAAATATATTCCATGCGCCGGTGCTTTCGGATAGCGGCAGAATCATCGGTATTATTTCAGACAGGGACCTTCTGAAATATCTCCTTATCAGCGAGGGAAAAATAATCAATGAGAACGAAAAAACTGTATCAGATGTAATGGTCAGGGAGGTTATTACTGCTGACAGGATTACTGACATAAGGAGAATCGCGCTTGTAATGTTTAATGAACATATCGGAACTATGCCAATCCTTGGTGAAAGTAAAAACCTGATTGGAATAATAACAAGGAGCGACATTTTGCACGCCCTTATAAACTATCCTCCGCTTAAACTCTGGGGATGATATTATTTATGGAGAGATTGATGTGAAGAAATTAATTTTCATCATACTTATTATTACTGTTGTTACAGGATGTTCTGATGATTTTGAAAATGTTTCAGGGCATATTGGAGATCCTGAAACTTTCAGGAAAAAAATATCAGAATTACAGGATATAAATATCAGGAATTCTCCTGGAGAAACACTTCTGATGGAAGCAGTTAGAAAGGGCAGCAGGGATTCTGTGATGATACTGCTTGAAAAAGGTGCTGATATTCTTGCGAAAGACAATCTCGGCTGGACTGCTTATGATAAGGCGGTTCTTGCCGATAATCCTGAAATAACCGGTATCCTTTTAGAATGGAATAATATTTTCGCGGAAAAAAATATTATAGCGGATTCAGTACTGCATAAGGCTGTTACGCTTAATAAAGCAGAGGCCCTTGAAGTGATTATTAAACGCGGGGTGTCACCGGACTACATAATCGGAGGAAAACCGTTGCTTCAATATGCCTGCAATACAGGTTATTCAGCGATTGGTTCCATTTCTCTGCTTTTAAAAAAAGGGGCGGATCCTGATTTGGCTGACAGTGACGGCAGAACTCCGTTATTTTATGTCAGGGATACAAAGGATGGAAAAATAATCAGGCTGCTCGTACGGAATGGCGCGCATCTTAACATTGTAGATAATGAAAAACATACCCCTCTTTATTATTACGCGCAGTACGGAAATCTTGAACAGGTTAAAGTATTACTGAATCTCGGATGCCGTCCGGTTGAAAAACTTTTCGTCATGGTCAGGGGTGATAAACTGGTTGAGAAGACTTTAAGTGAAAAACTTGATTATTATAATGTAAGGCAGGCAGCGACAAGAACATACAGGAAAAGATCCAGTTCCATTGAAAAGGTCTATACCGAAGAACCTGTTGATATACTCGAATATTCAAAAGAGAGAGACCCGGAATTATGCGCGGTACTTGTCAAAACCGGGTATAAATGATGGTCAGTTCCCGTGGGGTAATTTTAAGTACAGATTGTTAATGTTTTAGTTATTCAATGTCGGG
>CAZVFJ010000005.1:10436-15466 GCA_964625825.1 uncultured Leptospirales bacterium | reverse complement strand
CGGGAAGTCATTTTATTTAGAAATGAAATTATAATTTTTCAATTTCTTGACAGAAAAAGAGAAATGTTTTTTTAGTTTGTTTAGTTTACAGGAGGATCAAAATTGTATATACGAATGGTAAAAGCCAGTGTCTGAAGAATATATTTATGAAAAATGGCGCATCGGCAGGGGGGATGAGCTCTCCGGCCGTGACTATATAAGGTACAGGTTTTGGGAGATCCTTCCAGGGGCATTATCATGGGGGACAATCCTTGGGGCTTTTGTCGCGTCGTGGCTTATTCCCGTGTATGCGGCAATTTTTATTATAGCCTTTGACGTTTTCTGGCTCCTGAAAACGGCCTACCTTTCACTACACCTGAAAGAGAACTGGAAACGTATAATTGATCATATGAAAACAGACTGGGTGGAGAAGCTTGTTCATTTTAAATATGACCATATTTATCATATGATAATGCTTCCTTTTTATAAGGAGGGGGAGGAAATTGTTGAAAAGACCCTTCTTTCGCTTCTTGACTCCAGATACAATCACAAAAAATTCATTATTGTTCTTGCTGGTGAGGAACGCGCGGGGAAAGAACCTTTTGAAATTGCTAAACGTATGAAAAAGAAATACGGGAAGAAATTCGGGCATTTTGTTGTAACGGTTCATCCTGACGGAATAGAAGGGGAACTCGCGGGGAAGGGGTCGAATATCGCGTTTGCGGCAGATCAGGCACGTATCGAGATCCTTGATAAAAACAAAATTCCATACGAGGATGTTCTTGTCTCAGCCTTTGATATTGATACAATTGTTTACGAGCAGTATTTTGCCTGTCTCACATGGATGTTCCTTGCCAGTGAGAATCCGTATAAAACATCGTTTCAGCCGGTACCTGTTTTTAACAATAATATATTCGAGGCTCCTGCCGTGTCAAGGGTTGTGGCTTACTCGGGCACATTCTGGCAGATGGTTCAGCAGGAGAGGCAGAAAAGGCTTGCCACGTTCAGCTCACACTCGGTGCCGTTCAGTACGCTTTACCAGGTTGGTTACTGGCAGAGCAATATGGTGAGTGAGGATTCAAGGATTTTCTGGAACTGCTATATGAAGTATAACGCGGACTATATTGTTACACCGATGTCTTACCCTGTTTCTATGGACGCGAATCTCGCTCCCACATTCTGGCAGACAATGAAGAATATCTATAAACAACAGCAGCGCTGGTCTTACGGAGTGGAGAACTTCTCCTATATAATGTTTAATTTTTCCAAAAATAAAGCGATCGGCAGGTGGAAAAAATTTAAGATATTTCTTGTAAACCTGGACGGGTACTGGTCACTGGCGACTAACCCAATCCTTATCTTTGTGCTTGGCTGGATGCCGATAATGCTTGGAGGGAGGGAATTTAACACCACCATGCTCAGTTTCAGCCTCCCTTATATTACACGTGACATTATGATGATTACGATGTGCAATCTTGTACTCTCGTCAATGGTTGCGGTTAGCCTTATGCCGAGTGTTCCGGAAGACGGGAGGCCACCGAAAAAGTTTTATCATATAATTCAATGGCTCCTCGTGCCGTTTACAATTACTATTTTCGGGGCAATACCCGCCATTGACGCACAGACAAGGCTGATGTTCGGGAAATACATGGGATTCTGGGTAACGCCCAAACACCGTGGAAGCAGTGAGTGATGGAGATAATATGACAGTTAAAAAGCAGTGGATGTATATAACCGGCCTCTTTCTTGTTTTCCTTATAGTTATACCTGTAATTCTTTTATATTCCTTCGGTTACAGGGTGAGCAGTGATTTCAGGCTCGTGAAGACAGGGGGGATATATTTTCATAATCAGGAAGCAGATGCCTCGGTATATCTCAACGGGAAGTTAAAAAAGACCTCAGGGATGTTTGAAAAGAACCTCCTGGTGCAGAATATCAAACCGGGGAGTTATCATGTGAAGGTTACAAAGGAGGGATACAGACTTTGGGAAAAATGGATCAGGGTGTATGAACAGAAGGTTGAAGTCTGCTTCCCGCTTCTTGTCCCGCAGAATCTTAAATCCGAACAGATCACGAAATACCTTCCTGCTGATAAAAATGATCCGAAAGCCAAAAAACGGAAGAGAGAACTTAACGATGATTACAGTGATGTAGTTGAACTTTTTAATCTGGCGAAGAAACCTCCAAAAAGTTTTTTGCCTCAGTGGGCCGGAAGCGAGGTGAAAAAATTTAAACTGGGTTCAAACAGAAAACTCAGGGAAAAGGTCCTGCTTTCAAATGAAAAAAATATTATATTCGTAAAATGGCTTGGGAAGAAGGAACAACTCCCATTCTTTATTAATACAATGAATAAGAAACCTGTATATTCAACAGGAAAGAGAATAACAGCTTTTGAATTCTACCCTAATAGGGAGGATGCGTTTATTGCGCGTTTCGATGACGGCTCTCTCTATGCTGTTGAGATAGACACAAGGTTTGGAGAGCAGAATTCATATAGAATACTGAAATATTGCGACCGCTTTCTTGTTGATGGAGAAATGCTCTTCTATTTTGCAGGTGGGAGACTCTTTAAAATTGATTTCGAACAGTAATATCTTTACTACATGGATCTGATTTAACGAGGTACAATGAGGAATTCTCATATTTTTTTTATATTCATTTCAGTTGTTATAATTATATACAGCCTTCTGAACTACTATTTCATAAAGAAGCACAGGAATATTCTCACAGGGAGATCTCTCCCCTCTTTATTTCTGAGGCTTTTACTTACCACGATCATATTAACACCTGTTGCGACAATGTTTTTCAGCTATAAAGGGATACCATTCTGGGCTGCAATTACAGGTTTTACAGGGTACGGCTGGCTTGCTTTTCTCTTCCTCTTCCTTGTGATTAATGGGACTGCTGATATACTTCTTTTTATTGCTGAAAAATCGGGATTTATTCCTCCGGGTTACATGGCACGTGAAATTCTTGCGGGAACAATGATTATAAGTATATCACTGCTGGGATATGGATTCTATGCTGCCGGTTCGATCCGTACTGAGCATCTTGCTATTAAAACAGAGAAACTCCCTTCGGGCATGGAGAGCCTTAAAATTATGCAGGTCAGCGATATTCACTTCAGCCCGATTATAAGTGTTGATTATGCTGAATGTATCAAAAGGATAGCCGAGAAAGAGAAACCGGACCTGATTGTGTCAACAGGGGATTTCCTCGACAGGTCTATACGGAACAGTTATGACGTCGCGGAGATTATGAGAAGTATCAAAGCTCCGATGGGGAAGTTTGCCATTACCGGGAATCACGAGTTTATTTCCGGCATCGAGGAGAGTATAAAATTTATAGAAATGTCTGGATTTACCATGATCCGCAACAGTTCTGTTACTGTCGCGGGGATTAATCTCGTTGGAGTGGATGATCTCTCGGCGAGAAGGTTTGGTATTCAATATGTCGCTGATGAGGAGGCCCTTCTTTCAATATCGAATAATGGGCTTTTTACAATACTTCTCAAACATCAGCCCAAAGTTAATAAACAGTCAATAGGACTATTTGACCTTCAGCTTTCAGGGCATACTCATGGAGGCCAGATATTCCCCTTTACATTACTTGTAAAGCTCTCTTTTCCATACATAAGCGGGGATTATGATCTCGGCGGTGGAAGCAGACTGTATGTAAGCCGCGGCACAGGTACATGGGGACCGCCGGTGAGGTTTCTCGCTCCTCCTGAAGTGACTATTATTGAGTTAAGGAGATAAAATTCATTTTTTTTTCATTATCCAACATTTTTTATGGTCATTTTCTGATCGATCAGTAGTTGTCTTGCCAGGCAAATATCTAATGCTACTATATTGTCCAATTTTGGTTATATATGGATAATATTAGCGGGATGTGAATGGAATCTCAAATTTATGCGCAGGATGATATTGTTTATGTAGTGGAGGAAGATCTCCTTTCTAATAATTTGCGTCTGCTCGATGAGAAGTTTCTTTCTCTGGCAGATTATAATGAAAACAATATTTCTCTGGATATGGGCAGAGTAGAGGCTCTCGATTCACTATTTATTTCTATTCTCATAAGGTTCCGTTCCCGACTTTCTATGGGCGGGAGAACCCTTCGCCTTATAAACTGTAATGAGAAAGTAATTCACAGTATCAGGCTGGCCGCTCTCGATGAATATTTTCTATTTTAACAGGAATTGACTGTATTTATATTTACTCTATCGAAATCATGATTTACTTTTTGCAGCCGGGTTATTCACCCGGTTTTTTTTATAATATGAGTTACTTATATAACAAAAACCTCTTTCAATAGTGAGTAAGCACTGTTTATCTCCTTCATCCGTTCCTCTGAACCATCATTTCTGTCAGGATGAAATTTTGATGCAAGTTTTCTGTAGCTTCTGCATATCTTATTCCTGTCAGGTTTTTCGATATCGAATAAAATAAGCGCCCGGTCGATCTCCCGCCTGTTCAGACAGTAGAGTTTGAAGCCTTTTAACATATTATCAAGTATTTCAGACTCTCCGAAAGAGATATTTTCCGGATCAAGATAGAAACGGGCCATGGGGTCAAAATATGGTATAGCCGGATCTAAAAAGTTGGAATGTTCTTCACAGAACGGGCCCGCAGCCGGCCGCATACAGAAATCACCTGTTGCAGGAGTATAATGCCCGCACAAACCTGCGGGTGGAACAGGCTTAAGTCTTATCAATACAGGGTCTATATGGAGATATATCCCCGAAGCGCCTGCTTCTGATTTAAGAAGGTATAGTGCGTGATAAACAGAAAAATGCCTTTCGTACATTGAGTAAGAAATTCCGTTATCGTTAAGCTCCGGAGTGAACTTTTTAAGGAGTTCATATTCGCCTGTAACAGTTGTCAGGCCAGAGAGAAAGGTGAATAATTCATCCCGGTTGATTTTTATAATTTCCATATATTAAAACTAAATAGCTGCTTCAAAAAGTGCAATAATAAATGCCTGTAAAGAATGATTTATTTAACTCTTTATTGGACTGTAACATTATGTATAAATTAGAATTTTATTAATAC
>CAZVFJ010000005.1:0-10426 GCA_964625825.1 uncultured Leptospirales bacterium | reverse complement strand
TCAACCGGTATTTAGTTTTTTTTACTTGCTCAAAATATTCATATTTTATAAATATAAAATAATTATATTAAAATTTTATGGTATAAAACTATGTATAAAATCCTCCACCTTGAAACAAGCATGCTTTATAAAACATTGATCCGCGAAATTAGTGCTGAATTGAGTGCAGTGTGTCTAAATGCTGTGAATACTGAAGAAGCAATGGAATTTCTCCAGAAAGAGAAGATATCCTTAATTCTGACAGCTATGGAACTTGAAGGTGGCAGTTCCGTTGATTTTATTAAAGCCCTGAATGACTCTGAGTTTAAAAATATACCGGTTATTGTTTTTACCGGTAATGACAGTCTTGAAGACAGGAAGAAGATGTATGACCTCGGTATAGTGGACTATATTCTGAAAACGTCTGAGCGTGAACAGATTAAAAATAACCTTACGACGTTCAGAAGGGAGGACCCTGTCGCAGCAAAGATGAAAGGTCTCAGTTATGCTGTACTTGATGATAATAAAATGGACCAGAAGATCATCAGTCGGATATTCTCAATACACCAGATTACTAATGTCGATTTTTATGATTCCGGGCAGATGCTTCTTGAATCCGGTAAGGGATATGATGTTTATTTAATTGATCTTGTTCTTAAAGATACTTCCGGGGACAAGGTTATAATTAAACTCAAAAAGAAGGATCCTGAAAGCATGGTTATTGCAGTGTCAGGTATTGATAATATAAAAACTGTATCACGGGTTCTGTCAATCGGAGCTGATGACTATATAACCAAACCGTTTAATTATGATCTCTTTATAGCAAGGATGAAGACCAATATCCGTGCTTTTCTTCTCATGCAGGAGTTGAGGAGAAAAAAAGAACAATTGGAAAAGATGGCGGTAACAGATGCTCTCACCGGACTTTATAACAGGAGGCATATATATGACAGGCTCAGACAGGAGAGCGATAAATATGAGAGATACAGCTCCAGGTTTTCATTGCTGATGTTTGATATCGATTTTTTCAAGAGGATAAATGATACATATGGGCACCAGTTTGGCGATATTATACTGAAAAAGGTTGCAGATGCTATACAATTATCCGTGAGGAATGTAGATATTGTCGGGCGATACGGCGGTGAGGAGTTCATAGTTATTCTCCCGGAGATCCAATTCAAAGGAGCACTTACTGTTGCAGAGCGGATAAGGGAAAATGTTGAGAACATCACAACAGAAGTAACTGACTTCAAGGTGACAGTCAGCGGAGGCGTTGCGGAATTCCTGGGAGGAGATGTTGAGGAACTTGTTAAAAAAGTTGACCAATCTCTTTACAGGGCCAAGGAGAGCGGGAGGAACTGTATCAGGTTTTGAAAAGACTTTTGCCCCAATCAACAGATAAAGCATAGCGCATGCACCTTGAGAATATTTCGTAAGTAAGTTCAGGTGCCTGCTTTCCATTCATGATTTTGTCTGTATTTCCCCTCACGAAAACTCTTCTGTCTGAAAGATAGGGCCTGTATGATTTTATATAATGGTCGAACAGCTCTTCCGGTGCATTCATCATATCCCCTGTGTCTGATTTACCGGTAATAACCTCTGCCCCTTCAATTTCAAGAAAACGTGATGTATAAAAAGCAAGGAGCTCCATTGTTACAGGCCGGTCTGAGGTTACATTGTATATCGTTCCATCAGCCTCTCTTGAAATTATTGAGAGAGCTGCCGCTACAAAATAATCCACCGGTATGAGATTAATTCTGCCTTCATCTGGAATATAAATCTGTATTGGTAGATGAAGGAGTCCCCGGTCATTTATAAAGATACCTGCTTCGGAAGATTTTTGTCCGTTATTGTTCTTTATATCATTTAAGTAAATATCCCTGATCATTGCAAGAGCCATCACGGGATAGTATAGCGCATTAAATTTTAGTGAACGTCCTGTGACAGAATCTCCATAGACGATTGACGGACGGATGATACTGTATGGAATTGATGCCGCCCTGCATCTCTCTGAAACTATTCTTTCGGCAGATGCCTTGCTTTCTTCGTAAACATTGACAAAAGTCTGTGAAGTTACTGGTAATTCATCAACCACAATATTGTCAGTTCCTGCGGCATATACTGTGCTGATATAATGGAACCCGGAAATATCAGACTTCTCCGCGAGGTTGAGGATCTCATTCAGATTATCCACATTCGCCTTCATGATTCTATCACGCTTTTTCTCTGAAAAACTTGTGTCTGACGCACAGTGAATTATACTCCCTGCTTTTGAACATAAAGATTTATAATTATATTCGCTTAGTCCGAGTAATGGTTCTATAAAATCAGTTTCATAAAACTTCATGTTTTCTGCCAGATGTTTAATGCCGAACCATTCCAGGAGTTTATTAATCCTGTCTTCCAGAGATTCGTTCCCGGATGATCTTCCTGTAATAATAAGCTTCTCTCCTTTCATTAGAAGAGCTGCCATTATGTGGCTCCCGATAAAACCAGTTGCTCCCGTGAGCATTATTTTTTTATTATTCATGTTAATGTCCCTGTACGATAGAGAAAATTCTCCTTCCTGCTGAAGCCCTGTGAGAAAACATACCTTATCCATGTTACAGTACCGGTTTCTGCGGAATATTTTTCAATCATCATACCCGCCTCCATCATGGCCTGCTGCATGGATGAAATTTCATCGGGGTCGTTCTGATCAAGGTAATAGTCATATTCAAATACACACCTTTTACCGTTATCAAGAGGTGTAATGAAGCCGTAATCATTTTTCAGGCTATGGCTGTCGGCAATCCTTTTAAATTCTGTGTTTATTTTTGTGATGAGCATGTTATCTATCGGGAGATATATAATCATGGCAACTACATGCTTCTCTCTTCCCATTCGTGAACTGATAATCCTGAACATGTTAAGCCAGACCGGATCAGTCATCTCGGGTCTTGAGTAAAGTTTTTCAAAGAACGGCCTGAGGTCCGGGTCTATACCCTCGACAAGGAGAAGTGGTGAGGGTGAAAGAGCAGCTTCAGCAAGATCAGGGAATCTCTGGAGACTTAGATAGGAGAATGGTTCATCATCAGAAAACTTTTCGATGAGGTCGAGCCACTTTGCAGTTTTAAGGGATGAGAGTCCCAGGGTAAGAATTCTTATCATCCTTTTATCAAAATAACTGAAACCCATCTTCCTGATTGAGTGAAGCGCATACCTGTCTCCGATAACCAGTACAAGATATTCGATTTTGAGTTTATCCCTGAATACATCTTTAACCTCTGCTGCGAGTTTAATAGTGGGGGAGAGGAATGTTGAGATATACTCTCCACCGAGGACTCCCAATGCGGTTCCAATTCTTCTTGTCGCGCACTCCTTCGCAAAATCAAGAGCTGATTCAATATTTTCAAATGGAACAAGGGCGGAATCTTCATCCGGCAGAATCGGGTGAAGCCTTATATCCGCAGAGACACAGATCCCGGGCAGAGGTGAATCCTCCTTCCTGAACGCGTAGAGGTTTGGAGAGTTGCGGTCATTAAGAGAGAAGAGCTTACCATCCGGACCTGCAAACATTGCATTGATATAGTTATCCGATGCAGTTCCATATGAGGCCGAGAAAAGGGAAAATAGTCCTGAGCACATAATATTCGCGCAAACGAGTGCTGATGGTTCAGCAACGTTAACCCGGAATCCGCGTTTAACAGCCTCCTTCTGAAGGTCAAAAGCCGCAACTCCCGGCCCCACTCTTACAGACCAGTTTTTTTCATCAAAGTCGATTCTTTTCATTCTTTGAAGATCAATAACAGCGCCTTCGCTCATTACAAAACCCATTACACTGGAACCGTTTCCACGCACAGCATAAGGGATACCACGTTCATTGAGAAGCTTAACAACATCTGAAACCTCCTTCTCCGATGCCGGGAGTATAACATAATCAGGCATGCGAGGTGTAGCAACAGGGCAGGGGTCATGTGAGTAAGTCAGTGCTATACCCCTGTCACTGGAAACCCAGAATTCACCAACTATGGTTCTGAGATCTTCCAATAACGGATTTTGCTCTTCTGTGACAACTGCTCCGCCATTTGCTATATAGCTGCTCACATATTCCTTAAGAGCTTTCATAACAGCGGAGGGTTTCATCTCTGTTATGAAATAGCACTGGTAGTCGCACCTGCCGCAGAGGTCGCAGCTGTCTGCTATTTCGATGCATTTTTCAGTTACAGGGATACGTTTTTCAGCAAGTGCGGCGTACAGGTCCATTCTCCCCTGGGGGTAGAAACTGACGTAATGCTTCTCAGCACCGGATTTGCAGAGACCTGTTCCCAGAAAATCTATTTTGCACATTGCATAATGCCTGCAGCTTTTTGCGGTCTTTAGAATGTTCTCCATTTTTATCCTTTTATTTACAGGATTTGATGTATTAAATATAATAAATTAAGAAGGGAAGAGGTTGAAATAATAATATTTATCGTACACGCCAGTCAGGGTAACATGACGTGTACTGGTAGTTAATGAGAAAGTAATTATTACTCAGGCTGTTTTAAAAAACTCAAGAAGATTCTTCATGCTTTCCGCCTGGGCGCTTATCTCCTCAGCTGAAGAGGCAATCTCTTCAGCCCCTGAAGCCTGTGTCTGGGTCTGTCCGTTTATCTGGTCCATTGTCTTCGAAATTTCTGTATGAGTGAGTGTCTGTTCATGTGTAGAGCTGGAAATATTATCAGCCATGGTCATAATCTGTTTTGTAGCCTGAAGAACTATATCGCTTGAATGCGCCTGTTCCTGGGATGAATCAGCTATCTTCTTAACCAGTTCCTTGGTTTTGCTTATATGATTGATAATGTTGAGGAGTGCGGTAGATGTTTCGTTAATATCCTTAATCCCCTGTTGAGCTGATTTAACCCCATTTGATACAAGACCTGTTATGTTTTTTGCAGATTCGGCAGTCTGCTCCGCAAGCTTACCTATCTCATCAGCAACAACTGCAAAACCCCGTCCGTGTTCCCCGGCTCTTGCCGCTTCAATTGCAGCGTTGAGAGCAAGGAGGTTAACCTGATCTGATATGTCACTGATTAAAGTAACCATCTCTGCTATACGCCTTGAATTCTCTTCAATACTATTTATGCCTTTAATAGTATTCTGCATAAGCTCATTGCCTTTGGATGCTTCAATGTTTGTCTCATTGGCAACTCGCAGGGCTGAAACAGCATCGCTATTAACAGCTGTAATAAGAGTTCCCAGCTCCTCCATTGCTTTATATGTTTTTCTGGACTGATCTGACTGCATCCTTGAATTATCTGCTATTGATTCATTTGCGGCGGATATCTCCTCCATTGAAGCTGTTGACTCTTCAACTGAAGCAGCCTGACTCTGAGCCCCCTCTGACAGGCCTGAACTTGTAGCAGCAAGTTCCTCAGCTGACGACGCAAGCTGTCCTGAAGAGTTAAGAGCGGCATCCACGACCTCTTTGATTTTATCCTGGAATTTTTTCATGTTCCTGATCATGTCGCCGAATTCATCTGTAAGGTAATCAGTGTTTCTTGCGGTGAGGTCCCCCTCCGACAGCCTTCTGAAAATTTTGATAGTGTTCCTGATGGGCATTGAAAAACTTCTGCCTGACCTGTAAATAATGATGCTTACGGCAATTGAAATTATCAGTATGCCCAGGATAATATTAAGCACAGCTGTATTTATCGGCTGCATGAGAAATGATTCATAGCTTGTTGATACGAGGTAATGCCCGGTGGAATTGAGCAGTATCTTGCGCAGCATTAAAGGCCTGTCGTTTATAACATATTTATGGAAACCGGAATCATTGCTTTTAACGAACTCTGAAAGGTCTTTCCCTTTCTCATCCTTCAGGTCCACTCCGAGAGTTTTATTTATAAGCCGCTCTTCAGGATGATAAATAATTTTCCCCTCCCTGTTGACAAGGGCAAATTTTGTCTCATCGGAGGTGCTTGCATCGTTTATTATCGATTTCAGTGCTGAGATATTAATTGTAGTACCTATAAAGCCTGACAATTTACCGTTTATAATTTTTGGGATGAGGCAGACTATCCCCTGATTGCCTGTATTTTTGCTCAGGATAAGATCTGACCAGATAATTTCTTTAGTGGCTAAAGCCTTATTAAAATACGCTCTGTTGCGGATATCCTTTCTCTGATACATGTTTGAATCTATTGTGCCGTCATTTTTGGCGATGAAGACGACTTCAAGGTTCTTGTTATTTATATTATCATATATTGTTTTTGCAGCTGCGAAGCCCTCATTCATTGTCAGACTTTCGGGATTTATGAAGGTCAGGGCTGAGTGGAGTTCAGATTTTACCTGGTTGAAAGAATTGTCAATGGATAGGGCCGTATTGTCTCCCTGCGCTGACGTAATCAATTGGTACGACTTCATTTTACTGTCGAGTATAATGGAATATGTAATAAACCCAGCGATAATCATAATAATCATCAGCATACTCATTATCGGGGCAACCATCTTTTCAAACATTGAAAGGGAGCGCAGGTTATACGCGCTGCTTACGGGGTAAATTATATTTTTAAGCCTGTAATAGTGGTAAAGGGTCAGGCCCAGTGAGATAAAGATATCTTTTATAAAATAGAAAAACAGCTGATAGGCAGTCGATAAGACTCCCGTGTAAAAAGCAAGAATGGAGAGCAGCAGGGTTATGCAAAGAATAGGGATGCAGAAGATCAGTGAAGCTCTCCCCGGTAATTTCCTTGTAAATTCAACTGACGCTTTGTCTGTTGACCCGGTATCAATTATTTTTTGAAGCTTTGCTGCGGTAAAATAATACGCAAAAATTGAAAAGAAACAGACCAAAAATGTAACAGCTCCGACAAGTATAATCACTTTTATTACTGATGACCCGGATGACCGCAGCAGAAGGATCATTATATTTATAACCGGATCCATTAAGAGTAAAATGCTGAAGTTTAACATCAGCTGTTTTTTGATATTTTTATATTCATTCCCTGCCATTGATTCTCCCCCCTGTAAAAAAACAGTATATGTTTTTATTCAGTAAATATTCCTGAATAAACATTTCAGAGAAAAAGGGCATTACTAAATTAATCCCGCAGATTTCTGAGGAGTAAAATCTTTTCTTTTAATTTGTTTAAGGAATAGATACCGGCTTTTTTAATAATATTAATCTATAATATTATTAAAATGTCAAAGTAAAAATGTATATAACGAATTAAAGAATATATTTTTTTTGAATTAAATTTTATTATAAGATTTAACTGGCTTAAAATATATTTTTTTTAGAGAAGATTGGATTTGGCAGATAAAGAGATTGAATGAATATTCGTTTAATAATATTTTTTTCAGAATGGCACGATTTTATAAACCTGAATGTTTTTTTCTTCTCCTGTATTCCCCTGTGAATTTTGAGATAAGGTAGAACAATCTGATAAATAACGGATCTCTGGTGTCAACCTTTCTCAGGGTTTTATCAATCATCTCTTCATTGTACTTTAAAAAAGGTGAGGGGGAATGGGCAAGTAATATAACGTCCGGTTTAATCTCCTTTATTTTATTAAGTGATTCCTTCATCTCGGAAGGGAAGAGTACGGGCACCGGGGGGAGAAATTTTCCGTTGCTGTCGATTATTGAATCCGCTATATAAAGAATATTATTTTCTTCATTGTAAAGCATTATGTTATGGCTTGTATGTCCCGGCGCGTGTATTGCTCTCCAGTCATTGAAATGCGGTAGCTCGGAACCATCAAAGAGTTTATAGTCAGGATTAAGTTTTCTTCTAAAATAGAGACGCTTAAGCCTGGTCTTCATCTTCATGGCCATGAAATTCGCCTGAAATGTATCTGATAAATGCTGGAAAAATCCTCCGATCCCTGAGTACCATACATCTATGTCATAGGGGGCAGCTACCGGAATCCCATACTTTTCCCGAAGGAGGTGTGCCGCCCCTGCATGGTCGGGATGGCAATGGGTAACAGCAGTGAGCTTTATATCACTCATGTTTTTGTTGAGTTCTTCTTTAACAAAAATTGCAATCTTTTTCATGTCGGGCCTGCATGCTCCGTCAACCATGAGGATTTTATCGCTGTATTCCACAAGGTAGTTATTCTGGACGTACCCTTTATAAACATGAATTTTAAAGTTTTTGAATTGCATAATTCAGTTTTGCCCTGTAAGTTTATATGGATGTTAATTTAGATTGATTCATTGTCATTAAGAACGCAGTAAAGTAATCTATTCCGGATAGCATAGTCGCTATGATTGATAAATATATTTTTAAAAAAAAGATTGCCACGTCCTAACGCTCCTCGCAATGACAGAACAATGAGGCAAGTGTTATTTTACTGTATTTAGCTGAAACTATATAATTGATTTATAATTCCATGTAAAGCTAAAAATTTTCTTAAAATAATATTATTGGGTGTGTTAAATTTTGTACTATAATCTTATCTGTGATTAAATTAATTCTAAAAATTATATGATGGTATAGTAAAATGTGCGGAAGATTTGCTCAGGCAGTCCCCCTGGGGAAGCTGAAAATGATGAACCTCTTTGATGAGATTGATTCTGATTATATGGAGAGTTTTAATGTCGCCCCGTCTGATTTTGTATCTGTTGTCTCTTTAAGGGATGGGCGGAGAATTCTATCCTGTAAAAAATGGGGGCTTGTACCTTCATGGTCAAAAGATGTGAAGATAGGAAACAGGCTCATAAATGCACGCGGTGAATCTCTCAGGGAGAAACCTTCATTTAAAAACGCATTCAGGGGGAGGAGGTGTCTAATCCCTGTAACCGGTTTTTACGAGTGGCGCAGTGACGGGGGAGTAAAGAAGCCGTACTTTATCTTCATGAAAAAAAATAATAAAGAGTTTACTCCCATGCTCCTCGCCGGACTGTATGATTCATGGGGAACCGCTGACGGGCAGATTCTTGAAACATTCACCGTTATAACAACTTCATCCTGCGATAAACTGAAAATTATACATGACAGGATGCCTGTAATAATCCCGGAAGTGAATATTGAGAAGTGGTTCAGCAGTACACTCCCATCCGGGGAGATTGATAAACTTCTGAAGCCGGTACCTGATGATATGATAGAATTCTATCCTGTATCTGAACTGGTTAACTCACCGCAGAATAATTCTGAAAAATGTATGGAGAGGCTATGACCCACGATAAAAGTGTAGTTCTTAGGGAGCTTCAGAAAATTCCCGGTATAGGGAAGAGCATGTCAGAAGATCTTTACATGCTCGGAATAAGAAAAATCTCCGACCTTAAAGAGCGGGACCCCAAAAAGCTTTATGATGAATTCAATGTTCTCACTGGCAAAGTTCAGGACAGGTGTGTCCTTTACGTTTTTCGCTGCGCCGTGTATTTTGCCACAGAGATGGAACATGACCCGGAGCTCCTTAAATGGTGGAACTGGAAGGATGAACGGTAGCGCCTCTAACTGAAGCTGTTGAATTTTACATAACTGCCGGGGTCACGTCTCCATGCCCTGGGTAAAAGTTTAAGCCCCGGTTTCGGATATCCCAGTGTTATAAGGAGAGGTATAATTCTGTCATCAGGGATATTGAAATTTGCCTTTACCTTCTCTTCAGAAAATCCATCCATAGGGTGAGTTTCAAAACCCATACCAATTGCGGCTATCATTATCGACATGGCAAAAAATGAAGTATTCTTTACTGCAAAGATTTTTCTTGAAAGACTCTCTTTGTCGCCATAATTATTAAAAGGCATCTTTCTCATCTCCGCGACAGCATCCTGGCTTATATATCCAAGCTCCACCCAGCTTTTAAGGACATTATCGATATTTTTTTCAACCGCATTGGGATTGGCTATGATTATTAACGTAGCAGAAGCTTCAGTGACTTTCGGCTGGCCGTAGGCGCATCTTCTGAGAATCTCTTTTTTCACAGGGTCATTTACCACGATTACTTCCCATGGCTGAAGATTAAGGCTTGAAGGGGAGAGCGATGCTATTGATATCAGATCAGTAATTTTTTCTTCAGGTATAGTTTTATCAGGATCAAAAAAATTGATCGATCTTCTCTCTTTAAGTGCCTGTAAAGTATCCATGATTATATCTCCTTTATCAGTTTTTTAAATCTATGCTACATTTCTGTTATTCGGATATTAAAGGGTAACAGATATTTTAGAATATAATAAAATTCCTTTGAAATGGCATTATTCACATTTTTTTATTCCCCTGTGCCCCTCAAAAGATGACTTGCTTAAAAATATCAGGTATATTATTTTAAATTGTTTGCAATTATAAGTAAATCATACAAATTATCGGGTAGAGGGAAATATGCGCAAAAACAACGACAGACCGACAAATATACTTACGCCGTCAAATAATGAAGCACTTGGAATAGATGCCGAATCAATAAAAGTCTCATTTGTTGATCACATGGAGTATTCACTTGGAAAGGATGAATACTCCGCTACCAGGCATGACTGCTACAGC
>CAZVFJ010000004.1:34398-37807 GCA_964625825.1 uncultured Leptospirales bacterium | reverse complement strand
GTATCATCACGGCAGAGATGCTGCCGCATATAGTTGCTATCGCGGCCCCCTTTATCCCGAGTGCAGGCGCGCCGAAGTTCCCGAAGATGAGTATATAATCAAGCGCCACGTTAACAACCATAGCCGTCAATGTTGCAAACATCACAACCCGCGTGCGCCCTATTCCGGAAAAGTAACAGCTGAAAGCATGGCGCATCATAGCCGGGAGAACACCTAATGCAAGCACATCAATGTAATCACACTGATACCCTATCTGAGATTCAGGTGTCCCCATCACAGTAAAGAGATACTTCGCGAAGGGTACAAGCGCAAGAATCAAGGGGTAAGATGCGGCAACAACAATCCCTGACTGGAATGCCGTAACCGGAGCGAACTCCCTTTTACCTGAACCGTAGTACTGTGCCGTAAGGGCTGTTGAATACCCCACAAGGCCAACAAAGAAAAACATAAGGGTCTGGAGCATAACCCCTCCCCCCATTGCGGCGTTCATCTGCTCAGGGCCAAGCTTCGCAAGAAAGAACCTGTCCGTGAATGTCATAACTCCATCACAGGCTGTTGATATGATCATGGGCAGCGCGATAACGAGCATCTCCCCCACTCCACCATTACCCTGATAAGATGACATGATCTTTTTCATATTCATTGAATTTTTCCATTGCCGGCAACCGGCCGCCGGAGCGTGAGAGAATTGAATTGAGGCAAAAAAGTCAGAGCCTGCTCAAAAGTCTTAAAAATCTTTCACTCCTTTTATCGATCTTTTCCACTCCAAGGGATTTTTTAAGAAGTTCTGCTTTTACGTCACTTTTTTTCATAAAATCCGTTATGAGTTTCCTGTCAATGATCTCTTTAATTTTTGCAGAGTCTTTAATTAAATCTTCACAGCGGATTTCAACCCTGTCATCACCCGGGATGCCTCTCCCTGCGAAATTTTTAATCTCACTATACAGGGCGTTGCGTACCTTCAACCCCCTGTTGTTTATTATCACAGGTGGAGTTTTACAATTCCCGGCAATAAACCTTACCAGAGATTCTCTGTAGCCGGTAAAAGATCTCCGCGTATATCTACCCTCAACAATAAGTGACCCGCTCCCCCTGAAAATATATTCCGCATTAAAACTTTCAGGCGTAACAAACCTGTTATTAAAATATAAAGAGTATCTCCTCTGGTATGATGTCTCCCTTGAATATATAATATTCCGCGAAAATGAAAAATCAAATCCCGTCATACCAATATTTTTAAATCCGGCAAGGAGAGCAAAATTAAGCGCGTCGCCAGCGACAGAACCTGTCCCTGAATCAATTGATCCTATCGCACCTGGGTGAAATTCCTCTACTACCTGCGATATAGGGTGCGAATTAAGAGAGAGGAATCCTCCATATCTGTTAACCAGTGATGGAGGAGAGACAATAGAAAAAATATGGATTGTACCTTCCCCTTTATGCCCCAGGAAATGCTCGTGGATCCTCTTCTGTGGATCAATTGATACGGCAAATTCAGGTATAATTCCGTGAGCAAGGAGCATCGGCAGGGCTGAATCCACAGCAATAATCAAAAATTTTTTCCTATAAATATTGATCTCTTCAATATAATCTTCAGCGGAGGGAGCCGAGGATACTATGAGAGCCGAACTTCCCGTGAATTTATCCTTTAGCGCAGAGACAGGTGAAAGTGTATCTATATTCATTAAATTATTAATAGCATTTCTGAAAAATATTGAGCCAAAAGCCTTTACTGTAGCCCTGTCTCCGCTCTTTTTATCAAGAATCCTTTTCAGCGCTCCCTTAACAGACTCATAGTACTCCGTGAAGAGCCTGAACGAACCGGGATGTTCTACAACCTGTACCCCCCTGAATCTCTCCAGATCAATCCGCTCCATAAGCTTTTTTTCAATTAAATGCGGTTCAATCCCGGAAAAAAAGGTTATATTATTTATTTTATTAAGAAATGAAGCAGTAGCGGAACTTTCTATTACCCGTTCAATACAGGGAATAATATCTATTACAATAATTTCAGTATACCTTTGAGCAATATCTTTAAGGCCTGAAAGATGATATCCCATTCCACAGCCAAGTATTATCAGCAAATCGTATTTTCCGGTATTGAAATCAGGGGCATTTTTTTCGCCCTCCCGAAGGGGATCTATTCTGCTATGCAGAGGGAAATCCTTGCCTCCCCTGGTAATAATTATCGTCCCGCTCCCCCCTTTTGACTCTTCAATTCTATATGTAAATTCTTCCATAACCGCTTATGCCTCAATTATACTTCGTCAATGATACATAATGATAATAACAATTTTCAGCTATACTCTCATTATTCAACTTTCATAAGAAAATTATTTGTATTTTTTTGAATATGATCTATAATTGATATTGATAAATTAACCGGTTCAGATACGGAAGTTCAAAATGAAAAAATATTTCTACCTCATCCTGCCAGTTTTTCTGTTCGCTTCATCCATGATTTTTACAGGATGCAGGGACAAAGAAGAACAGCCGATGATTGACATTGAATCTATAGATTATGATGGTTCCCATGATAACAGATATATATTCAGGGATGAACTCCAGAAGGAACAGGAAAAAAAAGAGAGACAAAAAAGACTTCAAAAAGAAGAGATGGAATGAAAGGAGCATATTACATCATGAAAAAAGCGGCATACATAATCCCTGTAATACTTATAGTCCTCGGGGCAGGAATAAATCATTTTTCATGCAGCAGGGATAGCGCTGGTACACTTTTTGGCCATTCCGGGGAATCACCGATAAGAGCTGAGGCCGAATCATCAAAGGCATTTGAAATACAGACAACTTTCAGAAAAATTTTTGACCTGTATAAGGACAGTGTTGTTTTTATAACTACAGAACAGCTTGTAAGGGTGCACAACCCGTTTTTCGAAGACCCTGTTCTTCGTGAGTTTTTCGGGAGGGGCAGAGAGTCCCAGGTACAAAAGAGAACCGGTCTCGGAACAGGATTTATTATCTCCGAGGATGGATATATATGCACAAATCACCATGTTATTAATGGAGTGGATAAAATTACAGTAAACATCAATGGCGTGCATTATAATGCGAAGATTGTCGGCTCTGACGAAAAAACTGATATCGGCCTCCTTAAAATTGAGCCTGCGGGCAAACTTACACCTGTCTATTTTGGTGATTCAGACAGAGTTCAGGTAGGCGATTGGGCTATCGCGATAGGAAATCCTTTCGGTCTTGATAAAACTTTTACAGTTGGTGTTGTCAGCGCAGTGGGGAGAAGGGATGTTGACTTCATGGGGAGTTCCCATATCCAGACAGACGCTTCAATCAATCCCGGCAATTCAGGGGGGCCTCTAATAAATATATATGGTGAAGTTATAGGTATCAACAGGATGATATACTCAAAAAGCGGGGGGTACATGGGAATAGG
>CAZVFJ010000004.1:24067-34388 GCA_964625825.1 uncultured Leptospirales bacterium | reverse complement strand
ATTCCAATCAATACCGCAAAATCAATACTTTCACAACTTCAAAAGTATAAGAAAGTTAAAAGGGGATATCTTGGAGTCACTATTCTTATAATATCTGATGATGACGCAAAACAGATAGGGCTTGAAAAAAATGAAGGCGCTTTTGTAGGAGAGGTAGTTAAAAAAAGCCCCGCATCGACAGGGGGAATACGCGTCGGGGATGTAATCGTTAAAGTGCAAGAGAAGAATATCAGGAACACAGCTGATCTTTTCCAGGCAATGGAGGAGGTTAAAGTCGGCGATTCCATTGAGGTAACCGTCTGGAGGGACAGGGATATACGAAAGCTTTATGTGAAAATAAAGGAAAGACCGGATAATTAAATACAGATTTTAAGTATAATCAGTATATAATTTTAACTTCACGCCATATTTGGCGTCGTAAGGAATAAACAAATGTTCGTTCTGATAAGTAAAAAAAGTATTAAGAAATAGCGCTATTATGACCGTTAATATATGATAGAGAAGATTTATATACCCTAATTAATGAAGAAAGGTAACAGGATGCATGAGTATATTCCGGAAAACAACCTGATGGTATTGTTCCTGCTTATTATTATTACCATGGGAGTCTATTACTTCTGGTGGCTTGCAAGGATTAGCAGAGTATTCGCGGACGATCCGGTAATGAACATACTCCTGACTATTTTCACATTTGGAGTATGGAGCCTATACCTTAATCTTAAATATATGCAGAAATCGGAGATTATGAATGGAAGGGATATGAAATGGTTTATGATCCTTTTTCTCCCTATATCACCGATTATTATTCAGCACAATGTAAATGAAAAATTATTTCCGGGCAGATAAAGTAACAGGAGCTTAAGATGATTGTCAGGTGTACAAGTTGCGTATCCGCATTCGCTGTTGATGATGAAAAAGTGGCAAACAGGAAGTTCGCCTTCACCTGCCCTAAATGTGGAACTGAAAATATATTCGATAACAGAAAAAGCAAAGAAAAGCCGCTCCCGGATAATTTATTCTTTGAACAGGAGAGTCCTGAACCGCAGGGGAAACCTTCAGGGGAGGATATGACTTTCGAACAGGACCTCGGGAGTAACGAGACTTTTTTTGAAGAAGAGCCTTCCACACCTGAAAGAGCAGAAAAGAAAGGAATAAATCTTGAAATAGAAGAAGCCGCTGACAAAGAGGAAATTTTCTTCGAAGATGAAGAATTCTTTGCAGAAGAAAAACCTGAAAAGGAACCCGCTCCGGCTGAAGAAGAAATCCTTTTTGAAGATGAAGAATTCTTTGCGGAAGAAAAACCTGAAAAGGAACCCGCTCCAGCCGAAGAAGAGATTCTTTTGGAAGATGAAGAACTCTTTGCTGAAGAAAAACCTGAAGAAGAACTTTCTGACATTGGCCTTGAACTTGAGGAAGAATCATTTAAAGCTCCGGCCGGCGATAGAGAACTTAAAGTAACCTCCCAGGATGATATAGATGCATTATTTGCGGGGCTACCTTCAGAAGAAGAAATTCATTCAGCAGAAAGCGACAGAAAACATAGGGCAGCTGATGAAGATGATATAACAGTTAATCTGGATGAGCTTGATATTGAACTCGAGGATGAAATAAAATCTCCCGAAGTAGAATCGGCACCTGAGAAAAAATATCAGGAAGAGGAAGTTCTCTTTGACGAGGACATAAGCATTGACATGGATTCGCTTGATATAGACATTGAAGAGGCTGGCGACATTCATAGACCTAAAACTGTCTCTTTAAGTGAAGAGCAGCGCCCAAAAAGAGGACTTGTTGACGAGGATGAATTTGTTCTCAATATTGATGAATTTGAAGAAGATTTTGAAACGGTAGATAAAATCAAAGCCGAAAGAGGGAAGGAGAAAGAGATCTTTCCAGATGAAGATATCACTCTTGATCTCGAGTCACTCGACATTGACCTTGATGAAGGCGAAGAGCATATCCCCGCAGAAAAAGCCGGAAGAGCATTAGCAGAAGCTGATGATGAAGAGTTAAAATTAAACCTTGATGAACTTGATGTTAATATTGAAGAACTTGAAAACAGAGAACCCTTTTCTGACGAAGAAATATTTAAAAATAAAAAAGAAAAATTAAAAAAAGCTCCCCTGCACATGGAAGAAGAGGAAGAGGACGAGAGCATTACTATTGACCTTGACACACTCGACATTGAAGTTGCAGAAACACCTGAAGTAATGGCCGGCGAGATAACAGAAGAGGACGAAAAGATCACTCTCGATGATGCAGGGATAACTTTCAATGAACTTACAGATTATGAAAAAAAACCTGAACCCGCTGAAATTACTGATGAAGAACTGAATCTCACACTTGAAGAAATTGATCCCGAACTGAAACTCCAGGTAATAGGAGAAGAGGCGCCTGCGGATGAAAAGCTTCTTATCGATACAGTCGAGGAACTTCCTGAAATTGATCTTGAAGAATATGAAGCTGTGATCAGAAAAGAGGAATTTATATCTGAAAAGCATGAAGAAGAAACTATAGTCGGCCTTGATGAATTTGAAATTCCTCATATCGATGAAGAAAGTCACCGCCCCTTGAATGTAGATATTCTCGATTATGAAGAAGCTATTGAAGAAGGCTATATACCTACAAGTGGCAGCACAACATTTTCCATAGATTATTCCCTTAGATATTCGCGGACCGGAGCTTTGCTGAGGCTAATAGGCCTGTATATACTGAGCATGATACCTCATTTTATTGTTATGCTTATATACACAATACTTTCAGGTATTCTCGGATTTATAAATCAGATAGTGATTATCTTTACGGGACGCTGTATAGAGGACTTTTCACAGATAACTGAAAACACACTGAGATACTTCTTTTACATTAAGTCAAATATTGCCGGCATAGTGGAAGACCGGCCTGTATACGCCGGGAGGGAAAGCATAAATCACCAGATGCAGCTTAATATAACATATCCTGTAAAATACTCAAAGAACCTTGCGATACTGAGATTGAGCATCATAGGGATATGCCTTATAACACTCCCTCATTTCGCGATAATGGCAATGCTTACAATTGCAGTACCATTTGTTTATCTGGCAGGTATTATCACTGTAATTTTCACAAGGAGATGGCCGAATCCTCTCTTTATTTTCCTTACAAGGTATTTCAGGTATCTTGCAAGAATATCGTCTTTCCTTCTTGGGCTTACTGATGAATACCCTCCCTTCAGATTTAACTGACATCAGGTGTCGTGCCGGAGCGGTCTCACCCCCTGGCATGACACTTAATCATAGCATCTGTCACTGCCGATCTGTACTCCTCCCTGAAATTTAACGAAAAAAAATTTTTAAAAGTATTATATTCCGGCACGGAATAAAAAAATATTATTCCCTCATAGGATGAGAGATTTGCAGCATGAGTTGAAAGTCCAACTGTAATAAGATTCCTGATCCCACCTCCTGCCGATAATTCTGACGCGTATTGATATATAAAAGAAAAAGAATCGGGGTCAGCTATTGCCGTAGAGTAGAGATACCAGTCATCAACCAGTTTTATAAGAGCAGTCTTTTCCCCGGAGTTTAACAGCTTATGCGCTGGACAGAGAAATTTGCTGCAAACTGAACTTGCGAATAGAGATCGGTCCCTTTGTTCAGCCCCTGATGTAAGAGGATGTATGAGACACCCCGGTTTTCCGTTGGAAAGAAAACCCTGGTAAGGACAGATATGAGTGGAACTGTCCCTCACCGCGGACGGTTCTGTGTATTCATTATAAATCCTGTACGCACTCTCCCTGTTTACTCCATCACTTAAAAAAAGGCTAAGATTATTTTTACCTGTATCCAGCAAATTAAAAAGGCCGCAGCAAACGCTGCAGCCCTTGACTTTATCCGGCTGGCAGAGAATTAAATTATCTGATTCCTTTATCACTGTCAGGC
Source organism: uncultured Leptospirales bacterium (assembly GCA_964625825.1). Classification (GTDB taxonomy): domain Bacteria; phylum Spirochaetota; class UBA4802; order UBA4802; family UBA5550; genus UBA5550. The sequence continues at coordinate 30,471 of CAZVFJ010000004.1, read as the reverse complement.
CAACCCGTTTTTTGTATAATTTAGAAGACCTCCTGCGAGGAGGATCTTCCTCTGTCTTGCAGAAGCGAAAAGCTCAAACTCATACTCACTGCCGCCTATTTCAACCCGCACAGGCCCGTCTTTTTCTATTAATATTTTCAGATCGCGCATAACAAAGTCAGCGCCCTGATTGATTTTATCATAATCACTCTTATTTTTGAAAACCAGAGGAATAATGCCGAAATTGATCAGGTTCCCTGAATGTATTCTTTCAAAGGACTTCGCAATTACAACACGCACACCGAGGTACATGGGACATATGGCTGCATGCTCCCTGCTCGACCCCTGGCCGTAACTCTCACCACCGATTATAGCGGTGAATATACCTTTCTTTTTATTTTCAAAAGATCGCGAAGCAAAATCCGGATCGACATTTTCAAAAACATATTTCGCGTACTCCGGGATATTTGACCTGTACTTAAGCCTCTGCCCCGCAGGCATTATATGATCAGTAGTGATTTTGTCCCCGGTCTTCAGCCCGACTATGCCAGCAACCTCATCGGCTAACGGCTCGGTATACGGAGGCTCTCCGATATTAGGCCCCCTGAAAATCTCGACTTTCTTTGCAGAAGGGGGAAGCACCAGTGTATCATCAATCAGAAATTTTTCCGGAACTTCTACATCAGGCAAAAGCGATGGACTAAAATCGAGCGGATCAACCAGCTTGCCCTCAATCGCAGAAATGGCAGCAACTTCAGGGCTGACAAGATATATCTGCCCGCTGCTGGTGCCGGACCTCCCCTCAAAATTTCTGTTGTTGGTGCGGAGAGAAATTCCTTTAGTAACCGGGGCCTGCCCGGAACCTATGCAGAAGCCGCATGCTGACTCCATAATTCTTGCCCCTGCGGAGATTATATCTTTTAAAGCGCCATTCTCAGCAATCATTTCAAAAACCTGTCTGGAGCCGGGAGCCACAATCAGGCTTATGTCCGGGTGAACCTTTTTCCCCTTCAGAATCCCGGCCACTGTCATAAGATCCTTAAAAGAAGAATTTGTGCAGCTCCCTATTGCAACCTGGTCAATTTTCTTCCCCTTTATTTCACTAATCTTTTTAACATTATCAGGAGAATGAGGGCAGGCTATCATCGGCTCAAGTTCATCCAGGTTAAGGACAATCTTCCTGTCATAATCAGCATCAGTGTCCGGTAGAAGTTCAGTCCAGACACTCTCTCTGCCCTGTGCTTTGAGAAAGTTACGTGTAACCTCATCACTGGGAAAAACTGAAGTTGTTACTCCAAGTTCAGCACCCATATTTGTGACAGTTGCCCTTTCAGGCACAGAAAGGGTTTTTACTCCGGGGCCTGTATATTCAACAACACAGCCCACATTACCCTTTGTTGTAAGTATCTCAAGCACTTTGAGTATAATATCCTTCGCACTCACCCATTTGCGGAGCTTCCCTGTAAGTTCAATATTTATAACCCTGGGTGCAGTGATATAAAATAGACCTCCACCCATCGCGACAGCAACATCAAGACCACCCGCTCCGATAGCAATCATCCCGATCCCCCCGCCTGTTGGAGTATGGCTGTCTGAACCGAGAAGGGTCGCACCCGGCCTTCCGAACCTCTCAAGATGAACCTGATGACATATCCCGTTACCCGCCTTTGAATGATAAATACCATAATTTGAGTTCATAGTCTGGAGATATTTATGGTCATCCGCATTTTCAAACCCCATCTGGAGTGTATTATGGTCAACATAAGAGACAGAAATTTCTGTTTTCACCAATGGTATATCCATAGCCTCAAATTGAAGATAAGCCATAGTGCCTGTAGCATCCTGAGTCAAAGTCTGATCTATTTTTATCCCGATTTCCTCACCGGGCAGCAGTCTGCCCTCGGCAAGATGATTTTTTAAAATTTTGTATGTAACAGATAATCCCATTGTTCCTCCGTTTATAAACTAATACCGTTTAATTATCCTTTTACTATTACCTTCACCCTGAACGAATGCAAAAATTCTTTTAAAACAAATAATATCAGAGAGTGACGTAAAATAATTCACACACTGATATGACATTATACCTTGAACTTTGACTCATTAAATAATTAGCCGGAGTTATTTCAAGCAACAACTTTTTCTGCAATACGGAGCTCTTTTTACATCTTCTGAATTACAATGCTGGAAAAAAATAATTACTCCTCCCCTCCGGGAGGCGCTGTTAAAATTATATAATGTCAGAATTTTAATTCATACCCTTTATACTTATGCAGACCATAATCCATTATCACTTTAAAAATGATTCAATCCTTGCCATGAGATCATTGCTGTTAAAAGGTTTTGACACATAACTGTCAAAACCTGAAGCGAGAAATTTATTAACATCATCCTTCATTACATGAGCGGAGAGAGCGATTACAGGAACCCTCCTCCCGCCTCCTGAAGAATTCTCAAATTCCCGTATAAGTTTAAGGGCCTCCATGCCATCCATACCAGGCATCTGAATATCCATGAGGACTAGATCTATCTTCTCGCCGTTTTTCACCAGATTTACAGCTTCAAAGCCATCTTTAGCCACGATAGTATTATATCCCCTCTTTTCAAGAATCCTTATAACAAGTATTCTGTTTATCCTGTTGTCCTCAACAACCATTATCCTGTTCCCGTGTGCCCTATTCGTTTCTGAAGGCATTTCCGGCAACAACTCTTTTCCAAAAGCCGGGCGGTACGGTATAGTAAATATGAACTTCGACCCGCGCCCAGGCTCGGACCTGACATATACATCACCGCCCATCAGTTCCACAATCATCTTTGAGATGGCAAGGCCAAGTCCCGTACCTCCAAAACTCCTCCTGCTATCACTATCCACCTGCCGAAATCTTTCAAATATCATCTTCATGTTTTCAGGAGAAATCCCTATTCCTGTATCCTCAACAAAAAATTCCAGGTTATAATCATTGCCGGGCTTCAGGCCCATTTTAATTGTACCCTTCGGAGTAAATTTCACCGCGTTTATAATAAGATTATTCAGCACCTGTTCAATTCTGTATCCATCTCCGTATATAAACTCCGGAACGGCCGGATCAATTTCATGGACAAAATCTATCTCTTTTGATTTATCTTTAAGAAAAACAACTCCCCTGTTATATGCATTAAGCATGAGAGTCTTAACATTAAACGGACCGGGACTTATTTTCAAAACACCCGACTCAATCTTTGATAGATCAAGTATATCATCAATAATAGAGAGGAGGAGCTTTCCGCTGTTCTGAATCATCCCGAGATAATTCCGATGACTCCCATCAGAAACCTCCTCCATGAGTATGTCAGTAAAACCAAGAATCGCGTTAAGAGGAGTCCTTATCTCATGGGACATATTCGCAATAAAATTAGACTTAAGCCTGTCTGACTCGTTCGCCTTTTCCTTGGCCTCAATAAGTACTTTTTCAAACATCTTTCGTTCAGTAATATCCCTCGCGGATCCCCTCACTCCAATTGGCCTTCCGCATTCATCCGTTATAAGGGAATTTTTGAATTCAAGGATTACCTTTTCTCCACTACTTTTTTTTACTTCAACTTCTCCATCAATATATCCCTTTATAATTACTTCCTCAAGAAGATGTATTATTTCCTGTTTATTATAAATACTGTCACTTCCACGAGTAATCAGATCAACAATATTACTCTTTTTAATATCATCATCTGATTGGCAAAAAAGTTTCTTAAAAGATTTATTCGCATCTATTAAATTGCCGTTCAGGTCATAGAGATAAAGCATATCCGTTATATTATCGAACATATCCCTGTATTTTTTTTCACTCTCGACCAGATCATATTCAAACCTCATCCTCTGAACAGCAAGAGCGTAAAGCGAAGAAAAATTTTCTATTATATTTACTTCCGCTACGCCATAATTTTTAATACTATTAGCCAGGGCAATGAACCCTATAGCCTCCCCGGCTATTAAAGCAGGTGATGAAATAAACTTTTCTATCTTGATATGCCCCTCTGGCATCTCATAAATATGCTGGTTCTCTGTGACGTTATTTATAAATGAAGTTTCTTTCTTCTCAAAAACATTGAACAGGAGGGAAGAGATTTTATCAGCGCGAAGAGTTACTTTTTTAAAAAACACCTCATCTCCGTTCCGTTCAAGGTAGAATGGCTCAATAATCCCCGGATTATTTTTATCTATATAACCGGCAAGCCCATGCCTGCTCGAAGTGAGTTTCGTGAGATATTCAAGCACAACCTTTGATATATTGTCTATTGAAACATCAGCAAGTAGTTTGCGCGAAAGGTCCGCAATGTAATAATTAAGGTAGGTCTCTCTCTGAAGATCGAAAGTTCCGGATTTTACCTTCTCCCTTAGAAGTTTAATAAAGAGGACAATACAAACTGCGGACAGTAATAAAAACGCTGCAATAATAAAAAAAATATTCAAATTTATAATATCTAACCTCATACCCTGTTATTAATACCGGCACTGAAATGATACTCAAGGCTTTTTACTGACAATAGATTACCCGTCAGAATTAAGTCTGTATATTTAATATATAAAAAAATTATCTTAAATTATAACCTTTTAAATAATACTCATTTTTCGACGGTTATTTTTTTATTTTTATTTAAATAATAAAGTTCCCGTAAGAAAACTCCGATAATTGATATATGAATATATCTACAGGCTTATCAGAAATATCAATAAGAAACTTTAATGAAACAGCCTCTGTTTCAAACAAAACCTATATCTGGCCCGGCTATAATGCCGGGAAAGTACACAAAATTCAAAAGGCTCCTGAATTTCGCGGAGAGCCTGTATACTTCAAGCCAACTGAAGATAAAAGAAATGAAATCATGAATCTCATTTCAAACCAGGAACCTGCATATAACTCAAGCGGGAAAGTTCAAAGAGCTCACCCGTATATCGAGCCCGGATCACTCTTTACAGCACTTGCCTGACAATGCTTATCGCGATAGATGATATCAGGCTATCCCCTGACAGAAGTGATGAGATAATCCCGCAGCTTATAAATCCACTGGAGATACCGGGTCCTTATAGATATTGACAAAGAGGATACAGCCGGAGTTCTTAACTACTATGAAGAAGTTAAAATTTATACTGAACCGGAACCGCCCGCTTTCATAAAAACATCCCTAAAAGAAAAAATATTAATTGTCGGAGCAGGACCGGCAGGTCTCTTCTGCGCTCTCAGGCTCATTGAGGCCGGCGCAAAAATAGCAATCTTTGAAAGAGGAAAACCTATAGAAGAGAGGATACGTGACATCGAAACCCTTGAACGGGATGGCATCCTGAATCCTGAAAGCAATGTACTTTTCGGTGAGGGTGGAGCGGGGACCTACTCTGACGGAAAACTTACTACACGGATAAACAGGCCGGAAATTGACTGGTTCTACAGAAAACTCATAGAGAACGGCGCGCCCGAATCAGCTGCATATGAATCGAAGCCCCACATTGGAACAGACCGGCTTCGCAATATAATGAAAAATATAAGGGAAAGGATCATTAAAGCGGGTGGAGAGTTCCATTTCTCAAAAAAAGTAACAGACATACTAATTTCCAATGGAAAAATTTTTGGTATATCAACATCTACCGGAGATGAATTTCTATCACAAAATGTTATACTTGCCCCCGGTCACTCTGCCCGGGATTTATACGAAATGCTCTATGCAAAAAAAATTAAACTTGAAAAGAAGGGCTTTGCGGCAGGTTCGCGAATTGAGCATCCCGCGGAACTCATTAAAAGCATCCAGTACGGGAAGAACAAATACGCGGGTATACTGCCTGCCGCCGAATACAGCCTCACATGGAACAATAAAAAAACAGGGCGCGGCATATACTCATTCTGTATGTGCCCTGGCGGAGCTGTAATAAACTCCTCTTCAGAAGACAAACTTCTCTGTACTAACGGGATGAGCATGTCAGACAGAGGTTTACCCCATTCAAATGCAGCAATAGTTGTAACTGTTTCAAAAGAAGACACAGGCGAAGGTATCCTGTCCGCAATTGAATTCCAGAGAAATATTGAACGATTGGCATTCCGGGCAGGAGGAGGAAAATTCAAAGCTCCCGCCCAGAGCGTATTATCCTTTATGAATAAAAAAACCGACCGTGAGCTCCCGGCTGTGTCATATAAAAACGGAGTAACACCATCAATGCTTGAGGAGTTTCTGCCGGAGTGGATAACATCCGAAATCAGGACTGCACTTGCGTACTTCGATAAAAGGATGAACGGCTTTATCTCCGAAAGTGGAATATTTATCGGGGCAGAGACCCGTACATCATCTCCGGTAAGAATTCTCCGCGGGAATGATTATCAGTCTGTTTCTGTCAGGGGATTATACCCGGCAGGAGAAGGAGCCGGCTACGCCGGTGGAATTGTCAGCTCAGCAGTCGACGG
>CAZVFJ010000004.1:0-23967 GCA_964625825.1 uncultured Leptospirales bacterium | reverse complement strand
ACCAACTATTATCTAAAATAATATTGAAAAAAAAGTGATAACTGGTAAAGTTAGTAAAATAATTTCTATCTTTGATAAAAATGCCACTCGCTTACCGGGAAGTTCATTGATATAATAAAATGAGGAACTTTATCCCGGCATTATTTTTAAATAATAACCGGTTATTACTGATAAAAACAGCATACAGGAGGATATAATGGGATCATTAACAGAAACAGGGACTAAAACTTTTGAAAACGATGTACTTAAAACAGCAGGGAAGGTGCTGGTTGACTTTTGGGCTCCCTGGTGCGGGCCCTGCAGGATGCAGACACCAATACTTGAAAGGCTTGCTGCCGGAGGCGATATCAGCGCAAAAATTTTCAAGGTGAATACTGATGAAAATCCTGATATAGCACAAAAATACGGGATTGTATCAATACCAACACTTATTCTTTTCGAAAACGGACAGGAAGTGGAAAGATACGTAGGAGTTCAGCCGGAAAATATTCTCAAAACAAAGCTGGCATAAAAACAGCATGAGAGCTGTAATTCAGCGGGTAAAGAAGGCAGGTGTTACTGTTGAAGGAGAACTTCTCGCTTCAACAGGAAACGGCCTTCTTATTCTTATTGGCTTCCATGGAAGCGACACCCATGCTGATTCCGATTATATAATAAACAAATCAATCAACCTTAGAATATTTGAAGACACTTCGGGGCTGATGAACCTCTCTGTAACAGATATTGCAGGAGAAATACTGATTGTATCACAGTTTACACTTTACGGCGATGCAAGGAGGGGCCGCAGGCCATCATTTTCTGATTCCATGCCTCCTGCTGAAGCTGAAAAATTCTATAATGAATTTCTGCAAAGGTTCAGAGAAAAATTCAATAAAGTTAAAAGCGGAAAGTTCCAGGCAGATATGGATGTTTCACTTGTGAATGCGGGCCCTGTAACAATACTCCTGGATAGCCAAAAACAGTTCTGATACTTAGCGGACTATATCATCAATCCATTCAATCTTATCCCCGGATACAAGGAGCAGGTCAAACCTGAAAGTGAATTCTTTTGTATTATAAAGCGGATGAGAGACAAGAAAAACTTTAGCCGCTGTTTTAAGGTGCCTCTTCTTTGCTTCATTGATCGAGTAAATCCCTCCGCCATAAGCGTCTCCGCTCCTTGACTTTACTTCAGCAAAAACAACGAGGTCACTCTTTAATGCAATAATATCAATTTCACCTGTTTTCCCGGCGTGGTAGTTTCTCTCGATGATGGAAAACCCGTTTTCTTCAAGGAAAAGAGCTGCCCTCACCTCACCCTCTGCCCCAAATCTCTTCCTGTAAGTGTCTTTCAATCAGAATCCCCAGAGCACATCAAAGAGGTTAATTCCAGCCTCCTTTTCGTTCAGGACCTTCATTATATATTTTGTCGTATCCTCAAGGAGGTTAATTATCCTTGTGTCAGTTATCTTCTGGTTTGAGGGATCAATTATCAGTTTAATTATAGGGCGGAGAGGCTTCTCTGTGACTGAACCTATTACGATCCCCACAGAATTGTCATTAAGCTGTACGAGGGAACCTATAGGGTAAACAGACATCCTTGAAAGGAATATCTTCAGAATTTCAGGATCAAATTTATTAACGCCACTTGCAAGGAGACTCTTCATGGCATGATACGCATCCACTTTGCCCCGATAACTCCTGTTTGAAATTTGTGACTCATAACTGTCCGCTATTGCGGCAATACGGGCATACTCATCTATCTCCTTACCTTTAAGGCCACGGGGATACCCTTTTCCATCAAACTGCTCATGATGCTGAAGCGAAATATTTGCTATTCTTTCATTAAGCTCAGTGTAATTGATAAGAGCCTTATAGCCATGCAGCGGATGCGCCTTTATCATCTGGTATTCGCTGTCCGTAAGGTTAGATTGTTTGTGTATAATATATACAGGTATCTTCGTCATACCAGAATCTATCAGAATGGTACCGGTACCCAGTTCCACAAGCTGTTTGTCATTATAATTCATGGCCTGCCCGATAATCAGGGCGTAAAAGGTAACATTAACTGAATGCGTAACCAGATAATTCCTGTCAACGTCATCAAGCCCGTTCAGAAACAGGAAAACATTACTGTTCTCTTTAAGAAGGCCTAATATATCAGAAACGACCTTCTGAACAGCAGAGAACTCAATAGGAAGGTCCTTTCTTATTTGTGAATATATCCTGTCTATTTTATAGCAGCCATTGCTGTGAATCTCGATAAGTTTTTTACGAAGAGAGAGGAGCTGCTCATAATTCTGAAGTATCTGGTTGCTTTTTGCTGATCCACCACTGACAGATGAACCCTGCTGAATAATATCAGCGGTAGTTTCTACTTCTGTGACTCCCCACTTCATAAGTTTTTTTATATCATCTTCACGAAGAGGTATATTTGGGCCGACCAGCATATTATCACTGTCTATATAAACAGCTCTATTAAACATCATGCCCGGTTTCAGTTCTTCTACCGATATTTTCTTCATTTCAGCCATCAAGCATTCCTGCAGAATTGATTTTGTCCCTGAAATCTAAATTTACTTCATAACAGTATGCCATCACAGCAGCAACAGCGCTAAAAAGAACTTCAGGGATTGAATCCCCGGTATCCAGTTCAAAAAGAAGCCCGGTTAGATCAATATCTCTATAAATTGAGATATTTTTTTCTTGAGCTATTTGCAACATTTTTTTTACAAATAACCCCTTTGCTTTTGAAATAATCTTCGGAGCATCCCTTCTGTATTCTATTGCTACACTTTTATCCATTATAAATACTGAATCTTACTTTCCTAATTTAATTAATAAGCTTTAAAGAGGCGAATTCCTTTTAAGGCTCCACAATACAATAAAACTTTCGTTTTTATTGTATACTTATATTTTAACATCAAAATCTCTTTTTATATAAAAATCCGTACGCAAAAAATCTAATTTATCAATCATTTTTCTTGAGTTATAATATGTAATAACAGGTTTTTTAACATTCACCATTTCCAGATTTCTCTTTAAAATTTCAATCCTATCCTTAAGAAAAGCAATAATGTCATTATTATCCGAAAAAATATTAACAATTGTTCCATATTTCTCACTTTTTATTGATGCAGATATCTTTCCCAGAGCTGAGAAGTTAATATCAAAAAAAAATGCATTCTCATTAACAATATACACCAGCTTAGAAAAACCGTCACCATCAGGAAGCGGAATCTCCCCATATCCCCGCTCCTGTTTTTGCTCTCCCGAAATTAGAGTAAGAAGTTCTGCCAGGGCTTCGTCATCTTCAGCAAAACTCCTGCATATAGAATCTACTTTATCATCAATATTATCCTCAGTCCAATCCTGCTCACCTTTTTTATCTCTTTTCATGATAGAATAATAGGCGGCAAGAAAAACCTCTCCGGCTCTCCCCGCTATAAGAAATGAGAGATCCACCAGAATATTATATGGAACACCTTTTTTTATAAGTGAATTGAATATATCTGTAGATGATTTTCCTCCTTTTCTATCTTTTGTAATACCTGCTAAAAAAAGGTTCAGGTTCAGGAGGTCAATCCTGCCGTTACCCAGAAATTTCACAAGGTTATATAACTGCTGTTCCTTTACTCCACTCTCAGAAATCACAGACAACGACAAAATCAGCTTTATAAACTCATCCGTTGCCGGCCTCCCCGCTATAGAAAAGGCAATCCTCTCCGGAGTCCTTTCACTAAGAATAAGATCAACAGAACTATTCGAGGGCACCCCGGCCATAAAATCAGCGATTATCCGTTTCCCCCTGAACTCGATCTCCGCACTCCTGCCGTCACTTTTTATTATTTTTGCAGAAATTCTCTCACCAATGCGCAGGTCGTTAAAAAGAGAAGCTGTATCCTTACCCTGTTTCAGGGTTATAGAGAGAAGTTGCTGATTAATTATTTTCATCAAAAAGGTTTCCCTGTGTTTCTATCATACTCCGCATAGGTTCATAACTTATCCGGTGAACCGTTGAATAACCGATTTCTTTAATTGAAGATAGATGAGTTGCCGTACCATATCCTTTGTTAGAAGAGAATCCGTAACCCGGGTACTTTATATCGATTCTATCCATGATCGAATCCCTTTTTACTTTAGCTACTATAGAAGCTGAAGCAATAGAAATTGACAGGCTGTCACCCTTTATAACCGATATTGATGGTATATCAAATGAAAATTTATAATTGCCGTCTATAATCACGACATCCGGTCGCACAGGAGATTTTTCAATTAGTTTTCTGATTCCAAGCTCTGTTGCACGATTTATGTTTATCTTATCAATAATTGTATGTGGAATTAACGAACAGACTGAGGATACTGCAAATTTCTCTATTTCAATAAGGGCTTTAACACGTCTTTTATGGGATAACTGCTTGGAGTCATTTATCGTATTTCTGATCTCCTCCGGTGGGGAAATAAAAATTTCCGGATTATAGATTACAAGGCCAATCCCGAGTGGACCCGCGAGAGCCCCCCTCCCGGCCTCATCAATCCCCGCAATGAAGCGGTAGCCTTCATTAGCCAGTCGCTGTTCAATGGAAAAATCAGGGGAAATTTTCTTCCTATTAAAAAGGGGAGACATTTCTGTCACCCCTTTTTAACTGCATTGACAAACGCTCATTAAAACACCGTTTATCCGGCTGCTGATTTAAATCCCGGGAAAAATCAAAATTACTCAGTTTTAGCAGCTTCATTTTTAGAAGTTCTAAAAATTCTTTCTTTCAGTTTAGCTGATTTACCCTTTCTCTCTCTAAGGAAATAAAGTTTTGCTCTTCTGACTTTGCCTTTTCTTACTGTTTCAATTTTTGCAATCCTTGTTGAATAAAACGGAAATACCCTTTCAACTCCGACATCAAAAGATATTTTTCTTACAGTAAAGGTTTTGCTTAAACCCTTATTATCAATAGCAATAACTACTCCTTCATAAACCTGAATTCTTTCCTTGTTTCCTTCAACGATCTTGTAGTGAACACGGACAGTATCCCCGATTTCAAAAGTCATTTCCCTTTCAACAGGTTTGATATCTTTCTCGATTGCCTGCATTATATCCATTTCGGTCACTCCCCTAATATTATTCTCATCAGATAATTTTTATAAAGATCAGGTCTAACAGACCTGGTTTTTTCAATTCTTTTCTCATACCGCCATTCAGCGATTTTACTGTGATCTCCGGAAATGAGAACATCCGGCACACTTAAACCACGAAACTGAGCGGGTCTTGTGTATTGCGGATACTCAAGGAGATCAGATTCAAAGCTCTCCTCAACAAGCGACTCACTGTTTGACATGAACCCCGGAATGTTCCTTGCAACAGCGTCAACAATAATCAACGCCGCGAACTCACCACCAGATAAAACATAATCTCCTGTTGAAATTTCATGATTAACAAAGGTATCAATTACCCTCTGGTCTATCCCCTCATAATGGCCGCATATTATGGAAATAGATTCCTCACGGCTGAGGGCTTTCACGAAACTCTGCGTTAGCGGTTTTCCTGATGGAGAGGTATAAACCACGCATGATTTATCTCCTTCATTAGCCTCTATCGCGCTGAAAAGAGGTTCCGGCATAATAACCATACCTGAGCCTCCGCCATAAGGGTAATCGTCGCATCTCCTGAACCTGTCTTTGGAGTACTCCCTTATGTCAATTATCCGGATATCAACAATCCCGGATTCAACAGCCTTCCCCAGCAGCCCCGATTTAAAAGGGGATAAAAAAAAATCAGGGAAGAGTGTATAAATTTTAAAAATCAAGCAAACCCTCAACCGGGGTTATCTCGATAATCTTCTCACCAATTCTTTCAGTGTTTACCATACTTTCAACAAAGGGTATCATCACATTTTTACCCTTCAGATCTTCTATCAGTAATATCTCTCCTGAACCGGCCTCCATGATATCCTTAACATGGCCGAAATCAGAGCCCTTATATATAACCCTGCATCCAATAATATCATAATAAAAAAATGAATCTTCATCAAGTTCTTTACGAAAACTCTCCGCAGAAACACCATCTATAAAGATATCAGTACCTTTCAGTAAATCTGCGCTGTCCCTGTTTTCAACGCCTGCAAGTTTCAGCAGGCAGGTTTTATCCTTTTGGGGCCTGAACTCGCTTACTGTAAATTCTTTAAATCCGTCATTTAATCTCAGGTAAACAGTTTTACCCGCTTCAAAACGTTCCGGGATAGCGGTAACAAGAAATATTTTAAGACCACCGCTCAGGCTGTGCGAGCCTGTAATCCTGGCCACTCTGATGTATTCATTTTCGGGGATCAATCAAGTATTTCCAGCACAACTCTCTTTCCGGTTTTTGTGGCAGAGGCATTAATGATAGTCCTGATTGCCCTGGCGATTCTTCCATGTTTCCCTATGACCTTGCCAATATCTTCTTTGGTTACTTTCAGTTCAAGAATAGTGGATTTTTCACCTTCAATTTCCCTTATTTCCACCTGTTCAGGATGATCAACCAGAGACTTAACCATATACGCAACAAGTTCACTGTAGTTCATTACCGCCCCCTGAATAATTATTTAGCGTCTGTATACTTCTGCCAGATCCCTTCTTTTTTGAGCAGCTCCCTGATTGTATCTGAAGGTTGCGCACCCTGTTTAAGCCATTTCAGAACTTTCTCTTCATTAACATCGAACTGTTTCCCATTAATGATAGGCTGGTATTTCCCAAGATACTCCACTACATCACCATCTCTCTTAGTCCTGCTATCCATTGCCGCAACCCTGTAAAAGGGTTTCTTCTTTGTTCCGAATCTCTGTAATCGTATCTTTACCGACACTTATCCCACCTCCATATAGTTAGGGAGTAAATTATTTTTATCCCGTATATTTTTGTCAACATTAATTCCCACAGGCTGCTTTTTTTAGAGCCTCCACGTTTATATTAACATTTCCACCTTTAAAAGCCGAGCTCCCCGCAACAAGGATATCCGCTCCGGCAGAAACAATCCGTCCGATATTCTCAGTATTAACTCCGCCGTCAACCTGAATAAGTATTTTCCCGCCAAAATTGCCGTCAATATGCTTCCTAAGCTTCTCAATTCTCGGGATCGCAGTCTCCATAAAGGACTGCCCGTAGAATCCGGGATCAACTGACATAATCAGAACAAGATCACAATAATGCAGTAGATCATAAATCGACTCAACAGGTGTAGCAGGATTTATTGTTATTCCGGCTTTTATCCCCTTATCTTTTATTAGAGAGAGGCACCGGGCCGGGAACCTTGTGCTTTCATAATGAATTACAATACACCAGGGATTAAGCTTAATGTAATTTTCCAGAGAAAGTTCAGGTCTCTCTATCATGAGATGCACATCAAGAGGGATATCTGTATGTTTACCGAGACTCTCGATGTATCCCGGGCCGAAAGTAAGATTGGGGACGAAATTCCCGTCCATTACATCCATATGAAGGAGATCAACAATTGACGGATCAAAAAACTCCACATCTCTCCCCATTGTGCTCAAATCGCCAGCAATAATAGAAGGGGATATCATTACTTTTTTAGAAATCATTGACCCTTATACTCATTACCCTGATATTTTTTTTGTTCCTGTCTATATATATTTTTGAATTTCCGGTCCTGTGAAAAACAGTATTTAGTTTCTCGCCAGGTTTCGCGTTAGCAGAAAATCTTATTCTTTTTGAATGGTTATCTTCAATTACAACTTCATAAAGTCCCTCTTCTCCATCGGAAGGAATAGTGTAATCCACAAACTCATACGCCGAATATGGATGTTCCGTGAGTTTATAATAATTTACTGTAAGTGTTACAGTATCTCCATCTTTAATAGTAGTTCCCGCCGCTAAACTCTGCGACAAAATAATCCCGCTTTTATATATATCATTGGTTTGAACAATCTCTTCTTTAATATAAACCCCTTTCGCCAGGAGAAGGTCAAAACACAGGTCAATAGACTGCCCTATAACATCAGGCATTACCCTCTCCGTCCCCTCAGAACCGCTGGAAACAAGAAGATTTACCTTTACATCCGGGCTTATTTTTAAGCCGGCCCTGGGATATTGATCAATTACAACATTCTCCGCTGTTTTTTCAGAGGGCATATAGGATATTGTCCCTGTACAAATAGAAACAGATTTATCCTGATAATGCAAATTTTTCAGTTTATTGACGGCTATAGGCAGTTGCGAACCCACAAGACTCGGCACATCAATAAAAAATTTGCTCCTGCTCACGGTTAAGGTAAGCTTGCTTCCTTCAAGCGCAACTTCTCCGCTTTCAGGGTATTGTTTCAAAACAATACCGTCCTCCAAATCATAAACATCAATAAATTTAAGTTCCGTCCTGAATCCTCTACGGGTAAGGCTGTTGCTCACATCCATATATCTCTTTCCTGTAACCTCAGGCACTTTTATCTCAGGTGAAGACTTTGTAAGAAATATCAGCGCCATGGTTGAAAAAAAGAGGTATACAGTAAAGCCCGCAAAAAAAATCAGTGCAAGCCTCTTAATCGGCTTAAAATATGAAAATTCTATTTCGTTTTTATTATCCTTTTCATCGCTCATACGTTACTCTCATTTAAAAATTGCTGAAAATCACATTGTAAGCTCAATCTTCTCTGCTTTTTGTCAATAAAATAACATAAAAAAGAGAATGAACCCAATTAGTCTTCATTACAAATGAAGGCCCCCTCCTGAAGACTGAATTACTTTCATTGTTCAGATTCTCCGGGAGATTAACCGCATTGCTGATATAAAAAAGATTTTTCACAGGCCATGCGGTTGGTTAGATTTATTAAGACTCATAATCAAAAATCAAATAAAAAATATAAAATCAAAAAATCTCACCGGGTTACTGAAGTATGAAACTGCCTCTTAAAAGATTCACTAAAGAAAGGTGGTAGTTTCTTCGATAATCAAGAAAGACACTTTTATACAAACTATATGGTACTGCCGGGAAATGGAACCTGTAAAAATATTAATTACTTCTGATCTTCATCTCGGCATGGAGAGGGTTAATCCATTAATCAGCAGGGAGGAACGTTTCAAAGTTCTTGAAAATATCATCTCTCTTTCTAAAGATCACGATATTCTCCTCATGGCAGGGGATATAATAAATTTCAGTTTTATTGATGATAACTATTTTGATGACATTAATCGGGAGTTTTCAAGGGCAGCTGATTACGAGACAGAAATTTATCTTACCCCCGGTTCAGGTGAAACAGAGGTAAACGAAGCTCTCTCAAAAAACATCACAGAACTCAAAACAAAGTATACTTTCTATGATGCAAAAAAAGAAACAGTAATCAAATCCGAAAAAGGTGAGATATTTATATACGGTCTTCATAATGTAGACTCAGAACCCTTACCTGCTATCAGGCGAATAGAGAAAAAAGGATTTCACATAGGTCTTTTTCATGCCGACTTTACCCCTCATGGTTCAGAGAATAATATAAAAGGGTGCATAGGTAAAAAAGAGATAAAAAATATGGAACTCGACTTCTTTGCACTGGGGAAATTCCACAATTTCAGGCTTTTCCGGTTTTCAGAGAGAATCCTTGGAGCGTACCCGGGAAGTCCGGTGCCATGTTCTATTGATGAGACAGGCGAAAGATATGTCATCTCTCTGGAAATAGAGGATAACAGGATCGTATCATTCAGAAGAATAACAGTAAATTGTGCGACTGTCAGCAATCAGGAGATAGACTGCTCCGATATTAAATCCGAGAGAGAACTGATAAACACAATTAAAGGGGCTGGAGCAAGGGAATCAATGAACCGGATTGAGCTTCATGGCAAAAGAGATTTTTCAATCGGCTCCGCCCTGAACAAAGAGGTTACCGGTCATTTCCGCGGGCTTAAGATAATTGACATGACAAAGCCGTCATCAGAAGTATTCATTGATGAGGCTTCAGCCGGGAATAATCTTAAAAGCCTTTTTTTTAGAAATCTTTCGTTAATGCTTGATAAAAATCCTGAAATCAATCTGGATTATGACCTGATGATAAATTTATTTTCAGTCTATGACCCCGACAAAGGAGGTATTCTATTTTGCGATTCCTGAATATAATCCTCCGGATTCCACACAGGGATATTGAGACAAATATCTCATTCATAAATGGGCAGAACATCATACAGACAGATACGCCTTATTTACAAAAAATTCTGCCTCAGATTCCATTTATCAGCCTCTTCGGGAAAGGGAACAGGGGGGAGGACCCCGGAGAAATTATTGAAGAACCGGAATTTTACATCCAGCTCGAAACTGAACAATCAGGAAGAAATGAAATATATTCATGCTCTAATGAATTTTTTAAACATTCAGAGACATCTTTCACCGGGAACCTTACATTGGATGATTTCTTTTTATATTCATACGTCCCGGCAGAGTATAGCGGGAGTGAGGTCGATCCCTCTCTTACAGGCAGCTCTTTAAAAAAATTTCTGATTAACCGTGATTCTGATGACGAAAGAAACAACAACGTTCACCGGCTCGAAGAAATAATTTCTCAGAAAGAGAAAGAGTTAAATTTGCTGAATAAAAACAAACAGATACTCGAACTTAAAAAGCGCAAAAAAGACAAGCTCATTAAAGAACTTTCAGTATCAGAGAAGGATCTCGGAAGACTTCAGAGTAAAATAAATTCATATAAGGCATATCAAAATACACTTACAGGGCTTCTCGAATTAGCCAATGAAGACGTAAAACTCTCATCAAAAATTGTTACCATAAAGAAAGATATTAACGAAATGAGAGAAATCAGGGAAAAATGTGATAATCTTCAAAATGAGATAAACCTCCAGTTTCCGCAGTTCACAGGCAGCACGATCGATTTAATACCCGATCTTGACAGTTTACAGGAAGAATTTAATTCGTTCAGGGATATAAACGAGCTTATTGGAAAATTCGATTCAACAAGAAGAAGAAAAATCTCCGTCTCCTTAAAATTATTAACCGGGATGCTCCTTTTCACATTTATATCCGTGATATTCATTTTTATTAAATCAATACCGCTCAGTTCTATTACGGGAATAGTACTCGGAACTCTTTCATCACTACTCGTTCTTTTCTCAATAGCAACCGGTTACCAGATCTTTGTTCTTACACATAAAAGATACCCTGATGAATTGTTAAATAGAAAAAAAGCTATTGAAAGCAGACTCATGGAGGTCTTTAAAAGTGAAAACTTTCCTGAAAAAAATTTCGGGACAGGGGAGCTTTATGAATATCTTTTTCAGTATTTTGAAGATTTTCTCTCATTAAGAGAACTTCGAAAAGAACTATCAGAAATAAAGAAAAAAATAAATCCACAGTGCACAATGGGAAGCAAAGAGCAAAAGCTGAAAAGTCTGACTGAAAAAAAAGAAATAATTGAAAAGGATATACAGGTCCTTCTCAATTCGCTCGATGCAAACATCCACAGTATCCCTGAAATAGACGATATACCATTCCTTATACCTGAAATTGATGAGATGATTACCGAAATTGAAAAGGAGGCAGCCATCAAAAAATCGATTTCGGAAAAAATTGAAAAAGAAAAAGAACTCTACGAATCAGGGAATAACAGCGCCAGTTCTATAGATGCCTCAATAGCCGAAATAGATTTCAGGATGAAAAAACTGGATAAGGATATTCAGGATATCCATATCATGAAAAAAGTTTATGATGAAACCTCCGGGGTCTGGTTTCAGAAAAAACTTACAGAAATCAGTGAAAAAAGCGCCGGAATATTTGCCTTACTTATATCAACTCCTGACAGGGTAGAAAAAATAAGCAGGTCTGTTCAAAATCTTATTACTACAGGCACCCATGAAAATTTTACCCCGGAAGAAATAATTTTATTGAGTATATCCGTAAAAATTGCACTCTCCGGAATATCAGAGGCTTCTTTTAATCTGCCGCTTATACTTGATAATCCATTCGCCTCTTTCAGCTCAGAAATTGCTGATAAATTAAAAAAAATATTGCTTGAATTGTCAGATAAAAGACAGGTTGTTATTATCACCTCCAAAAGTGAAACGTACCTGGCGGGCAATTTAATTAATATCTGAATTATTTATGGACAAGAATGGACAACTTACATTTTCAGATGATCCCCTGTCGCTGGAAAGCAGCGAGATATTTCAATTAATTTCTGAAGGAAATTTCCGTGAAGCAATAAAAAAAGCTGATGCTCTTATGAATGTAAATCCGGAATATCCCGGGCTCATTGAAGCTTTCCGAACAGCTAAATTCTGGCATAACCGTGAAAAAGAGCTTAAAAAAACTCCAGAGGGTAAAAAGACAGCGGATTTTCTCATGGAGGAGTGGGCTTCGTTTGAAGATTACGCGTCATTCAAGGATATAAAAACCTCATCCGCCTACAGAGCTGTGATGAAATTTATCTTTTTCAGAGCTGCCGAAAATTATAAACTCGCCTTTCAGAAAAATGAGGACACTGATCAGAGATTTGATCTTTTGCTTAACCTCGGAGAATGTTTTCTCCGGCTGAAGGAATATAAATTCGCGGTTGAGACCCTGGAATACGCGATGAACTCCTACAAGAGCAATGCGAAACTTCTCTTCATTCTCGGGGAGTCCTATTATCACCTTGATGATATTCCGAAATCTCTCCTGTATATGAGAGAGGCCTTCATGATTGATCCTTCCCAGATAGACTTGTCTCTCATTGAAGCACAACCTGTAAATGAAATTATTGATTCGTTAAAAGGAAGCGATAGAAATTTCAGGGATATAAGGGAATGGATTCCAATCTACGGCTTTATTACCGATATTTTTTATGTAAGACGGAATCTCAGCAAGCACCAGGTTGAATCACTCAAAAAAGAAGTTTTCAATCTTGAAAAGAGCTATAGCAGGCTTGGAGCTGACGACATTGACAACACCAACGTTCTCCCAAGAATGATAAACAAATATCTCTGGCTCCTGGATTATTATGAAAACCAGGCGACTAATCCTGAAACTCTGGAACAGATACGTACAAGGCTCATAGCAATAGACAAAGATATGTTTTATGAATACTTTAAAACACCTCCACACAAAAAGAAATATTGATTTCTTCTAATATTTGAAATGCTCTAAAAAAAACCTTAAATTTTTTTTATTGCTTTTTTTGCACTTCCGGAAGTTAGTATAAAAAATATTTTTGGAACTGATAATGAGCGGATTTACTATTGTTTCATACCCTACAGAGAAAAATGACAACCTTTTAACCCTTACAGCGGGGAGATCACGTTATATGCTCCCCATTGGCGGGAGATTCAGAATAATAGATTTTACAATACGTAATTCAGTATCATCCGGTGCTGCCTCAACAATGATATTCAGCAACACTGAAGACACCCTTCAAAATTATGTAAACGAATACCAGGATAATGCGGAGGAGAAAGAGGGACATCCTATAAAAGTATACCCTTTCAGTCAGAGTGAACCTGACTCAGTTCTGAAAGCTTTAACTGAATCGGATTCTTCATATTTTATACTTTATAACGGAGATAATCCCTCAATCATCGACCTATCCTCCATACTCGAAAAATTCAGCCGGTCAAAAAAGAAAGGGCTGCTGGTTAAACTCAGAATAAACGGGAAAGCTTCAATGGCCCAGAAGATTGTAATATCTGACAGGCGAATCCTGATTGGTATAATAAAAAAGGCTCTTAAGGATAAACACCGTTCCCCTAACTTTTTCGAGATGATCATAAATACGCTGATACATTCCGGAATCAGTTCTGCTGTCGTGGATGCATGTTACTGGCAGATAAACAGCGTTACAGAGTATTATAATCTTAACAGAGAAATTATCTGGGACAGGGAAATTTCAGACCTCCTGTATAAAGATCGGATTATAAAGAGTCAGATCAAATCCAACAAGTTCGCCCTTCTTGACGAAAAGGGTTCAATAAAAAATTCATTCATTTCGGACTACTGCTATATTAATGGCAAAGTTGATAACAGCATACTCTTTCCAGGGGTTGAAATCGAGGAGGGGGCAGTTGTTATAGATTCTATAATCCTCCCCTTCGTAAAAATTGGACCTGGGGCAAAGATCATAAACGCAATAATTGATGAATGTAGCGAGGCAGAGGAAAGATTTATTGCGGGACCCGGGTGTAGAATCGGCACTGATGAAAAATTTATGAAAAACGATGACTTCCCCGGCATACTTAACGAAAGCATAACTTTAATCGGCAGGAATAATTACATCCCCGACGGCGCATTTATAGGCTCAGCATGTTACATGGCTGACGGTACTGCGGAAAGTTTCTTCTCTGTTAAAAACAGGCTTGAGGATGGAAAGTCTGTAATTGATATTCCACAGAATGACCCCACTACAACCTGAAATTAAAAGAAACTTATAAATTTTAACTGAATTTTTTATCTCCCCTTAAACTCGGGCTTTCCCCCTGTGTTCAGTGCACGGACCCCTTCTGCGTAATCCTCTGTCCCTGCTGATTTTACCTGAACTTCCCGTTCATAATCAAGATGTGCTTCAAAAGAGGCTCCAATCCCCTTCAGGAAAAGATCTTTTGTCCTTGCATAGGCCAGAGTCGGTCCCTTTGCAAACTTCCCGGCAACTTCCATTGCTTCTTTCAGGAGATCCTCTTCCGGAACGATTTTATTAACAAAACCAAGACTCATCATTTCTGCTGCTGTTAAAGCATCCCCGGTAAAAGCTATTTCGCAGGCCTTCTGCCAGGGGAGCTGGTTTGGCAAAATATGTGTGCCTCCGAATCCCGGAATTAAAGCAAGTTTTGAAAAACTTTGTGCAAACATTGCTTTTTCAGAAGCGATAATATAATCGCAGCAAAGGGCGAGATTCATCCCGGCACCCGCGGCATACCCATTAACCGCAGCTATTGCCGGGAACGGGAGCTGCCTGAGTTTAAGCCCGATTGCATAGAGCTCTCTCGTCAGGTCATCCATAAATTTTTCCGGTTCGCCATTTTCTACAGAATCAAGCATCCCTTTGATGTCTCCCCCTGCGCTGAATCCTCTTCCTGTACCTGCAATCAAAAGAGCCCTTACCCCTTTACACTTTATATCGTCTATAGCTCTTCCTATTTCTTTGCCGGCCCTAAGATCAAGCGGATTAAGCTTCTCCGGCCTTGTCATTACAATTACTGCCACATCGCCTTTATATTCAACAGATATACAATTATTCACTTACCCGCGCCTCCTCTTTAAGAATAATCCGCGCGTCAACTATTGAGAGGCCATCATTCCTTGCAATTACAGGATTCAGGTCCATCTCCTGTATATCAGGGTAGGATTCAACAATTTCAGAAACTACAAGAAGAAGATGAACAATGGAATTTTTATCTACAGGCTGTTCACCCCTTACACCATCAAGTATTGGGGCCGATTTTATATCAGAGAGCATCCCCTTTGCAGAGGTTCTCGTAATCGGGATTACTCTGAATGCTACATCTTTAAGCACCTCAACCAGTATACCTCCAAGCCCCACCATAATCACAGGCCCGAACTGATCATCGATCTTTGTTCCTATTATAATCTCCACACCCTTATCAGCCATAGGGGATACAAGACACCCCTTAATTTCCGCGTCTGGTTTATATTCCTTTACGTTTGAAATTATCTTATCAAACGCTGCACGTACCTCATCTTCAGTTTCAAGATTAAGCTTAACTCCTCCCGCGTCACTCTTATGAAGAATATCCTTGGAAACAACTTTAAGCACCACTTTTCCGTCGAGTTTTTTCGCAATCTTAACAGCCTGTTCGGCATTAGTTGCTATTTTCTCATCTAAAACAGGAGCCTTGTGCATCGCAATAATATGTTTAGCCTCAGTTTCAAGAAGGACCGTTCTGCCTTCACTTCTTGCATTTTTTATTATATCAATGCATTCAGGCTTTGCTTTTTGCCTCCGGTTTAAAACAAAATGTACCGGCCTTTTCCTGGTATGGTGCAAATACTGCCCGTATTGTGAAAGAGATGAGACACATCTACAGGCAATACCAAGTGATTCATATACCGGGATTCCGTAGTATCTTAATAGTTCAAGTGAATGAGTATTTTTTAATGCATAAAGGCTCTGTAAAATTATAGGTTTTTCTGTTTTTTTAACAAGCTTGCCCATCTGATGAGCAGCATCCTCTTCCATAAACCTCAATCTGTCTGCAAAACGGATAGAGTATCCTCCAAAGAGTCCCACTATGAGTAAACCGTCAATTGAGGAGTCGTTCAGTATAATTTTTGCGCAATCCGCAAATAAGGCGGGATTTTCATCTGTCCCACCTGCCACATCAACGGGATTCTTCAAAGACGCACCTGAAGGGAGGATATCCGAAAGTCTCTTCTGAGTTCTCTCCCCGAGCTGAGGAATATCCACTCCATAATCGGTAAGGAGATCTGCTGCTACTGTAGCATGCCCTCCGCCATCCGCCAGTATTGCCACACGCTTATTATTAATAGGAGGTAGTTCCGAGAGTGTTTCTGCAACGGAAAAAAGCTCATCAAGATTATCAATCGTAATAATTCCGGCTCTTTTAAAAGCTGTTCTGGATACCTCGGAAATCCCGGCGAGTGAACCTGTATGGGACCCGGCAGATCTCATACCTGTTGTGCTTCTTCCACTCTTGAGGAGTACTATAGGCTTTTTCCTTGTTGTCTGATATGCCTGCTGAAGAAAAGCCCGCCCCTCCCTCATACCTTCAACATACATTACAATAGCCTTTGTACGGGGATCATCTTCGAAATATTTAAGATATTCATGGAAACGGATATCGGCTTCATTACCAACACCTACATAATGAGAGAATCCTACATTACTCCTGAGCCCGGCCTCTGTTATAATATGAAGTGCGACATTTCCGCTTTGCGACAGCAGGGCTATATTCCCGCGTGCGACATCCGGAATTCCAACAAGGTTAAGTTTATTATAAAGACTTATCAATCCCGATGTGTTGGGGCCAATTATCCGGATATTATACTTTTTTGCTATTTCAGCTATCTCTCTCTCCTTCTGCTTCCCTTTAACTCCAAGCTCTCCAAAACCCCCGGAAATAATTACTGCCCCTTTGACATTCTTTTTACCACACTTCTCCAGAATTTCAGGAACAGATTCACCCGGTGTTGTGATAAGGGCAATATCAATATCATTCTCTATTTCCAGTATATCGTGATAGCATTTAATTCCCAGTACAGAATTAAGGCGTGGATTTACAGGATATATCCGTCCCTCATACTTATCCCGCAACAGTGTTGCAATAGCCCTGTAACCTCTCTTTGTTTCATTTGCAGATGCCCCTATAATTGCCACAGATTCTGCATAAAAAATTTTATGAAGCTGACTGCTCTCCATTTATTTCCCCCTGTATAAAGGTTTTCTTTTTTCATTGAAGGCATCTATCCCCTCCCTCCAGTCTTCTGTATCCATGCATGTCAGTATAGCCTGAGCTTCAATTTCAAGAACAGTCTCAATATCCCTCTCCGGCGAGAGCTGAAGGTTTTTCTTAGCCAATGATACTGAAACGGGAGCACGTGATGAAATTAAATCTGCAAACTCCATGGCCTGGGTGAAGAGCTCATTTATCGGATAGGATTCAGCTGCGAGTCCATACTCTACGGCCTCCCTGCCGGTGAGGACCCTCCCTGTGTATATAAGCTCCCTGGCTTTTCTGATCCCGAGAAGTTCAGGTAAAATTTTTGTAACACCGCCTCCAACAAAAGTGCCTAATCCCACTTCGGGGAACCCGATTGAAGCATCATCTGCCATAAAAATAAAATCGCAGTTAAGAGCCATTTCCGCGCCGGCTCCCCTGGCAGCTCCGTTTACAGATGCAATAACCGGCTTATGAAAAGTATATAGCTTCAGGTTTGCCCTGTGCGCCATATAGATGTACTCCCTCTTCTGCGCATGGCTCCTCTCTCCTGATGAATGTTTTTTAAGATCAGCTCCGGCGCAAAAGGCCTGCTTCTGAACTCCATCCTTAACTCTCACTGAACCGGTGAGTACCAGTGCCCGCAGATCACAATCTGATTCAAGTTTTCCCAGTATATCAATAATATCAGCATACATATCTTCTGATACAGCATTCATCCTCTCCGGCCTGTTCAGCCTGATGACACCGGTATGATTAATTTTTTCATATAAAATAGTTTCATATTGCATCGATTATTTCCTTTTTTTAAAACCAGTTTCAATCACCGGTATTATTTATATTAATAATCAGTAATAATTCCTTGCCTTAAACGGCGGGTATAATAGCGCATTTTTTATCTGAAATAAATTAAAGAATAAATACTGCTTAATAATACTTCTGTAAAACAGATAATATCAAGTTAAATTTCACTTTCAGAGAGAATGGCGGGAACAGAGTCCTAAAAAAGAAAACATCAAAGCTTATAATTTCAGAAATATCATCCTGAAGTTCTGAGGAGACTATAAGCTGCGAGAAAGGATTCTACTTCTTTGAAAACTTCAAGCCCGATGGCGCCGCGTACAATTCCATGCAGGTTATAATCAACCCAGGAAAAATGCTTTTTTTGAGAGCCAAGCCGTTTGAATATGTCAGGGCCACTTTCCGGAGCGACTTTGGGATCATCTTTCCCCTGAATTACAAGAGCCGGAATTTTAATTTCAGGAAGAGAATAACTGACTTTTTTCATCAGCTTCTTAACCTGGACAAAAGAGCTGACAGGACATTTAAGATAGTTTATGTGAGGATTATCCGCATGATTTACCATAAAATCTTTCGCATACGCCCCCAGGCCGAATGAATGGAAGAGATTATTTAATCCATTTACTATTCCGGCAAAATTGGAGGAGAAGCTTTTAAATTTAAAGGGGGCACTCACTGCAATTACAGCATTAAAAGCATCCGGTTTGAGGATTACTGACTGCAATGCAAGACCTGCGCCTGTTGAAAAACCTGCCACTACAATTTTTCTACAACAGGACTTGAGGATTGCATGGCCCCGTTCAACAGAATCAATCCAGTCATTATATGTACGATGTGAAAGATCTTTTGAGGATGTACCGTGGCCTGAAAGCCTTGGAGCATATACAGTCAGGCCTTTTTTATGAAGAAACTCCCCCCACTCCCTGACTTCCTCAGGTGCTGCCATAAGCCCATGAATCAAAAGAACCCCTGTATCAGATTGAGGCGAATGCAGGTAAAACGGCGCACCGATACTCCCGGGTTTGCTCTCACCGGGACTGAAATTCTTTTTATACTCTTCTTCAAACAGGGCCGATTCAGAGTTCAGCAGTTCTGCTGTGGAGGAAATCAGTTTTGTGTTCATTATTTATATACCGATCTCGAAATATACTTTATAGATCATTACGTAATGTAAAACTCCGCCTATGAGAACCATGACGTGAAAGAGTTCATGGAAACTGAAAATACCTGGAATGATCCTTGGTTTTTTTACGGCATAAATGATCCCGCCAAGAGTAAAAGCAGCGCCTCCGGAAAATAAAAACACCTCCTGACTTACAGACATTTTTGCCAGAACCTGGTTGATAGTAAAAAGTATCGACCACCCCATCGACAGATATATCGCAGCATAAAGCTTCCTTGGAGCACGCGGGAAAAAAAGCTGGGAAAAAACACCAAAGCCCACAAGACTCCACTGGAAAGAAATCATAGTCCATTTATAAACTCCATCCAGACAAAAATAACACATCGGCGTATACGTTCCGGCAATCATGAAAAAAATTGCAAGGCGGTCCATTTTTCTCCAGAAAGATATCTCATTTTCCTCTTTTTTAAAAGCATGGTAGAGCGAGCTTGCGCTGAAGAGAAAAACAGCCGAAACTCCATAAATTAGAACAACAGCAAGACCTGATGCAGAAGAACCTGCAACTTTCGCGAGATAAAAAGTGCCTATTATGGCAGCAATCATTCCTGCAAGATGTGAATAAAAATTAAATAATTCCTGTGTTTTAACTATCATTAGTGACTCCCTGATGAAATATTGTAATTTCCACCTGTAATTATGGAAACTGCTGCAAATAAGTTCTGAACCGGACCGGAAGCCGCTAATAATACAGACTCTGTCAAAGAAATATTCTTCAAAAGCATATAAATAATCAAACCAATTTACCTGTTTCCGGATTACCTGTAAGAACAGACATAGTGGAGCCGCGGAGAGTTGCAAAAAAAATACTTGAACTGCTTTTTTAATATTTATTTTTAATTCCGGATATTAAATCATTTAATCAGGATTTTAGTCTTACTTTTTTCAATTTTTCGAATATCATTTTCGAGGAAAAGTGTTAATTTGAAGGGAGTTATTATAAACGGAAGGCCGGGGGAAACGGCAACACCGGATTTATATGCGGTATTGCCGCAGAGATACTTAAAGAAAAGGGATATTCACAAATACATCGGTGCAGGAGATAAAGATGAGATTGAAAAAATCAAAACCGCTTCTATCTCTTCCTCAGAATAATAACAGTCATATCATCATTTGCTTTAATATCACCCATGTAGGATTTTAAATCATTCATAATATGAGTGAGGATCCCTGACGCTGTATCCTCACTACTCTCAGACAATGCACCTATCAGTTTATCAAAACCGTACCGTTTCCCGGAACGATTCATTGCCTCGATAATGCCGTCTGAAAAAGCAAGCAGCACATCACCTCTTTCCAGTTTAAATTTTAATGTCTGAAAAGAATGCTCAATACCATTTACTCCGAGTATACAGCCCTTAGTATCATTTGATAAATTTTTTATTACCGAAACATTTGCCTTACTCTTCCTGCGGATAATAATATCCGGATGTCCGGCATTTACATATTCAACAGTTCCACCGTTCAGACGGAGGAGTATCCCTGTCAGATATTTTTCTGAATTGCTGATTTCACGAATCAGCTCATTATTTACACTCTCCATAATTCTACCCGGGGTAAGGTTTCTCCCGGTGAAAAAATTTCTATAGAACACGGAACGCGCTATCATTGTAATCAGCCCTGACGCAACTCCATGGCCTGAAACGTCAAGAAGCATAACACCTTTAAGTAAATTATCCTGTATATAAAAATCATAGAGGTCCCCTGATACTCCGGACATCGGCTGAATAAAAGCCGCCACATCCCATTCCGGGTCATTATCAGGAAGCTTCGGAAAAATAGATTTCTGCACATTGACAGCCATCATCATATCCTTCTCCGCAATCTGACGTGCTTCATTCAGTTCACTGTTTTTACCTGTAAGCTCCCTGTTTATCTCCTCTACTTTCTGCATCGCAACAAGCATCTCTTCAGTACGTTCGATTACCTTGTCTTCAAGATTATCCTTAAGGTCACTCAGCTTCTGATACATTACTGAATTACTAATTGATATTGAGATAGCGTTTCTTATACTGTGTAAATATTTTATCTCATTTCCGGATACTGTTTTAGCATTGCTGCGTTCACCTATAAACGCTATCCCGTTAAGTTCATTACTGTATACAAATGGAAGGATAAAAGAACAATTCATGGAATCAAAGAGTCGAATCAGTTTTTCACTTATTCCCCTGTAATGCGGAATAGTGTAAACCAGGTCACGGTCAATAAAGGGGTCTGATTTAAGGAACCATTCATTAAGCTCCGGGTCAATATTCAACTCAATACCGGCGATGTTTATCAGCACCGGGTCATCTCCTCTCCTCAGAAACAGGTCAGCATTTCTGAAACATAAATCTCTTCGGAGGGTCCCTGTAAAAAGGCTGGTCAGTTCCTCAACAGTCTTAAGGTGGGATACATTTTCAATAAATGAAGCCTCACTTTTCCGTAAATTAAATTTCTGTCTGTTGAATAACCTGTCAATCAGGGGTTTGATTTTACTAAAGTAATAATAATTTGCAAAGAACCATATTGCTATTATTGAAAAAAAAGCAATGTCACCTGAACTTGAAAAATGAGGTTTAATAAACCGGTATATATAGATATTTGGAATTACAATCAATGACGACATGACACCCCACATAAGTGTCATATGAATAACGCTTTTTATCTCCATGAGCCTGTAGCGGAGCACTCCGTAGGCAATAAGCAATAGAGGGATGAACATAAAATTTCCGAAAGCATAAAAATCAATCCCGCTTATTGAAGGAAGATTCAGGACCATTAAAATACCCGTTGCGATGAAAGATGAGAGTATATATTTAAGCTTAAGCCTTTCTGTTGTCCCACCGATACGCTTTATCTCTTTTATAAAAAAGTATATTACATATAAAACATAACACATGGCTGAAAAGCCAAAAATTTTAAAGACCACCCCGCCTATTGCCGTATATCCCCAGCTGTAAGTATACAATCCTGAAATGTAATATTTTGTAGGAACAAATGCCGAGATAACAATGCTCTGAACAAGTGAAAAGATAAGCAGATATTTTTTATTAAATCCGAATGATTTTCCGAGATACAGTAAAGTAACAAAAGGCATATATACATAAACAAAGTGTATTGACCTTTCTATCTCCAGGATAAGAGCAATGTTTCCTCTGAACAGGTGGTGGGAGATATAAATAACAGGCATAAGTGTCCACCAGATGCAGACCAGTGAAAACATTATATTCTCCTGGCGGAACTTACCCTTTACAACAGAAATAACAGCAAGAGCCCATCCTACAATAAGAGACAGAAGTGGAGGGACAATATAAATTGAAAAATGGTCTGCTATAAATTCCATGAATAATACAGTTATTACTTGCGGTTGGCTCTGTCAATTAAAATCATTAAGCAAAAAAATTTCCTTCCAATATGGTATCCTGTTTGTATCAGCCACTGGAAACGCAGCGGATTTTAAGCCGCGGCAAAGAATGATACCGGGATGAGATAATTTTATCTCAGAATATAAAATCTGTAGATAAAAAGTTCGATTTGTTATCCCTCAATATCTCCGTGATTATCTCCTTATTAACACCAATCTCCTTTGCTGCAACAAGCGACCTGATTGTAAAAACCCTCAATGCGTCTGAAACAGAAAGAGTCCCCTCCGCGGAATCTTTTCTTCCTGTAAATGGAAATTTATCCGGCCCCCGCTGACACTGGCAGTTTATATTAACACGGGCCACCTGGTTTACTAACGGGTCGACCAGACTCGCAATCTTTCCCGAGTCACGCCCGAATATACTTACCTGCTGCCCGTAATTTGATTCAATCACATATTCAAGAGGTTCATCAATATCCCTGAATGTCGCAACAGGTATCACCGGGCCGAACTGCTCAACATGGTAAAGCTTCATATCACTATTAACAGGATAAACTACGGCTGGATAGAAAACATTACCATGGAAACTCCCTCCATTGTCATTCATCACCCTGGCCCCCTTTGACACAGCATCCTGAACAAGGGAATCGAGATAACCGGCCTTACCCTCTTCGGGAAGCGGAGTGATATTAACACCATCCTCCCATGGCATGCCGAGTTTAAGCTTTTTAAGTTCCTGGTTGAGAAGATGAATAAACTCGGTGAAGATCGAATCATGGACAAAAAGCATCTTTAAGGCCGTACACCTTTGACCATTAAAAGAGAGTGTTCCTGTTATAACCTCGCTCATCGTGAGGTCAAGCGCCGCATCAGGGAGAACTATGGCACAGTTTTTTGCCTCAAGTCCAAGTACACTTCTGAGCCTGTGCGGATGGGGATGTGCCTTCTTCAGTATATCAGCAACATGGCTTGTACCAATGAACGCAAGGACATCCACCTTCCCGCTCTTCATTATAGGCTGCACAACCTCATTTCCATCGCCGTAAATTGTATTAACAACTCCTGCGGGGAATGATTTCTGAAATACTTCAAGCAGGGGCCTGTGCAGGAGCACGCCAAGCTTTGGAGGCTTGAAAATTACAGCGTTGCCCGTAATTAACGCGGGGATGAGTGTTGCATATGTTTCGTTAAGAGGATAATTAAAAGGGCCCATACATAAAACAATCCCCAGTGGAGAACGGCGGACCTGGCCGATAACACCCTCCTCAATCTCAAACCTGGAACTCCTCCTGTCCAGGTC
>CAZVFJ010000003.1:0-41231 GCA_964625825.1 uncultured Leptospirales bacterium | reverse complement strand
GCCAATGACCGAATGATTTCAATAAACAATGCTCTTGAGGTTGACCTCTTCGGGCAGGTATCATCTGAATCAAATGCAGGTAAACAGATTTCCGGGACAGGTGGGCAGTGGGATTACACTTACGGGTCTTTCTATTCCGAAGAGGGCAAGAGTTATATCTGTCTTCATTCAACTTACAGGGATAAAAACGGTACCCTACATTCAAGGATAGTACCATCATTCAGCGAAGGGACAGTTGTGACTATCCCCAGATCTCAGGCATTTAACATTGTGACTGAATACGGGATAGTTAACCTCAAAGGAAAAAGTGTACGGGAAAGAGCCGAGGCCTTAATAAGTATCGCGCACCCGGACTTCAGGGACCTTCTTGTAAAAGAAGGGGACAGGATAAATATATGGAGGAGTTAACACTCCCTGTCAGAGGGAGGAGTGTTCTCGCTCAAAGAATAAATTGAATTAAAAAATACTTGCCCATTATTTAACTTATTAAATAATTTGCAGATTAAAAAATTAAAGACTATGGATACAGAAACCAAACAGATGTATGCCAATATTGGCAAACTAATTACCTCGTCACTTGAAATACATCAGGTTATCGACGGTGTGATGTCCGAAATAAAGCAGTTCTTTGATCCTGAACACTGGAGCCTGCTCCGGCTTGACCACACATCCGGCGAACTATATTTTATTTATATCCAGGGGAACGATATTGAACGCCTCAGGCAATTCAGGCTTAAGCCCGGGGAGGGAATAGCCGGGACTGTTGCCAAAACCGGAGAATCGATCTTTGTCCCTGATGCCCGCTTTGACCCGCGCTTTTCAAACAGGGTCGACAGGCTCATCAATTTTAAAACACGCTCAATTATCGCGGTACCCATGATCCACAAAGAGGTAATTTATGGTGTTATTGAGATTGTGAATACTGAAAATAAAAAAACTTTCTCTGAAGATGACCATCTTGTCCTGAAAACTATTGCCGATTTTACCGCTATCGCTCTTGCTAATTCCTCTTTATATCAGCAGGTAATTGAACTGAGCTGCCACGACAGCCTTACAGGTCTCTTTAACAGAAAAATGCTGAATGAATATATATCTCAATGGTCCCATGAAAGTATCCCGTCGAGAAGGCAATCGGACTTAGAAGAAGAGATTATTGTGATATACATGGATGTAAATAACTTCAAAACTATAAACGATATGTACGGCCATCGGGAAGGAGACAAAGCGCTTGTTGCTATTTCTGCTAAACTTAAAAATATATTCAGAAACGATGACCTCCTTTTCAGAATAGGTGGTGATGAATTTCTGACTATAATAAAAGTTACCACTCATGAAAATACATCTCATATTATTGAGCGGATTGACAGAAATTTAACAGGTACATTTTATTCAACTCCGGACGGGAACATCCGGATTTCAATATCACATGGCATTACAAAAGGCCAGGTTAAAGAGATCGATTCACTGATTAATGAAGCAGACCGGCTGATGTACCTGAAAAAATAAATCTGCATTCTTAAAGCACAGGCCTGTCCGCTGATTATTTTATAGACTAAACTCCAGCTTGAAATATATTATACTTATGAAAAAATTTCTGTGTAAAACAGTACCGGTTTTTATTATCCTTACCCTCTGTTTCTGGAACAGCACAGACCCTCTCCGCCAGTGGGAGAAGTTTTCAGTATCCGCTGATAAAACGATTTTAATGAAATGGATGAAATATACTGCTCTCTCAATAGAAATGAAAGAGCGGGAGTTGAAATCCCTTAATATAACACTCCCCCCTGTTTACGGCAGCACAGGGCTCTTTATCACCCTTATACAAAAAGGAAAAATTCGCGGTTGCTTCGGCGCTTTCGACCACAGCGAAACAGACATATCCCTTATGCTCAGGAATTATTTGAAAGGGGCTCTCTCTTATGATCCCAGGTATAAGCCACTGGAACGATATGAGATTGAGGAAATGGATATTGTCATTACAATCGCGTCACACCCTGAGCAGGTAGAAAATCTAAATAGTATTGACATAAGCCATTTCGGAGTATTTATTGAATGTGACAGTACCTCCGGGATTGTTGTTGTCCCGGCTGAATTCAGAACGACCAGCAGGTTAAACAGAAATAATAATTATACAAACTGCCGGATAAGCCGTTTCAGGGCAGTGACAATCAGGGAGGATAAAAAATGAAAAAATCATGGATTGCGGGTCTATGCACCGTGATGCTCTCCGTCATATTTTTAACAGATGCCATGCCGGAGGTTGTAAACTCCGATGAAGGTACCGCCTATAAAATACACTCAGAACTTGAACAGAAGGCATATATTGAAGGGACCATCACAGACTCCGGAACAGGGAAGCCTGTAAAGGGTGCGGTAGTGGAAATAAAAAATGCGAACAGAGGTGTCGGGTACTATAAAACAAAAACCGACTGGAAAGGTTATTACAGGATCAATGACTTCATCCCGTATATAAAATACGACATTGAAATATCAGCTGACGGATATGTTTCATATATTGAAACATCAAGCATATCCTCGGTTAAAAATGACATCAAACTGACAAAAGAATCTATAATATCCGGTAATGTAAAAGACAGTTCCGGCAAAGCTATTACTGATGTGGAGATCTCCCTAAAAACCTCTTATGGCTATTACGAAGGAGAGAACGGCAATGACAGCGCAAAACCTGTTTTCACCAGAAGCGATAGTAAAGGAAATTACAGTTTCAAAAAGCTAAAAGCCGGGCCATACCTCGTAACATTTTCCAGGAATGGATTCATTACAGAGACAGCATCACTATCAGGCATAAAGGCAGCGGAGAACTTCAGGCTGCAAATGGTTATGTACAGGCCGGCCACACTATCAGGTAAAGTTGAGATAAAAGGGCTCAACTCTCCGGCAGTGAATATCAATGTCACGGCAGAGGGAAGATACAGTTACTCTAATGTAACATACCGTGATGGTTCATTCATACTTGAAGATGTAAAACCGGGGAACTACTCCCTGACCCTGTCGCACCAGGGATTTCAGGGAATTAAAATGAAAAACATCAGGGTTAACGAAGGCCGGAATCTCGCCAACCTGAATTATAATATGGAGGCAAAATCTCCTGAGATAAATATACACTCTTACAGGTATACATTCACTCCAGGAAACGAGGTGGACTTTAATCTTCGCACTCTTCGACTTGATTCAGTTCACGTGAAGGTCTACAAAGTTCCATTTGAAATTTTTCTCGCGAAGAACCGGGACCCGGAGTTACTGACACCGGATAATTCAGGATTCAAAACTGTAACTGAATGGGACGAATCTGTAAAAGACTTCAATCCTTACGAATGGATGTACTTTTCTGTGAAAATCAACAAGCCTCTATCATCCGGGGGATACTGTATCGAAGTTAAAGGGAAAGGGGATATTCTCTCACGCAAATTTTTCACTGTTACAAATCTTGGTGTTGTTGTAAAACGCTCCCCGGAAAACGTAAGCGCCTATATAACAGACCTTGTTCAAAACATGCCGGCAAAAAATGTATCTGTTGCAATCTATGACCACAATTTCAAGAAGACAGCCGGAGAGAAAACCCTTAATGAAAATGAGGGCATCGATATCGAAAAACTCCCGGTAAAAATTCTTGCGCAGGGCAGAACAGGTAATAACGGGATCTTTCAAACTTCTGTAAAGTCAGACGATAAGATGTTCCTTCTTGCTGTCTCTGACGAAGGTAGTTATGCCATATGCAGCGCCGGAGCATCAAACTACTACAGGAGTGAGAAGGACAAACTCTTCATTTATACAGACAGGCCGGTTTACCGTACAGGGGACAAGGTCTTTTTTAAAATTCTCGCTAAAAAAATGGAAGATAAATTCTCTCCGATAAAAAACAGAACACTCTTCTACTCCATACAGAAATCATACTCTGGAAAAGTTATTGCTTCCGGAGCAATGGAACTGGATGGCTGGGGCACAGTTCACGGAAACGCGGATATTCCGGCAGATGCCGAACTCGGATATTTCACAATCAGGGCGGGATTTAAAAAGGATGACATGTACGGTACGGGCTCCTTCTATATTGAGCAGTACAGGAAACCTGAATTTAAAGTGGAGATACTCCCCTCGAAGGATTTCTTTATAAATGGCGAAATGGCCGAGTTTAAGATTGAATCAAAATACTTCTTCGGCGCGCCGTTGGCAAATGCGCTTGTTAAATACAGGTTCTACGAAAAAAATATTACAACTGACGAAGACCCTATGGCTGATGAATACGGCTCAGGCTCATCATACTCAAGGCTAAAGCTTGAAGGTGAAAAGTATACAGATTCAGGCGGCACAGCCCTCCTCAAGATCGCTTCAGGGAACTATCCCTATGATAGAGAACTTGTACTTGAAGCAACTGTTACAGACAAATCAAACATAACAATAACATCGCAGAAAACAGTAAAAATAGGCCGCGGTGAATTTTTCATAAAGCTCTCTCCGGAAGAAAACTTTTTCGGCGCGAAGAGTGAGAAGAGAGTTACAGTCACTGCCCTGACACATTCAGGAGAACCTGTGAGCACAGCCATTGAATTAAATCTTCTGAAGTATATCTGGAAGCCGGTACAGAGAGTTTACATTCATGACAGCAGGCCGTACTTCACACGAAAAGTAACAACTGACTCAGCCGGAAAAACTGTAATCACTCTCCCCTCCGACTTTACCGCATATGGGGAGTTTGATCTCACCGCGTCAGGAAAAGACAGCAGGGGCAACGTAATTACAGGTTCAAAGATAATCTGGATATACAACGACGCAGGCGGAAATGCCGACTCAAAGCTGAAAGACCTGGAACTTACTGTAAATAAAACTGAACTCGACAAAGCCGGTGAAATAACATGTCTGATAAAAAGCAGATTCACTGATTCCTATGTTCTCGTTACCCTGGAAGGCAGAGATGTTTACGAATACCAGGTAATAAAGATGACAAAAAACATCATTCCTGTAAAATTTAACATAGACACAAAGCTCGCCCCGAACCTCTTTGTCCGATGCGCGATGCAGCGTGGCAGAGCCCTCCATATTGCGGAAAAAGAAGTAACTCTCCCTGTAGACGATGTAAGGCTTAATCTGATACTTACTCCCGACAAAGAGAAGTATTCACCCGGAGATACTGTCAAAATAAAGGTGAAAGCCGGGGATCTTAAAGGCACACCTGTTTCGGCTGACATTTCTCTTGCTGCTGTTGACGAATCGATCTTCATGGTACGTTCAGACAGGACTCCTGAAATTTCCGGATATTTCTACTCAAAAATTTCCAACTGGGTACTCACAACTTACTCCTACCCTATTACTTTGCTCGCTGGCGCAGGAAAGGATGCCCAGGTGAAAGTAAGGGAGGATTTTAAAGACACAGCATTCTGGGAGGCGGGGATTAAGACTGACAGAAATGGCGAAGCGGAGATCTCGTTCAGGGTTCCCGACAACCTCACAACATGGAGGCTCACCGCGCGGGGCCACGATCTCGCAGGACGCATGGGTGAGGCAAGGAAAAAATTTATCTCAACGCAGGACCTTATCGCCCGCATAGGTAAACCCAGGTTTCTTATTGAAGGGGACAGAGCCGGAATTATCGGGATAATAAATAACAATACAGATTCAGGAATAGAAAAAATTACCACCGAGCTTAAGGCTGACGGGAAAAGTATTGCTCCTGACAAAGATTTTCCTGTGAGTCTCACAGGGTACGGCTCCACGAGAAAATTTTATACTCTGGATATACCGGAGGGAAAGGATTTAATATCACTTGAATATTCCGCCCTAACAAAAGACAAAAAGGGAGATACTGTTAAACATACTATCCCTGTTGAAAAGAGAGGAATTAAATACGTCATCACGGGTTCAGGCAATGCAGCCACAGGAGGAGAGATCGAAATCAAACCTGTAAAAGGGACCGAAGACTTTGAGTTTGTCCCGGAAGAGGTTACAGTCACTCTCACACCATCACCCGTACTTCAGATGATCAAAGCCGCTGAATATCTCAACGACTACCCGTACGGATGCATAGAACAGACAATAAACAGGTTTATCCCGAAACTGGCGGTACTTGCTCTTCTCAAAAATAAGGAATACTCTGACTTTATCCCTGATAAGCTTAAGGCTGATATTAAAAATGACATCCCGGAGGGTATTAAAAAAATTGAAGCAGGACAGAATTATGACGGCACATGGGGCTGGTGGGACGGAGACAGGGGTAACGGGTACCTGACAGGCTATGCGCTCTTCTCGCTTTTTTACCTGAAAGAAAACGGTTACGGTGTAAATGCCGGCACTATGGAACAGGGGCTTGCGGCAGTTGCAAGATTCTTTGAAGATCAGGGGAAGAGTAACAATGATGAGCTTTCTTACCTTGTGTACATTAACGCGCTCTACCAGAGATGGGAGCACGCTTCATTCAAACGGATCGCTTTTGATGAAAAGATAAATTCATACCAGGCTGCAAATCTTCTCAAGGCAGTTTCAGTTTTTTCGGGAGCGGATAAACTCCCTGATTATGAAGTCCGTGAAATTTCAGAGGCAACCGGAATTCTAAAAAATAAAATATCCCGGAATGCCAGGAAAGATTCAGCTGGAATATACTGGCCTGAAACCAGGGAACAGAAATGGTTATGGCCCGGAGGAAGGAGTGAGATTACTGCCCATGTCCTCTCCGCGCTTACCCTTGCGGGAGACACCTCCGACCTTGCACCGCAGGCTGTTGGGGCGCTGGCCCGGAGCTTTAACGGCGAATGCTGGAGCTCAACAAAGGAAAGCGGCACAATAATCCTGGCGTTATGCGACTATCTGAAAGGGAGAAGCACAGAATTCAGCACCGAGGGAAAAACAAAATTTTCACTGAATGGAAATAAGCTTGGCGATATTTCATATAACCTCAAAGCGAACAGAAATCTGGACCAGCTTTCAAAAACATTTTCTCTTTCACGTGACAGTAAAAATAATTCATATAAACTGAAAGCTGACGGAGACCTTCCTGATGGATCTGTATTCTCTGCGGCTGTCAGCGGCACTCTCTACTTCAAGCCGCAGGGGCTCTTCGCGTTCATCAAATCAGAAAAAAGGAGTATACGTTCACTCTCAAACGGAATCACGGCGAGGAGAGACATGTTCTACCTCAACAGAATCAAGGACATTAAGATGCAGGAATACCTTGTACCACAAAGCGCAGATGAAAAGGGGAAAATATCTGTCGGGGATGAACTCCTTGTCCGCGTTAAGTTCAGGGCGGATGACAGTTTCGGGTTTTTGATACTTGAAGATTTTCTCCCTTCAGGATTTGAAGTGGTTAACGAGTCTGCATACAACGAATTCCAGCCGTACTCACACGTTGAGAAGCGCGACAACCGGATGGTTTTCTTTTTCACTGATGTTGAAAAAGGGAAAGAGTACGAGGTTGCATACACAATACGCGCCGAACTTCCGGGGAGTTTCATAATGAGGCCATCAAGAATAAGCTGCATGTATGAGGACTCAATCCAGGGATGGAGCCAGCCCGCGATAATTGATGTCAATAATGATTAAAAATTTCATGAGGGGGATTTTCATCCCCCTCATCATCACAGTAATAATTACCCTTATCCCACAAGGGACGGAGACATTCTCCCAGAACACAAAAACCGGTTCGATAAAAATAAATATTCTTTCAAAACATCTGCGCCGGATGAGTGATATCGGGGCAGGAGAGCTCAACTTCACGTTCCCTTCCGGTACAGTGATAAGGTATGATGATTCGGAGTTATATACTTCTTCTCTTAAAATCATATATTCCGGCGGACATTATAATATATCTGCAAAAAACCGCCCGCTATATTTCAAAAATTGTATTATTTATTCCAGCACAACAGACGGTTCTTTCCGGACAGAAATTAAAGGAAATAAGAGAACATATCCTCTCCCTCTTGAATTAATTCATTATAATAACTCGCTTAAAATATATATAACAGAGAATATTGAACAATATGCTATCGATTCATCATGTGCTGAATTCGGATACCTGGATAAAAAAAACCACGAGGCACTCTACGCTCTTGCACTTGCAATACATGGAAGGTGCCGAATAGAATCTCTAAAAAAAAAGCATAAAGATTGCGACTTCTGCGACCTCACTTGTTGCCAGTCATATCAAGGAAGAAGCGGACTGAATCCGATAAGCGGACCCTTTATAGATATAAAAAACCTTAACTGCGGCCTCTTCTTTCATTCATCAAGCGGAGGAAAACTCTTCTCTGAATCTGTATTCAACTCCGGAGTGAGAAAAATCAAGCCCCCTGTTGATATACTTTATTCCGAAAATCTGAAGTTGAGCCGAACCCTTCATACAACATGGGAAGCGAGGATCGCAACAGATGAACTATCAGCCTTAATTTTTTCTGGCGGGAGAGAAACTCTTCGTGATATAAAATTTAATACTGAAAATGAAATTATATTTATTCAAACTGACAGTGGCGAAAATATAATCGCTCCGGAGGATTTCCGTTTAAAAATAAACAGGAAAAAGGGTTGGAACTTCATTAAAAGTAATAATTACTCCATTCGCAGAGATGGTATAACTTTTATATTTACAGGTTCAGGGCTTGGGCACTGTACAGGGATGAGTTTAGATGGAGCCATTGAGCTCGCATCTAAGGGTTACTCCCGATACGAAATTCTGGAACACTACTACCCAAATTTAAAATATATTACATCTGATGAAAAAAGTCAGACCTTTCAATATGTAACATAGATAATGGTGACATCCGGTATACATCAACCGGTCCCGGTTTACTGGAGAGAAGAATTCCATGCGGTTCCCTGTTTAAACTTTTTACAGTTTTCTACCTCGCACAGGAAAGAAGAGACCTTTTCTTTAATTATAAATTTACATGCGGCATACATAATAATTTTCCTTTGCCGGAGTATTGCTGGGAAAAAAAAGGTCACGGCGAGATGAATATAAGCAGCGCAATATATAATTCATGCAATCTCTACTTCGCATCTCTTCACGATAAAATTGACCGCGATGATTTTAAAAGATGGTTCAGAAATTTTACAGAAGAAAACGGCATATTAAAGACGAAAAGGAGTGGTGTGAAATTCTTCCAGGACTTGACTTCAGAATAGATATCTCCATCAGAGATTTAATTAAAATATCCATGTATATTCACAACATGCATAGAAGTAACAGAATACCGTCAGAGGCGATGGAGGTAATATCAGAGGCCCTTCAT
Organism: uncultured Leptospirales bacterium; assembly: GCA_964625825.1. Taxonomy (GTDB): domain Bacteria; phylum Spirochaetota; class UBA4802; order UBA4802; family UBA5550; genus UBA5550. The sequence continues at coordinate 31,995 of CAZVFJ010000003.1, read as the reverse complement.
AAAACATTTCTGAATGGTACCGCGAAGATAACAGAAAAAGATCTTATTAAAAATCCATCACTGAGAGTTTTGCCATCCGGCATCTGGGGAAAGACAGGTACAGTAATCTCCGGGACAAATTCACATTTCTCTTACGGTATATTTACTGGAGGATCGGGAGATACAGGAATAATAACCCTGGTCAGAAAAGGAAAAGGGACGGACGCAGCTCACATATCTGCCATGCTTTTAAAAAAAGAAATTTATCAATAATAACATACATTCATCTTCACATTCTATTAAATTGCCAAAAATTTTCAGCAACTCCAGGACCAATTAATTTTTAAAAATAAAATATAAAATTTTTCCCCAGAAACACCTTAATTAATAAAACTTAAATAATTTATCAAAAAATTTGACACTTCCTAAAACTCTAAATATTATTAAACATTAGAATTTTATATAAAATTAAAATTCTAATGTTTTCGAGACATCCTGCTCATCACAGTTAATTATTGCGGAGGAAATTATTATGGAAAGTAAAACAGTAAAAGAAAGCAGCATTACAGTAGTTCAGCAGATGATGCCGCAGGACGCAAACCTCGCGGGAAATGTTCATGGCGGAACTATTATGAAGCTTATAGATAACACGGCCGGCATTGTCGGCGTCAGGCATACAGGGGGAAATGTGGTAACAGCTTCTATTGACAGGCTCGACTTCCACTATCCGGTATTTGTGGGAGATCTTCTCAGGGTCATCGCCAGCGTGAATTTTGTAGGAACAAAGTCCATGGAAATAGGAGTACGCGTTGAAAGTGAGAATGTCGTAACTGGAGAAATTCGTCATACCGGGTCAGCATACATGACATTCGTTTCTCTTGATGAAAATTTAAAACCGAGAAAGATACCTCAAATTATTCCTGAAACAGATGATGAGAAGAGAAGAAACTGCGAAGCTCAGCAGAGAAAAGAAGCAAGACTGCACGCTATTGAAATGGGGAAGTTGAACTGCAAGCTTTAGCTTTTAGAATATTTTGTTCTCCCCCATTTCACATGGGGGAGATACATCGGTGGTACTATTTTATGGATAAGACCTTTGGGGACTTTATCTTAAAAAGATTTTCGACAGCCTCCTTTACCACAGGATCGTTACTGTCCCTGCAGTAAACAGAATAACCAAGAACCGGTCTCTTTTCAGTCTTAAAATCTTTTCTGTAATACTCTGTCTTGAACTGGAGATAATACCCGCCTGCGCTTTTACCATACGCAAAAGAAGCTGAATGTTTATTAATTTCATCGACTTCAAAAAGTTTGATATTAACCCCGTAAACATCCTCAGATACGGCATTTCCATTGCCCCTTTTTAAAAGGCTCTCAAGAGTGTCATTGGATTTCATCTCATCAGTATAGTTTTTATTATAAATTGTCCCTGAAATAATATCTTTCTTAAGTTTCGCAATATCGGTTGTAAAGAATCTTGACTCAGAAATTTTGCTTACCCTGAAATTTTTTGTTTCAGGGAAGTATTCAACTACTGAATCAATCGTATTGTCGTTGTTATTATCCGTGATAAGAACGATGATTTTTGCAACACCGGAAAAATCTCCTATTACGATATAACTGTCGTCCCCGATAGATTGAAGAAACATATAATTCAGATTGTCCTGCGGCACAGGGAACCATTTAATCCTGTCTGCTGTGACAGGTCTCATCTGAAGATCATCCAGCGCAGATGAAAACACGGGCACTGTAAGAATCAGTAATAAAGCGGTTAATGTTAAAAATTTTTTCATTTTTCCTCCCGAAACAGATTTTTTATATAGATTTTATTCAAGCTTTGAAAGGCCCTCATTCAGCTTTTCAAGCATAGCCCTGTACTCTTTCTGTTTTGCTTTCTCTTTTTCTATAATATCTGCCGGGGCTTTACCTGTAAAATTTTCATTGTTAAGTTTGCCCTCAACCTTCTGAAGGTCCTGGGCAATCTTCGCAATCTCTTTTTCGAGCCTTGCTCTCTCTTTATCAGTATCGATAAGGCCTTTGAGCGGGAGAAAAATTTCCAGGTCAGACATGACTGCCGAGGCATCTGTCTTATCCGGCGTATAATCAGCATCAACAGTAACCGAATCCACTTTCGCAAGGGCCTGAATATGAATTGATTCCGTATTTATAATTTTTTTCAAGCCTGCACTTTCCGTTTTAAAAACAACCGACGCTTTCTTATCAGGAGGTATATTCATCTCCCCCCGGATATTTCGTATTTTATATATAATTTCTTTAAATGTTTCTATATACTGAGCCTCATCCTCAAAGGCCATTGATGCGTTATATTCAGGCCACTCTGCTATCATGATATCCGGGTCACCATCTCTCTTTATGATGCTCCATATCTCCTCTGTAATAAAAGGCATAAATGGATGGAGAAGCCTGAGCCCTGTACCAAGTACATAATATAACACCTGTTTGGCCGCATCTGATGATTCCCCGGCAGCAGGATCTTTTGAATATATTCTCTGTTTCACAAGTTCAAGGTACCAGTCACAGAACTCGTTCCACCAGAATTCATATAATAAATTTGCTGCTTCGTTGAACCTGTACTCTCCAAGGGCATCATTTACATTTTTCACAGCCATATTAGCAGTGTGAAGCATCCACCTGTCAGAAACCTCGAGCTTCAAAGGATCGGGCATCTGAGGTTTAAACTCCTCCCCGAGATTCATAAGGATAAACCTGGTTGCATTCCATATCTTGTTGCAGAACGCCCTGTAGCCCTCAATTCTCTTCTCTGAAAGGATAATATCCCTGCCCTGTGCCGCAAAAGCAGCGAGAGTGAATCTGAACGCGTCAGTACCATATCTGTCCATCATGATGAGAGGATCTATAACATTTCCCTTGGATTTACTCATCTTCTGTCCATGCTCGTCACGAACAAGGGCATGGATGTAGACATCCTTAAAAGGAATCTCGTCCATAAATCTGACGCCTGTCATGATCATCCTTGCGACCCAGAAAAAAATAATGTCAAATCCCGTTATAAGTACGCTTGTAGGGTAATACTTCTTAAGCTCCGGAGTATTATCAGGCCACCCCATTGTGGAAAACGGCCATAATGCCGAAGAGAACCATGTATCGAGAACATCCTCATCCTGTTTAATATTTTTTGAACCGCACTTTGAACAGACAACCGGGTCTTCCATAGTAACGGTTATCTCTCCGCAATCAGCACAGTAAAAAGCCGGGATCCTGTGTCCCCACCAGAGCTGCCTTGAAATACACCAGTCCCTTATGTTATACATCCACTCAAAGTAGGTCTTTGCCCAGTTCCCCGGAACAAAACGTATCCTGCCATCTTCAACGACTTTAATAGCTTCATCGGCAAGGGGCTTAATCTTAACAAACCACTGCTTTGAAAGATAAGGTTCTATGACAGTATTGCACCTGTAACAGTGCCCCACAGAATGAACATGCTTTTCTACCTTTTCGAGGAGACCGAGTTTTTCAAGATCGGCAACCACTCTCTTGCGTGCCTCATATCTGTCGAGCCCTTTATACACACCGCCGTTTTCATTTATCACAGCGTGCTCATCCATAATAATTACTTCTTCGAGATTATGCCTTTTCCCCATGTCGAAGTCATTCGGGTCATGAGCAGGAGTTACCTTCACAAAACCTGAACCAAACTCCTTATCAACATAACTGTCAGCGAATACCGGAATTTCCCTGTTCATTAACGGTAATATCACAGTTTTCCCGACAAAGCGGCTGTTTCTCTCATCCTCCGGATTGATCGCAACGCCTGTATCACCAAGCATAGTTTCCGGACGGGTTGTTGCGACAACGATAAATTCATCGCTCCCCTTTACGGGATATTTTATATGCCAGAGATTGCCGTCAAGCTCCCTGTACTCAGTTTCAATGTCCGAGAGTGCTGTTTCACAACGCGGGCACCAGTTGATTATTCTGTATCCCTGGTATATGAGCCCTTCATTATACAGAGTTACAAACACCTTTCGCACAGCGCGTGAAAGTCCCTCATCAAGAGTAAACCTCTCTCTCTGCCAGTCTAACGACGATCCGAGGCTCCTGAGCTGTCCCTGTATCTGTCCGCCGGAATGAGCCTTCCAATCCCATACCCTCTTTTCAAAAGCCTCGCGCCCCAGATCATGCTTGTTCTTCCCTTCAGAGGCAAGAAGCCTTTCAACCACATTCTGTGTGGCAATACCGGCATGGTCCATACCGGGCATCCAGAGGACAGACTTCCCTTTCATCCTCTGCCATCTGGCAAGAATATCCTGAAGCGTGTTATTAAGAGCATGGCCCATGTGGAGATTTCCTGTCACATTAGGAGGGGGAATTACTATTGAAAATGGCTCTCTACCATCATTTACATCTGCATGAAAATAGCCCTTCTTTTCCCAGTGCTCATACCACTTGTTTTCTACATCTTTAGGTTCATAGGTGGAGGGAAGCTGCATTATAAATACTCCGTAATCAATTATATAGATTCACAAAGTCATTAATGCAGTGTTAAAACCGATGTCAATAAATTTTGGAAGGCCTTTAGGATATTTAAACTTTTAAAAAAATCAATTTTTTATAAGAAAACCAGAAGAATAATGCTTCTTTCGTACGGTATAATTGCATATTTTACCTTTTGTCTGGATAATAACACTCTCCTAAAATAAAGATTTATACATTGACATTAGTAGACAGTACAAATTATCGTAATTGTTCTATTATTAATCGACAAAATTTATACCAACAGATAAAGGCGGAAAAATGGCAAACAGTAACCAATCAGGAAAAGTAAAAACAAGAAAGAGAATGCCTCCTGAAGAGAGGAAAGAACAAATACTCAACTGTGCAAGAAAACTGTTTGCTGCTGACGGATATTATCAGACACAGATATCTGACATTCAGAAGGCTTCCAATGTTGCTCGCGGCACTGTATACCAGTACTTTAAAAGCAAGGATGAAATCTTCACCACTATTCTTGAAGATCTGTTCATCAAATGGAAAAGCGAGCTTGCGGACATCCCTGATGAGGATTCGGAGGAATATAAAAGCGGGATTAAATTTTTCGGATACAAAATTAAAAGATCTTTTGAATTCTTTGTAAATAATCCTGATTACTGCAGCATCCTGTTGAAAATCGGTCTGGGACTTGGTGAAAATTTCGACAGACTTATAAGCAATTTTAATTTTCAAATTCTCGAACTTGCTAAAAAATATTTAATAGTAGGAATTAAACTAAAACGAATTAAACCCGATACAGACGTAGAGCTTGTCGCCAACCTTATAGGGGGGGCTTTTATGCGAATGGCTTATTATTACGGAGTAACGAAAAAAGATAAAGAATCTATAGATATAGATCTCCTCTCAGAAAGATTTGTAAATGCTTTCTCTTATGGTATTTTTATTGAAAACAATTAAAAATAAGGTAGCGTGGAGTTTTTATAATCGTTCTATAATTAAAATTAAATATTCAGACTATCACTATTTTTTTTAAATATTTTTTAAAAATTGTTTAATAAAAAACAATTTTTCCCTAAGCAGAAGCACTCTTTTAAATATAAAATCACACCGGGATTAAAATTTTTTTATTACCGACCATCTATCCGGTTTTTTTATTGACACATTAGTCTAGTAAGGTATCTTCTAATTAATATATAATTTTGATGAGGAGATGTCATGAATAAAAAAAAATTTTTTATCCTAATTATCACACTCTTTACAACTTTTATGCTTTCATGTATGGATGCGACAGATACAGGCACCAGTACACCCGGCTCATCAGTGACTAAATCCATAACCATTCCGGGAACTGACGGGACTCTTAAAGCTGAAAGTTCAGATTCAACAACATATGAATACACATATAAGGAATGTGTTTACATTAATTCTCAAGGCTCAACTGAGGCTGCAACAATCGCGGCAAACATTCTTATCCCGGTTGCTGTAAAAGACGGTCAAACATTTCCGGCAATTATTTTCCCGAACAGCTGGGCTTGCGAAGAACATGAATACATTGCTCAGGCTATTCACTTTGCCAAAAAGGGCTATATTGTTCTCAGTTATTCGCAAAGGGGCTGGGGCCTGTCGGGTGGAGAAGTTCAGCTTGGGAGCCCTGATGACTGGACGGATTTCAGCGCCATTGTAGACTGGTTAATTGCCAATTCACCGGTCGATGCTTCAAATATAGGAGTCTGCGGAATTTCTCTCGGCGGTGGAGCAGCTCTTAATGCAGTAGCTCATGATGACAGAATCAAAACAGCTGTAGGAATATCAGCATGGACAGACCTCGAAAGACATATGTGGTCAGGTGAAACACCCAAGCTTGTATGGGGAAGCCTCCTTATCATAACAGGTTCACTTCTCTCAAATCTGGGTGATGAAATCCCTGCTATTTTTAAAGCAACATTAACCAACACCAATATTTCGTGGGTGAAAGAGTGGTGCGGGCAGAGATCACCAATTACTTATATAGACACGATTAATGCAAAGAATAAACCTATTTATATAGCAAACCAGACCGAGGATTACCTCTTTTCACCTGACGGTGTTCTCGATTTCTTCAATGCCCTCACAGTGGACCATAAAAGAGTAGACCTGAGTCTTGGAACACACTTCACAGGTGAAGCAACAGGATTACTGGGGCTCAACAACTACGTTTTTGATAAAGTTGACAAGTGGTTTGATTACTGGCTTAAAGGAATTGATACCGGCATCATAACAGACGAGAACAAAAGTGCAGTTGTTACCATTCAGCTTAAGAACTCTCTCGACAGGGTTGAATACAGCACTGACAGCCTCGGTTATTCAGATGGTAACTATACATGGCCGCCAACGACTGTAGCGGATGAGACATTCTATTGCGGACCGAGAACTCTTTTTACAAACGGCAGCCTCAAAACATCTATAAATACAAAAACAACTACAAACAGTATGTATTCAGGACTCCTGTCAGGGTCAACAGCCGGCGCTGCGATCTTCCCTATACTTGAGCAGCTCGGGATAGGCGTTATAACAAATGTCAACCTTCTGAACAGAATTGAATCAATAGCATGGGAATCTTCCGCTTTCAGTACTGATAAAAAGATAAGAGGAGGATCTGAGGCCAAACTCAGACTTTCACTTACAAAAAACAAAGGACAGGTTATTATTTACCTCTATGATGTTGATAAATGGGGAACAGCTACATATATAACACACGGATTCCACACTTTCTGGGATGCAACACCGGGTGAAGCTATGGAATTAACTGTACCTATCATCCCGACCGGATATGATATCCCGGCAGGGCATCATCTTGCAATGGTTATTGACACAGGTGATCCGCTCTACTCAAAACCCGGCCTGACACCGTTTAACATTACTTATTATTACGGGAAAACAGAGGCAACACAGATATCACTAACCGTTCCATTGGAGAATTAAACATTTTCTTATCACTTCTTATATCTTTAAGCCGGTTCAAAGTATGAACCGGCTTTTTATTACAAATCAGTATTTAAACTTCAGCAATACAGCCTTAATATAATTCACGGGATTTATCATTGGAGTAATCCTGCCCCGTGGAGCCTCATCAACAAAAAGCTGCGGCATTGTGAATATCTGAACTTTCTCCTTTTCATACTCTTTCAGGCATGAATAACAGGCACTTACAAAGAGATCCCGGGGGAAGATCCCGGAGATGTTTAATCCATACTCGCTTAAAGCATCGGCAATATTTGTTGTACAGTTTTTTTTATACCAGTGGAACTCAGGATTTTTTTGCGGTTTTGCGGGATCAGGTGTAAGGTTAACTATATGATCTACTTTATTCATGAGGATAGAGGTTAATCTCTCTGCATCAATATCATCCACGCGCAGGACATGAATTGCACGCATAAAAATTCTTCCGAACTTATCATAGTATGGATGCAGCGGATCAGAAATATCAAATCTTCCCGTAACAGGTGAGGGAGCAAACTCACCGAGTGCCGGACGGTAAAAATATTCTTCGGGAGTGATTATTTCATTTTCATTTATCAGGTGAGAAAAATTGTAGATTTTCCCGGATACATTAATCGCATTATGCCCGCATATCGATGCAGGATATTTCACAAGACGCTCATTATAATAAAGCTCAAAAAAATCACCCTGTTTTTTCTCTTCAGCCGGCCAGATGAGAATAATCGGTTTACCGCTTTCATATTCACATTTATCGAGCAGACGGGCATGTATCCTCCTCCCGCACCAATGTTTCAAATATCCGCTCCAGATACGCCCGCCACGAAAATATTCTTCTCCATCGTCACCTGCAATCCATGAAACGCCGTTTTCCTCTCTCAATACTCCGGTGTAGATAATCCCCTCCTTTAAACAACAAACTTAGTTGTACTCCCATATGCCACGGGAATAACCTCAAGCCTTGCGTCAATCCTCTCTTTCAGCTCATTCACATGCGAAATTATACCCACAAGCCTCCCGCTGTTTTGAAGGTCAACAAGCGTATTTATCGCAAGATCAAGAGTCTCACTATCCAGAGAGCCGAACCCCTCATCAATAAAAACCGTATCAAGAAATATCCCGCCGGAATACTGCTGAACCAGATCGGCAAGTCCCAGCGCAAGGGATAAAGATGCCAGGAACGCCTCTCCTCCGGAGAGCGTCACAACCGGCCTGCTGTAACCTGTGTATTCATCAAAAACCTCGAGGTCAAGGCCGCCAATTCCTCTCCTGTCTTCCACTCTGCCCGTGCTTATGAGCCTGTATCTTCCACGGCTCATCCTTTCAAGCCGGTTTGATGCAATCATCAGAACATCATCAAAGAATGACTGTAACACATACCGCTGAAACGTCAGCCTGAATTTATTCCTCCCGCCGGCTGTTTCTGAAAGAGTCTGAATAATTCCATACTTTTTCTCCTCATTCTCAAGAGAAAGTTCGAGTTCATTTATTCTCTGAATTATCCGGAGCACCCTTTCGCAAAAAGATTCAATTAAATTCAAGCCTCCCAGAGTTTTCTCAATTTCGCCATTCAGTTCGGATATCTTTTCAGACAGGTTGAGAAGATCCGGGCGTTCGAGTTTTTCAAGCCCGGCTGACGCTCTCCCCGCCCTGTCTTTTGCGGAGACCAATTGAGATCTATACTTTTCAACCCGCTCCTCAATCTCTATTACCGAACCGGATATCCTGAGAGCTTCAACAAATTCCTCCTCCGATGAAAATTTTTCTTCAGAAAGCCTGACTTTAAATTCCAGACTTTTATTTTTCAGCCGGTCTTCGGCTTCGTTATAATCCTTTTCAGATCTTTCAAGCAGGGTCTTTGAAGCAATATAACTTTCAGAAGCGCCATGATAGGCTTTTTCAGTTTCAGTTATATAAACTGATATATTCATAGCTTCCTTCTTCAGTTCATCAAGCTTTTTCCCGAGAGATTGGATGTCTGATATACCTTCGGGAAGGCTCTTCTTAATCTGGTCAGATCTGCTTTTTATGGAGGCAAGACTTATTTCATAATTCTTCATTTCTTCCGCTGTTGTTTCAAAACCGGCAATCACCTGCTTTAAAATGTTTTCACTTTCATCCAGTTTATCTTTCTGTGAATCAACGGAGCTATAAACTTCCTTTATGGAATTAAGTGTTGAAAATTCTTTTCTGTAAATCTCCTCGAGTTCATCTCTCCGCATATTACGGAACTCTTCCGGAATATCATCCTTTGTTACGTTCAGATTTTTCAGGGATTCAAACTCTGTATTTTTTTTAATCAGATCCTTTTCAATATTCCTGAATTTTTCATCCGATTCCTTTTCCAGTCTGCGGGCTTTTTCTATATCTTTCATAGAAGGAATATCTCCTTCACCTGTTGCAGCAGCGGGATGGTGGAGCGAGCCGCAAACAGGGCAGGGCTTACCCTCATCTAGCTCCCGGGCAATCAGAGCAGCCTGCCCCTTAATCCACTGATCTTCCATCACGATCCTTGCATTTGCTGATTCATTCAGTTTTTCCAGGGCAGATGCTTTACATTTTTCGAGCCCGGTTATAATTTTTTCAAGTTCAGATAATGATATTCTATTTTTTTCAATCTCAGCAATTATTTTGCCGGCAGATATTATCTTTTCAAGTGAACTCTGCAGTGCAGGAATTGATGCACCTGCGATTTCAGCCTCGCCTATCTGCTTCTGAAAAATTTTTATTGCTCCCTGGAGCTCATCCTTTCTTAAAATCAGCGAATTATATAATTTTTGAGAATCTTCCTTTTTCTCAGAAAAAATTTCTATATCCTTCCCGATCTTCTCAAGCTCCGCGTAACTTCCGCTTACAGATTCAAGCCTGAATATTTCCTGTTCAAGGATTTTCTGTCGGCTCTCTTTTTCAGGAATAGTATGAAGCGCCTCTTCTAATGAAGCTCTCCTTTTCCCGGACCCGGCTTCTTCATCACGCGCTGCATAAAACTTTTTTTCAATTAGAGAATACCTCTCTCTCTCATCAATAAAAGATTTATGAAAATCCTTAAGGCTTATTGCTCTTCGGCATATACTGATGATATTTTCGTAGCGCTCTATCTCAGGTTTCTCCGCCTCAAGGAGGCGGAGAGCTTCAAGCGCGCTATCCCTTTCCAGGAAGCGTGCTTCAATCAATGAAGCCTTCTGATACTCCGCATCAATTTTCTTCCCGTCCGCCCGGAGTTTTTTCAGAACAGTCTTAAGGTTTTCGGCCTCAGCATTTCTCTCATCAAAAAGAATTTTAAGCTCATTTATACCCTGAACACCCTCCCCTTTTAAAACTGTTTCACGCTCAAACCTTAAACTTTCCAGCCTCTGTCTGACCGCAGAAGCCCGTTCCTTTATCATGTTCTGAATCAGAGTATACTTTTCTGTGTTAAAAAGAACTTTTAGAATTTCCTCCCGCCCTTCAGCCTTTGCAGAGAGAAGCTCTCTGAACTTTCCCTGCGGGAGCACAATAACCTGTCTGAACTGCTCGCTGCTGAAACCCAGTAGTGATTCAACCCTGGTTGTAACCTTTATAATACCCGTAGCAAGAACTTCAGGCTCCCCGCTAATAAACCAGAGTGTTGCTTCTGCATCAACACTCCTTGTCCCCGTGCCCCTCTTTTTATTCAAGACCTGCCCCGGCCTTCTCTTTACCCTGTAAAGCTTTCCCCCGATATAAAAATCAAACTGTACATAAGATTCTGTATCAGCATCAGCCCACTGGCTTCTCATCTGCTCAAGGCTTCTCTCATCACCGCTTGTGCTTCCGTAGAGAGAATATGTTATTGCGTCCAGTATGGACGTCTTTCCAGAACCTGTCGGCCCGTGAATAAGAAAAAATTTTTTATCACCGAGGATTGTGAAATCTATAGATTCCTCACCCCTGTATGGCCCCATCGCCTGAATAATCAGTTTTGCAGGCTTCATATCAGGTCCTCCGTTTTCAGAGTATCTTCAATAACACTACGGATGACCTCATCCTGTTCACTGCTCATATCCTCACCCGTAACAGCGCTGAAAAATGAAGCAAAAAGTTCGGTCTCTCCAAGCCTGAGCCTTTTCAGCGGCTCAAGGGTCTCACCCGTTGGAATATAGTCCATCCTTTCAAGATGGACTATATTAGGATAGATCTCCCTCAGCCTGTTCATCGCGTCATAAACAGCTTCGCGGTCAGTCAGCTTTACTGCGACATAGTCATCTCTGTTGAGGAGGTCATCTCCTTTAAGTATTTCAGCAAGAGTCCCCTCTACGATCCTCAGGTCGTGCCTGGGGAGCAGTGGTATTGCCGAATAAGAGCAGCCGCCATCCCTTCCGATATCAACAATAGTGACCGATTTCTGATGATTAGCCTCGGATATTGAATACTTCATGATAGAACCTGAATAACGCACAGTATCATTTATACTCTGTGCGCCGTGAAGATGCCCCAGTGCGGTATAGCAAAATCCACTGAAGAGTGACGAATCAACTATTCCCGCTCCTCCGACTGTGAGTGGCCTCTCGGATTCGCTTGACCTCCCGCCATTAACAAAGGCATGTGCAACGGCAACAGCCCTCACTCCTTCAGAATGTGCTGCCCTTATCCTCTCAGCATACATAGCGATGCAGTCATTATGTGTAACTGCGTTGTCCAGTTCAAAAATAAGTTTCATTCTTTCAGGGTCTGTATATGGCAGGGGGTAGAAGTATACAGGGCCATATTTATCTTCAATTATTACAGGAGATACATTTTTCCTGGATATTCCGCTTATATAAAGTCCCGCACCTTTCATCATTCCTGAACAGAAGTCGAGCCTCTCAGCCCCGTCATGGTTCCCCGCGATTATTATCACAGGGATATTCAGGTCTCGGGAAACCTTCTCAAGGTGTAGACTTAAAAGCTCAACTGCCTCGGGCGGAGGAACAGACCTGTCGTAAATATCGCCGGAAATAATATATGCATCGGGCTTCTCATCCTTCAGGAGAAGTTCAAGGTTTTTAAGTAAATAGGCCTGATCGTCAGTAAGGTGCATCCCGTGGAAGATCCTCCCGAGATGCCAGTCAGCAGTGTGAATAAAACGCATCTGCAACTCCGGTATAAAATTTTGAATTATCTTTTTTAGATTAAAATCCAATACAGGGATTTCAAGCAATTAATACTACGAACTAAGCCCGGCTCTTAAAAACAAAATTTTATCCAACACCGGCAAAAAAAAGAAAAATTTTAGTTTGATAAAAACCGGGAGACTTCACACTGTTTACCCGCTATATTGGATTGAATAAAAAATTAATTTTCTGTGGAGGTTCCGGCCGAATGAATAATACAATAATTGACCGCATTGCTCATTTAACTGCCTCACGCTTTGACCGGGGATTCTCACCTGATGCTGATACTATTCATTTCCTCCGCACATCATACAGCATAGAGAGCCCTGATGACCTGCTGAAATTTCTGGATGACAGTACACTTAATGACGGTACGATATATGAACTTGCCATATATCCCGATGATGAATTTCGCCTTGACATTGAAAAACTTATAACATTAACGGGACTAAAGCATTCTGAAATCGAAACTCTCAACAGATCAATAACATCATTATCTCCTGAAATACATCTTATCACACCGGCAGGAAAATTTTTTCCTGATACCGAAAGCCGCGTATCCTCAATTATATCCTTTATAAAAAAACTCAATCTTGACCTGGACTTTCAGTATATCGGAGACCCGGAATCCTCAACATTACCTGATTTTTACTTTGCAGCAAGGGCCCTCCTCCGTAAAAGAAAATTTATTCCCTGCGGTGATCGCGGGAACTTCATGAAAATTCTCATCAACTCCCTTCCGAAGAGTGAAACAGTACTTAAAAAAATGCTGGCTTTGACAGACAGGGCTGCAACGCTCCTTAATGGCCGTGAAGATAAATCGCTCGATGCTCTTGCAATAAAAAAATATTATTATGAATCAGTCATCTCCCAGGCCGAAGAATTTGCCTCCATGCTCAAAACATACAGCATGGAATTCCTTATGCTGAAAAAAATTCAGCCTCCCCCCGTATCAATAGATGACGCTATAGAATCGATACAAATTATCAACAGGCTCACTTCAACGGTTTATGGTACAATAATTCCTGCTTCAGATATATCTGTACAATTCAGCATCAACTGTGAAGATTCACCTTCAGGAATTTTTGATTAATTTTTAAAGGTAAAATTGAAAATACTTTTCATATTTAAAACATGAATTCAGGTTTTATCTTTTTTTAAATTGAAAAAATACTTGTTTATTATAATTATATAATTAATCATTGAATTTTGTGTACAACCGTATAATATTTAATTATTGAAGAGGTCAAAATGGGCTGCATAGTAGCAATTGGCACACAGTGGGGTGATGAAGGGAAGGCAAAGATGATCGATTACCTTACAAGGGATGCAGACATAGTTGCGAGATACCAGGGCGGTGCAAATGCCGGTCATACCGTTGTTGTAGATGACAAAAAATTTGTATTTCACCTTATTCCATCCGGTATACTCCACGAAGGTAAAACATGCCTCATAGGTAATGGCGTAGTGCTCGACCCGATAGAGCTCATAGAAGAAATTGAACTTCTTGAAAATAAGGGGTACAACGTAAAGGATAGGCTTATCATCTCCGATTCAGCTCATTTTATCCTTCCCTATCACAAAGCACTGGACAGTATACTTGAAGAATCAAGCGAAGAAAAGATCGGCACGACAAAACGCGGCATTGGCCCATGCTATGCTGATAAATGTCTCAGAGAAGGAATACGAACGGGTGACATTTTTGACGAAGATTACCTTAGAAAAAGAGTAACAGCCGCGCTCAAAGTAAAGAATCTCCAGCTTGAAAAGATGTATGGACTTCCGCATATTACCGTTGATGAAATTATGGAGATACTTATCGATTTCAAAATTAAAGCCGGGGACATGGTTACAAACAGCCAGAAATTTCTTCATGATGCTCTTAAAAATAAAAAGAATATACTTCTTGAGGGAGCACAGGGATATGCTCTTGATATAGATCACGGCACATATCCCTTTGTCACATCATCAAACCCTACTATAGGCGGAGCACTTATAGGCTCAGGGCTCAACGCCGGTGATATAACCGAAGTTATAGGCATAACAAAAGCATATGTTACAAGGGTAGGAGAAGGCCCATTCCCCACCGAGGCCACAGATGAAGAAAGTGAGAGATTAAGGGTAAACGGCAACGAGTTTGGTGCAACGACAGGAAGACCGAGACGTTGCGGCTGGTTTGATCTTCCACTTTTGAAAAAATCGATACAGATTAACGGATTGAACTCCCTTGCTATAACCAAGCTTGACGTTTTAACAGGATTTGAAAAGATCAAAACCTGTATCGGCTATGACATTAAAGGAGAACGTGTTGATGATATATGCCTTTCAAAACTCGGACTTGTAAAGCCTATTTATGTCGAGATGGAAGGATGGGAGGAGAATATTTCAAAATGCAAATCTTTTGAAGAGCTCCCTAAAAATACAAAGGACTATCTGAATTTTCTTGAGGATGAGCTCAATATACCTGTTTCATATGTTTCAGTAGGTCCGGGAAGAGAATTTACATTTAAAAAATAGTATTAAAACTTGATTCGAGTCTACTGTTTTATTAAACATTACTCAATCACTCTTCCATGGAGTAAATTATTATTTGCCAACATTATATGTAAAAAAAATAGTGCCAATGCTAAAAAAAATTTGGCTTTTTTAGAATATCATTGACAGGCAAAAACTCATTTTGTAAAAGGTTATCACTTTGATTTGAGTCGCTAGCTCAGTCGGTAGAGCAACTGCCTTTTAAGCAGTGGGTCCGGGGTTCAATTCCCCGGCGACTCACATATAAAGTAAGCATATAGCATGTCCCCGTCGTCTAGGGGTCTAGGACATCGGGTTTTCATCCCGGTAACAGGGGTTCGAATCCCCTCGGGGATGCATAGCAAAAAGGCCACTCAGAAATGAGTGGCCTTTCTTATTCATACAGGACAAAGAATTTCAATCCCTGGCTACTATAGTATCTCCTCAAGCGACTCGTAAACTGCTGCTGCTGTTCTCTCAATGTCTTCATCCGTATGCGCTGATGAAAAGAATCCCACCTCATAACCGGACGGAGAGAGGTATATTCCCTTTTTAAGCATTGCGCCATGAAACGCGGCGAAAAGTTTCATGTCAGAGTTACGGACATCATTTACTGTTGTGATATTTTTATTACCGGTAAAGTAGAAGCAAAAAATAGATTCAACATGCCTGAACTGTACTTTGTTACAATGACGGTCAAGAGCGGGTTTTATCTTTGCCGCGAAAAGTTCACATTTATTCCGGAGATTATCATGAAAGCCGGGAGCAGAAATTTTATTAAGAGACACAATTCCGGCAGTCATGGCAAGAGGATTTCCGGAGAGTGTTCCTGCCTGATATACAGGTCCGTCAGGAGCTATCTTTGCCATTATATCACTTCTCCCGCCGTAAGCACCGACAGGAAGGCCGCCGCCGATTATTTTGCCAAGGGTAGTAAGATCCGGCTTAACCCCGTAAAACTCCTGTGCACCGCCTTTTCCGAGCCTGAAACCGGTTATAACCTCATCGAATATCAGAAGTATGCCATACTCAGTGCAGAGCTCCCTCACCTTTTTAAGATAATCTTCTACCGGAAGAATAAGCCCGTAGTTACACGGGACAGGTTCAAGAATGAGGGCGGCAATATTTTTACCCTCCTTTTTAAAAAGAGTTTCGAGAGAAGCTGAATCATTATATGGAACAACAAGGGTATCCTTCGCATTCCCCTCAGTGACTCCTGCAGAATCCGGGGTGCCAAATGTCGCAAGCCCGGAACCTGCCGCGACAAGAAGATAATCAGCGTGCCCGTGATAGCATCCGTCAAGCTTTACAATTTTATCACGGTTTGTGAAGCCACGGGCAAGCCTTATTGCACTCATCGTAGCTTCTGTACCTGAGCATACAAATCTTATCTTTTCAATAGACGGAACCATTGAGATAACTTTTTCAGCAAGTTCAACCTCAGATCTGTGCGGAGTACCGAAACTCGTCCCGTAAATAGCTGTTTCTCTCACAGCCTCAACCACGTCGGAGTCGGCATGTCCCAGTATCATCGGCCCCCATGACATGCAATAGTCGATATACCGGTTGCCGTCTTCATCTGTGATCTGGCCCCCCTTCCCCTCTTTAAGGAAAATCGGAGTTCCCCCGACAGATTTGAATGCCCTGACAGGGGAATCGACTCCTCCCGGAAGTAGTGAGAGTGCACGTTTATAAAGTTCTTCCGATTTTGCTATTGCCATTCATTATCTCCGTTTTTTTCTGTCCCCGCACCCCCACGCTTTCAAGTCCCCCTCCGGGGGATTTAGGGGGCAGAAAATGAAAATGTATTTTTATTAAAACCACTTATTCTTCAGTATCTCCCTCGCGTGGTATGTAATCACCATGTCACTCCCAGCCCTGAAAAATGATGTCATAATCTCTGTCACTATTTTCTGTTCATCTATATACCCTTTTTCAGCGGCAGCTTTCACCATTGAGTATTCGCCGCTGACATTATAGGCACACACAGGGACCGGGCTAATTTCCGCTGCCCTTAGTATAACATCCATATAAGAAAGAGCGGGTTTTACCATAATTATATCAGCCCCCTCCTCTATATCGAGCTGAATTTCTCTCTCGGCCTCACGCGCGTTGCGTATATCCATCTGATAACTCCGCCTGTCACCAAACTGCGGAGCGCTTCCCGCGGCCTCCCTGAACGGCCCATAAAAGGCCGAACAATACTTGGCAGAGTATGCCATAATTGCTGTATGAGGGTATCCGCAGCTGTCAAGCATCTCTCTTATCGCGTCAACACGACCGTCCATCATGTCAGATGGAGCAACAATGTCCGCTCCTGCTTCGGCGTGACTGAGCGCAGTTCGGGCAAGAAGCACAAGTGTAGGATCATTCAGTATTACACCATGGTCAACAATCCCGCAGTGCCCGTGATCTGTAAATTCGCATAGGCATACATCTGTTGTAATCAGAACCGAGTCTTTGAACTCCCGTTTTATCCTCCTCACAGCCTTCTGCACTATTCCATTTTCAGAGTAAGCCTGAGAACCGGCCGCGTCTTTGTCATCGGGTATGCCGAAAAGTATAATTGATTTTATCCCGAGATTAAGGTCTGACTCTATATCATGAAGCAGGTTATCCATTGTAACACGTTCAATTCCCGGCATTGAAGATATTGGCTCACGTATCGCGACACCTTCTCTGACAAAATGCGGCATAATAAGCTTTGAACTGTCAGGTCTAGTTTCAGCAGTAAGATCTCTTATAAGTTGTGATGTCCTGAGTCGTCTCGGTCTCTGAATCATATTATTCCTCCCCACCCTGCCCTCCCCTCGAACGGGAAGGATTATTTAAAAAATTTATGAGTAATACTCCAGAAGCGCTTTCACCAGCCCGTCGATTGTGTACTCCCCGGCGGTTACAGCCGGGATGTACCCCTTCTTTACAAGCGTTTCAGTTGTTATCGGCCCGATACTTGCGACCGGTACGTCGATTTCCGGTATTATATCAAAAAAATTTGTTACTGTTGAAGAACTTGTGAATGTTACTATATCTGCTTTTTTTACATCTTCAATAAGTTTATCGTCAATAAATTCCGGTTTTGACGCGCTGTAAATATGAATCCTGTCAACGTGAGCCCCGAGTTCCATGAGCCCTTCCAGGAGGAGCATGCGCGCGCCTGCTGAACAGGGTATAAGCACGCGCTTTCCCTTCATGTCGTGCTTAGCCATCTCTTCAAGGAGTGATTCAGCTACAAATTTTTCGGGGACAAGATCAGGGATAAGCCCGTACTTTTTAAGTTCATCACCTGACGCTTTGCCGATTACAGCTATCCTCACAGTGCCGAGTGAACGCACATCACGCCCGGAACTGTAAAGTTCATCAAAAAAAATATTCACGGCATTCTGTGACGTAAATATAATCCAATTATATTCATGGAGATTCCCGAAGCTTTTATGAAGCCCGGACAGATCATCTTCTTTTTTAATTTCTATTGTGGGAAATTCAATTACCCTCGCCCCCATTGCCACAAGCTTCCCGGTGAGCCTTGAGGCCTGCTCCCTTGTACGGGTAACAACAATTCTTTTGCCGAATAACGGCTGGTTATCGAACCAGCGGAGCTTTTCCCGGAGCGACACAACTCCCCCCATAATAATTATCGCCGGCGGTTTAAGACCAGCCCTTTCAATCTCCTCCGTAATTCGAGAAAGAGGCGCCGTCACTACCCGCTGTTCCGGCCTTGTACCCCATGTTACTATTCCTACCGGGATATCCGAAGGAAAATTTTTTTCAATTATAAGTTTCTCCCTTATATGGGAAAGATTTTTCATTCCCATGAGAAACACGAATGTTTTTTCAGGATCATACTCAGGGAAGTTGACATCCTCTGTATTGTCAGTGTCCGACCTCCGGTGCCCGCTCACGACTTCAAAAGCGCTGGAAAAATCCCTGTGTGTTAGTGGAATACCCGCGTATGCCGGGGCTGAATAAAAAGATGAAATTCCCGGGATAACAGCAAATGGAATCCCGGCCTCAACGAGCTCCTCGGCCTCCTCGCCTCCGCGCCCGAAAATGAACGGGTCTCCCCCTTTAAGACGGACAATTGTTTTGCCTTCACCCGCTTTTTGCACAATAAGGCTGTTTATCTCTTCCTGCTTCAGAGTGTGGTCACTCCCCTGCTTCCCTACGTATATCAGCTCACATTTCAAGCCGGTCAGGAGACTCTTCTCTGCCAGATAATCGTATATTATACAATCCGCCTCACGAAGTACCCTCATTCCTTTTACAGAAATAAGTTCCGGGTCTCCGGGCCCCGCTCCTACAAGATAAACGAATCCTTTATTTTTCATATATATTTGTCAGCCCCTTTCAGTTTGATCAAACGGGCAAGTTCCGCCCCCACAGCTTCCGGGTCTGTGCCGGTCGCGAATTCCCGTGCCACAAAAGTTCCATCCGGTGAAGCAACCACTCCTCTCAGAAGAATATCTTCACCGTCAAGTTCCGCAAGAGCGCCAAGAGGAACATGGCATCCTCCGCCAAAACATTTCAGAAATGCGCGCTCTGCTCTTACGACTCTTTCTGTATTTTCATGAGTAAGCTTTTCCACAATAGAGGCCGTGTATGCATCATCAGCCCTTATCTGAAGCCCGAGAGCACCCTGGGCCGGAGCAGGCAAAAATATCCTTTCATCCAGTTCATAGACTACAAACCCGGAGAGGTCGAGCGAAATTCTCTCGGCAGCCGCCTTTGCCATGACTATCGCATCATATTCACGCCCTTTAAGTTTAGTGAGCCTTGTGTTTACATTGCCACGGAGAGCTTCCACCCTGAGAGACGGGTCAATTGACTTCAGCTGCGCCATTCTCCTCATGGAACTTGTCCCAACAAGAGCGCCACTTTTAATATTAAGAATGCCGTTATTTTCATAAATATCGCCCTGCATAATAAGGAGATCATGAAAATCCGCACGAACCGGAATAGCAGCAAGCCTGAGGCCCTCGATATCCTCGGTTGGAAGATCTTTGAGAGAGTGTACTGCCAGATCAATTCTATTTTCAAGAAGAGCTTCTTCGATCTCTTTTGTAAAAAAACCCTTCCCTTCCATCTTGTTAAAGGAAAAATTCTGTATACGGTCACCCTCTGTCTTTATAATTACAAGTTCAGTGAGGTCCGTTCCAATGAGGCCGGCAACATGATGTGCCTGCCAGAGAGCCAGTTCACTCCCCCTTGTGCCAATTCTTATCTTTTTCATTATATTAAATTTCCGTTACTTAAAATCCAAAATCAATCAATGATACAATTTTATCAGGCACTGTGTCAATTGATTATTTAGAGGTTAACTTCCTGTAAATTTTAACTAAAATCCGGCATTGCCAAACATATTTCTTGACTAATGTTATGTATTAGCAGTTTATTATTACCATAAAAAATGAAGCAGGAGAGTTATATGAAAAAGGTATCAATTATCCTTATCATACTGGCAATTGCGATATTTACAGCCGGATGTAAGGATAGCAAGTCTGATAACATAAAAATAGGGATTTCAAAAATAGTGTCACATCCCGCGCTGGATTCAGTTGAAAAAGGCATACAGGATGAGCTTAAAGAGGAAGGCTATACAAACATCACGTATGACCTTCAGAATGCAAATGGTGAAATTTCCACAGCTGCATCAATCGCGCAGAAATTCAAAGCTGACAAAGTGGATATTGCAGTCGGTATTGCGACTCCCACAGCCCAGGCACTCACAAATACAATCAAGGATGCTGTAGTAATCTATGCCGCCGTAACTGACCCGGTTGACGCAGGACTCGTCAGGTCTCTCACAGCAGGGGAGAAAAATGTAACGGGAGTATCTGATATGACTCCTGTTAAAGATCAGATAACATTTCTTAAAAAATATAAAGATATAAAAAGGCTCGGACATATTTATGCAAGCCATGAAGCAAACGCTGTTACTCTTGCGAAGATGGCAAAAAAAGCATGTGATGAGATGGGAATTGAATTTGTTGAATCAACAGTTACAAACTCTTCAGAAGTTAAACAGGCTGCACAGTCTATTGCGGGAAGGGTAGACGCTTTCTATCTCAGCACAGACAATACTGTAATTTCAGCCCTTGCTGCGGTTGCTGATGTTGCCAAAACGAACAAGCTTCCTATAATGTCCGCTGATCCGAGTTCAGCTGAAAAGTATGAAGTATTCGCGGCATGGGGCTTCGATTACTACAAGATGGGTAAAGCAACCGGTAAACTTATAAGCCGTATTCTAAAAGGTGAAAAACCTGAAACTATTCCTACTCTTTTCATGACAGATCCGTCTGATGTAGACCTCCTCATCAACCTTGATGTTGCAAAGAGGCTTGGAATCGCGATTCCTGAAGATCTTATTAAAAAAGCAAGCCGTGTTGTTAAAGACGGTAAAATGATAAAAAAATAAAGTTTATTAGCATAGCGGCAAAAAACCGGCAATAAATGCCGGTTTTTTTGCCGCTATGAAATCTTTTAAATTGTTATTGATTTTACCCGCTCTATTTTTAACATGAATTACTTTCATTTTAAAACGGAACAGATGGACATCAACAGGTGCTATAATATTCTAAGCGTTACAAATAACTCATCAGATGAGGAGGTAACGCGATCCTTCAGGGCAATGGCCATGAAGTACCATCCTGATAAAAATCCTGACAAAAGAGAATGGGCCAACGAGCAGATGACCATTCTTAATACTGCCTACTCAACGCTGATGAGTTACCGTTTTAAAGAGGCCGAAGCGGCCGATGAAGTTGATGAGCAGGAGAGCCTGAAAAAGGCTGCGGCTGCTGCAAGAGATGCCGCGCTGAAAAAAGCCAGAGAGGAAGAACTACGCGGCCTGCGTGATGAGGCAAGGCGTGAATATCTTATTAATAAATTTGTACAGGCAAAAGAATCTGCGAAAGACGCGATGTACCGGTACTTTCAATATTCTTTATATAATTTTCACAGAAGAGATGAGCACGGCAACAGAAAAATTTATGACGGCGTGACTCTCTCTCTCCGAAGGGCTTACCATGCTTTAAAAAAGCTTTCTCAACTTACGGATGACCGTGAACTACTTGATCATTTCAATGTTTTCGGTAAACTAATTTTTGACTTTTACAGGGCTTCGGAGTGTGTAAATATTATCGATTCATATAATGACCGTTACGAAGTTGATGCCTATAGGCTTTATAGAAAAGGGGATGATTTTCTCCACAGGGCGCAGAAAGAACTTTTTTTTGACAGGCACAACAGGGGATACATAGACCGAAAAAGGATAGCCCCGGACCTCATTGACGCGGAACAGTATTTCAGGCACGCACTTCGGCTTTATGCTGATTCATCCTGGGCTGTTGAATCTCAGATTAAACTTGAATATATCCAGTCGCTAAAATCCTATATAAATCTTTTCTTTTCAGAGGAATGACCTTTAAAATCTTGGATTTTAATATTGACAGAAGTGATTTTCAGTAAAGAGATGAACGTTATAATATTTTATAAAGAGCCGTCATTGACATTCCCGCGAGTGCGGAAATCCATTAAATAAATAACAAAATTAATCGAAGGGAGCCATTTCCTTGTATAACACAGATTCCCCCATATATGCTGAAATTGACCTTGCAGCTTTCAGAAATAATCTTTCAGAGATAAAAAAAGTAATTTCATCGGATACCGAAATAATGGCTGTAGTCAAGGCTGACGCGTACGGGCATGGAGTAATTGATATTGTCCGTGAGTCTCTTGCTGCCGGAGTCCACTTCTTTGCTGTCGCAAGGATGAATGAGGCTGCTGTTCTCCGTGAAGCCGGGATAGATTCGCCTGTACTCCTTTTCGATGATTCACGGTCTTACGAAGCTGAAAAATATATTGACCTTAACATACGTGCCTCTATTAATTCAATGGAGGATGCGGAGTTCTTCTCCGCTTCCGCAATGAGATGCGGTAAAAATCTGAAGGTTCACATAAAAATTGATACAGGGATGGGGCGGCTAGGATTTATCGCTGACGGCCTGACCTCACGAGAAGATGAAACTCCTCTCTCAACAAAAATTAAAAAAATCTCCGAGCTCCCTAATATTGAAATTGAAGGGATATACTCCCACTTTGCAAACTCCGACACAAAAAATAAAACACACGCCGGCGAGCAGCTCAATTTTTTCAAAAAACTCACAGTTGAACTTAAATCTATCCTTGATAAAAAACCGATCCTTCACATAGCGAACAGCGCCGCGATTATGGAAATGCCTGAATCCCACTTTGACATGGTAAGGCCCGGAATTATTCTCTACGGACTTTATCCATCTGATGAAGTAGACAGGAGTATATTAAATCTTAAACCGGTGTTGTCACTTAAATCGAGAATCGTGCATCTGAAAAAGGTTGCCCCGGAATTCAGGGTCAGTTACGGTAGTACATATATCACAGATAAAAATACTGTAATAGCAACAGTACCCGCTGGCTACGCTGATGGAATCAGCAGGCATCTGTCTTCAAACGGCGATATGCTTGTAAGAGGAAAACGCGCTCCAATAATCGGCCGTATCTGCATGGATCTCACAATGATCGACGTAACAGAAATTGAAGGCGTCGCTGTCCATGATGAGGTTGTGCTGATCGGGAAGCAGGGAGATGAGGAGATATCTGCTGATGAAATTGCAGCAAAAATCGGGACAATCAATTATGAAGTTGCAACGTCAATCGCGCCGCGCGTACCGAGGATAATGATTAACAGATCAGTTTAGCGCAATACCTGCCTAAGGTCTGATTCTAAAACTCGTCTTTGCTATATTTTCAACTGCTGTTACTTCAGGAATGTTAATTCTCCATCTTTATTAATGACTTTTCTTAATAACTGATAAAACAGAAAACTATAAATTTTTGAAACTTTTTTTTGGTGAATTAATATTGACTAATACAGTGCTTAATTAATTGCTGTAAATACAATTAAAGCCGAAGGGAACACAATGATAGAAAGTAATACAAGGAAGAAAGAAATTATATATCCCACAGAAGTAATATTCAAGTCTATTTTCAGAAACAGGCCGTACACAATTGACAGTATCAGGAGCATCCTTGCTGAACATTCAATCCCCGGGGGGAAGGTTGTAGCCAAAGAAAGTTCAGGCGGGAAATTTATTTCTTATACCGTAACAGGAATTTTTCATTCTGAAGAAAATCTCAACGCAATCTGTACCCAGATAACTATGATTGAAGGATTCATGTCTCTATTCTGACAACTGGCTTAATCCCGCTATTGCGCCTGTACTCCATGCGAACTGAAGATTAAACCCGCCGCTGTCGCCATCAATGTCAAGCAGTTCCCCTGTAATATAAAGATTCTTCACAAGTTTAGATTCCATTGTCGCTGGATCAATTTCATCTACTGATACTCCGCCTGCGGCCGCAACAGCCTCATCAAAACTGCGGCATTTACCAGGCTCAATTTTAAATTTTTTCAAAGCTTCTACTATAACTTCAATATTATTTTCTGATACAGTGCTATTTCTCTTTTCAGGATCGATCCCTGAAATAGAAAGAATTACTTCCGGGATTCTATCCTTCAGTATCCCGAGAAGGCTGAACCCGAGTTTTTTGTTTTTATCTTCAAGCAGTATCTTTATCATATCGCGGAGTTCGTTTTTTGAAATCTGTGGAAAGAAATCTATTGCTATTTCCGGAATTTCATTATCAAGCACATGCTTATTTACCCATCTTGATATTTTCAATGATGCAGGACCGGAAATTCCATAAGCTGTAAAAAGCAGTTCATCGCACGACTCCGCAAGAAGCTTTCCCTTAAGATAAACTTTTACGCCACAGTCCCACTTAATTCCCTGAAGCCTGTGGATTGCCTTAAGAGGGATATTAATCGGAGTAATCACGGGGAAAGGCTCATATATCATATGGCCGAAAGAACGAGCCAACTCGTATCCCGCACGCGATGCCCCGGTCTGAGGATATGCGCAGCTCCCGCAGGAAAGAATTACTGAATCGAACTCCTCCTCTTCCATTCCGGCAGTTACAAGCCTGAAACCTTTTTTAAGAGAGATAATTTTATCAATGCACCTGTGAAGCCTGACGTCAACTCCGTGCGCACCAAGTTCATATTCAAAAACTTTCGGGATGAGTGATGCCTGAAGCGAGGCAGGGAAAAGCTTTCCGTCTTCCTCTTCGATGAAAGGAACTCCAATTGATCTGAAAAAGTCCTCTGTTTCATTAAGGCCGAATTGAGCAAAGACTTTATTTACAAAGCCGGGATTATGGCCGTGGTACCTGCTGCTGCCAATTCCGGTATTAGAGATGTTACACCGGCCGTTCCCTGTAACAAGTATCTTCCTGCCAATCTTTTTCTGCTTTTCAAAAAGAACAACTTTACACTTTTTAGATGCGACAAGGGCAGCTGTCAGCCCTGAAGCTCCTCCCCCTACTATGGCAACTCTCTTTGTCATTATTCAAATTCCGGTGAAATGACCTATTTTTTTACTGCTTCCCAGTTATCCTGTGTCCCTACATACCTGTAGTACCCGCGGATCAGATGTTTGTCTTTTGAAAATATGCCGAAAAACTCCTGTGTGAAGGTGGCTGTACCGCCATATCTTTCTATCTCTTCTTTTGTCAAAATGGATCTAACAAAATAGATCCTGTCATCGTTTACCTTAAGATTTTTTAATGGTTCAGGAGTGCCATTGCCCCAGTTAAAAAATCTAATTGTCCCAAAAAATGCACCATCTGCAACACCGATAAAGACCTCTCCTTTATAGCCCGACATCGCAACGTTAAAGGTACCTGTATAATTTTCAATATTATCTATTCCACTCTCTGCGACACTATTGCCTTTGATAATCTCTTTATTTTCTATAATAATCTTTTCTTTATTTTCAGGGAGAGTTACTTTTTCCGGAGAGCCGTTGTCCGGAATTATTTCAACTACTTCGCCTGTAATATTTTTTTTTGCACACCCTGACGCAAAAGCTATAATTAAAACAACTACCAGTAATTCCCTTTTCATTCGCAGCCACCCCGCTGTATTATTATAGAGCACCTTTTATTTATCTTCGTCAATCTTTACATCTTTCCTTATAAGACCGGCATAAAAAAGGAGAGCAACCCCGATTCCTGCCCATACAAATGTCCTGAACCTTCTTATTATCCCAACAGAAAGTCCTATAACAGGATCATATCCGAGAATTTTGAGAGCTATTGAATATGACCCTTCACTTGTACCGACATTGGCAGGAACGAAAAATAAAGCGCTTGTGGCAATAAATCCAAAAATATACACAAAGAGAGCTTCTGAGAAAGTAAATCCCGCAAGAGGTGCAATAAATTTAACAATGAGATATATCTCAAGGGAACAGGAAATTATAATTGCAAAATAGTGCAGAGCCAGAGATATATAAAAATGATTCAGGTTATCCCTGCTGCTGAAGATAAAAGATATTTCACTATCGATCTTTTCAATCTTCTCCATCCTTGAATCAGTCATAACCCGATTTCTTATGAATAACGGGAGCCTGTTCACTATTCCGGCTATAAGCCCCCGGCTTTGAGATCTTACCGTCCTGAATGCAACTACCAGTATTACTACGAAAAAAATCAAAAGTCCGAGAAAAACTGCAAGATTGCTCATAAACTGTTCTCTGAATACAAAGAGGCCTGCAAACATCCCGGTGAGCACCATAAGCACATTAGATATGATATGGATCAGCCTGTCGAGAACAACCGTTGCAAGTCCCATACTAAACGGGACAAGATCTTTTACATACATAGCTTTTAAAGGCTCCCCGGCAGCTGCTCCAAGCGCATTTATGGATGAAGTCGCATCACCGGCAATCCTGGCAAGAACGAACTTATAGAATTTCCCCTTCTCTACAGAGTAGTTAATTAAAACACGCCATGCATATGCGAGAAATATATTACTGAAGAGAAAGATAAAACAGATCAGGCCAAATCCCCCCCACCCTATTTTAATTATATGATTTATCGTTACATCTATTCCGAATGACCTGAACAGAAGTACAAGGATAAGAGCACCTGTGATAAGGAAAATATATTTAGACAGTTTCATTGTCAGCCTTCCATTACTTCAAAAATATGAAAATTTATTAAAACTCTTTCCCGCATACTCAGGAATCCCTCAAACCCGGTTTTTAAGCACTTTGTTTTATAAAAATCTATTATAGCTCTCCCTGGGCTGTCGTTGATTTCAAGTAGAGCATTCCATCGCTTTTATTATAAAGGAGGAGGGATGCTTCTTCAGACTGAGCAAGCTCGACTGATATTTTTACAATGGAATTATACAGGTCATCGGGATTTTTTTGAGAAGATATCTCCTCATTGATTCTAAAAAAAAATGATATATCAATGAGAGGTTGCTCACCGGGCATAGTAGTCATTAGAATATAGGTTTATAGTCAAATTTATGAATTGCGTTTATAAATCTCACAGTATGAGTTTTCTGCCTGATAACAATGGAGTTTGTGCGCGCTCCTCCTGCAATATATTGAACACCGGGAAGGAGCACGCCGTCAGTTACACCGGTAATTGCTATAAGAATGTCATCCGTTTTTACAAGATCCCGAATTTTATAAATCTTATCAGGGTTCCCCCTTCCGAGATTTTCGGCAACAGTCTTTTCAAAATAATCGTTATAAAATACTTTTGTCTGCATATCTCCATCAAGGCATTTGAGCCCCGCAGCCGCAATAACAGCTTCTTTGGCTCCTCCAACACCCATCATTATATCTATTGATGAATTTTCAATTGCAGTAGATATTATACCGGAGATATCACCATCAGTTATAAAACTAATCCTTGCCCCTGTTTTTCTTATATCCTCAACGAGCTGCCAGTTTATCTCCCTGTCAAGAATACAGACAGTAATATCCTCAATATACTTCCCTTTTGCTCTTGCAACCCTTTTTATATTAATGTCAGGGGGTTCGTTTATATCCACAACGCCTTTTGCCTCAGGCCCCACGGCAATCTTATGCATCATACATGGAGGGACTTTCATAAATGAATTTTTGCCCCCTATGGCCACAACAGAAATAGAATTATACCCGCCGAGTGCACATGTTCTCTTCCCCTCCAGGGGTTTAACAGCAATATCAACCTTGGCGCCATTGCCGGTTCCGACCTTTCTACCGTCATAAAGATAGAGATCCCTGTTCGCGGCTCCGATTACAATCTCACCTTCTATGTCCAGCCGTTCAAGAAGTCTCCACATAGCCTCATCAGAAGACCTGTAACATAAATCATCATCCCCCTTCCCCATATATCTGCTCGCATAAAGCGCAGAGAACTCAGTGAGCCTGGTAGCCTCGAGGGTGAGGTTCCTGTTCATATATCCTCCGAATTGGTCATTACCTGTAATTGATTTCATATAATCAGCCATATTATTGCATTGAAAAGATATTTTCAAGACTTTTTCAACGCGGTTTTTGAGGGGATAAAAGCTGACTATGGAACTTCTTTATCATGAACAAAATCTATTATAAACAAATGATATAAAGTGAAAAGATTTTTATTGACTATATAGAAAGATCGATATATTAATGTGACATAAAATTCTCAGGGGGAAGGATGTGAAAAAGACAATTATGATTATCGGGGGGGGCCTTCTCCAGACTCCTGCCATAGATACTGCAAAAAAAATGGGATATCAGGTAATTGTTACAGATTACAATGCCGACGCAATCGGCATGAAGCATGCTGATATACCGATTGTCATGAGCACAAGAGATATTCAGGGTTCAGTGAGAATAGCTAAGCAGCAAAATGAAATTACCCCCATTAGCGGCGTGCTCACTGTAGGTACTGATGCGTCACAGACAGTCGCTGCTGTAGCAAACGCCCTCAATCTTCCCGGCATCAGGTTCGAAGACGCCGAGGCTGCAACCAATAAACTAAAGATGAGGATGAGATTTAAAGAGAATAATGTGCCATCTCCCGCATTTCTGCCTGTCTGGTCTCTTTCTGACGCGAAGAAGGCATGCAAAATTCTGGGATTCCCCCTTGTTTTAAAACCTTCAGACAACATGGGAGCGAGGGGTGTTATAAAAATCGAAAACGCCACCCAGATAGCTGACGCTTTTAAATTTTCAAAAAACGCATCTCCCAGCGGAGATCTAATCATTGAACAGTTTATGGAGGGACCCGAGCTTTCTATAGACGCCATAGTATATAACGGTGAAATCACAATCACTGGTGTCGCGGACAGGATCATTGACCTTCCACCTAACTTCGTTGAGATGGGGCACAACATGCCGTCAGCTCTCCCCGAGTCGAATCTTAAAGACGCTATCGATGTTATGAAACAGGGAATTAAGGCGCTCGGTATTACCATCGGCGCGGCGAAAGGGGATATCAAGGTCACTAAGAAGGGTGCAATGATCGGCGAACTTGCCGCACGTCTTTCAGGAGGATTTATGTCTGCTTACACATATCCTCTCTCAAGCGGAGTTGATCTCATGAAAGCGGTGATAGAAGTTGCTCTTGGGCAGGAGCCGGGCAACCTGGAACCGGTATTCAACCGCGTCTCCATAGAGCGCGCAATTATATGCAAACCAGGGACTGTTAAAAAAATATCGGGGCTCGAGGAGGCCCTTAAAGTTCCCGGCATTGAGGCGATATTTCTGAATATCAAAGAAGGCGACATAGTTGTGATGCCCACATCAAATGTGGAGAAATCGGGCAATATCATCGCAGTGGGGGATACCCTTGCCGAAGCTGAAGCTTCCATAGCAAAATGCAAAGAGCTTTTGAAGATCGACACGACAACCGATTCTGAGATCACACTCAAAGCTATAAATGCGGCTGCGCGGGAAAAATTCAAAAAAATATGCTATGTCTGCAAAACCTGCGACGGAAAAGACTGCCCCACGGGCGTGCCCGGTATGGGTGGTATAGGCACAGGTGAATCGTTCAGGCGCAATGTTGAGTCCCTTAAAAGGTACAGAGTAGTAACACGATTGATTCATGAATCAATCGAGCCCGATACCTCTACTGAAATTTTCGGCAAAAAAATATCTCTCCCTGTAATGGCAGCGCCGATTACCGGATCTGTCACAAACATGGGTGGAGCCATTGATGAACTTGAATATAATATAGCTGTTGTTAAAGGCTGCAAAAACGCAGGCACAATCGCCTTTGTTGGTGACGGAGCAACACCGGATAAATATAAGATCGGCCTCCAGGCTGTTAAAGATGAAGGCGGATGGGGAATACCGATTTTCAAACCAAGAAAAGATAACAAAGAAATAATAATGAGAATAAAAGCTGCCGAGAAAGCAGGAGCAATTGCTGTCGGTATAGATATAGATGCGATTGTATTTAAAACCATGGCAATGAAAAATCAGGAGGTCGGGTCTAAAAGTGTTGATGAACTGAAAGAAATCAAGTCAGCTGCAACACTTCCGTTTATACTCAAAGGCATAATGAATCCCTACGACGCGGAGATGGCGGTCAGGGCCGGCGCTGACGCAATAATCGTATCCAATCACGGGGGAAGGGTTCTGGACCAGATGCCCGGGGCAATGGATGTGCTTGATGAAATTGTAAAAGCAGTAGGAAAATCCATCAAAATCATGGTCGATGGCGGATTCAGAGATGGCGTTGATATTATCAAGGCAATGGCTCTCGGAGCTGATTACATCCTTATTGGTCGTCCCGTTGCCATAGCGGCTGTTGGCATGAAGTCAGAAGGTACAACCTTCTACATGAATAATATAAGAGAAGAGTTAAGAAAGGCAATGATACTAACAGGATGCCGGAATATTGGAGATATTAACAGGGAACTGGTACGAGAAATTTTAAAATAAAAAATTTCCTGCCCGGAGGTTGGTTTCGGGCAGGAAATATGCTGCTTTAACGTTTTTTGCCGGTATATATAGCTTCTCTTCCTTACCTTTTATAATCGAAGAATCCTTTTCCACTTTTAACACCGAGAAGCCCTCCGCGTACCATCTTTTTAAGAAGTGGAGCAGGCCTGTATTTCGGATCACCAAATTCATTATAGAGAGTATTCATAACTGACAGTATGATGTCATTGCCAATAAGATCTGAAAGTGCAAGCGGCCCCATTGGATGGTTAGCTCCGAGCTTCATTGCTTCATCAATATCAGCGGCAGATGCTATTCCATCACCAAGTATGCCAATTGCTTCATTTATCATCGGAACAAGTATCCTGTTTACAACAAATCCGGGGGCTTCTTTAACCTCTACAGGAGTTTTACCTATTTCATTTGTAAGCTTCACTATAGCTGAAGTAACATCATCTGATGTTGCTATCCCCCTGATAATTTCAACAAGTTTCATCATAGGAACCGGATTAAAAAAATGCATCCCAATAACCTTGTCAGGTCTTTTCGTTGATGATGCTATTTCAGTTATAGAAAGTGATGAAGTATTAGTTGCAAGGATTGCTGACTCTTTGCATACTTCATCAAGTTCTTTAAATATCTTTTTCTTGATTTCCATATTTTCAACTGCTGCTTCTATTACAAGATCCGAATCAGCTGCATCTGAAATTTTTGTTGTTGTTTTTATTTTCCCGAGAATTTTTGTTTTTTCATCAGCGGTGATTTTTTCTTTCTGAACAAGTTTATCAAGATTTTTGGTGATAATAGATATTCCTCTTGAAAGAAATGATTCTTCAAGATCGCGCATAATTACATCATGCCCAAACTGGGCAAGAACCTGAACGATCCCCGCGCCCATTGTGCCTGAACCGAGTACTGTGATTTTCATTTTTGTTTCCTCTTTATCTCTGTTATTTTGTTTTGAAATGAGGGCTTCTTTTTTCAACAAACGCATTCATACCCTCTTTTTGATCCTCTGTTGCAAAGCAAAGTGCAAAGACCTGGTTTTCAAAAACTATTGCAGTATTAATATCCGTCTCCATACCCTTGTTTATCGCCAGCTTGGAGTACCTTACCGCCAATTGTGC
>CAZVFJ010000002.1:14242-41396 GCA_964625825.1 uncultured Leptospirales bacterium | reverse complement strand
TCCGGAAAATTTATTATCTCCATGATTCTCCTCGCGGGAACTGCAGCAATTCTTTCATGTGAAAGCGGAAATGTCCCGGATGTTCAGTTCAGCTACAGAGGGATAATCGACAAGGAGTACAGGTTCAACGTGGGGAGGATTATCCCTGTAACAATAAGCCAGTCAATCGAAACTGACGGCGACATAACCTCTGACGGAAACTTTTTCTTTTATTCGTCAAACTCGGATGGAGGAAATTTTGACATTTATCTCAGGTCCATGGGTGATATTACGACTGTCAGACTCACATCCCACCCGTCAAAAGACACAAATCCCGTTATATCACCGAATGGCAAGCATCTCGCGTTTGTTTCATTCAGGGACGATCCTGAAGGAGATATCTTAATTATTAAACTCAAACCGGGTGAACTGCTGAACAGCGCTGCGGAAGGCGGGAGTGTCTCTTCAATGGACAGCAGTACGGTAAATCTTACCCTTGAGAAAGACGCTGAAACAGGCGTCATAATAAATATAAAAGATTCAAATCCTTGCTGGAGCCCTGATGGAAATACAATTGCATGGTCAGTTTCTAAGCATGGCGTAACTGATATATGGACGATGAACCGCGACGGTTCATCAAAGAGAAAGATTACATCCGGCGGGGGTGAGCAACCGGCCTTTTCGCCAGACGGGAAAAAAATACTTTATGTATCATACAGTGAAAACAGGTATGGGGACATTTACACCCTGGATCTTGCTTCAGCCAGAACTGAAAAACTTACATCAGGTGAGTCCATAAAACTCTATCCTTCATTTATTTCAGGGACAGAAAAAATACTCTACTCCTCTATAGAAAATGATACCAACAAAAATGGAACACTCGACCTTCAGGACAGGTCGGTTATAAGATATCTTGATCTCAAAGAGAAGCTCTCGTACCCCCTTACAAAAAGTTCGGATACTTCTTTCAAAGCGAAATGGCTCCCTGTACTGAACACAAGGGATTATAGCGGAGTAATTATATACACAGACGTGACAGGTGAAAATATAAACCTGAACATTATCCCCGAATCCGGGATTATCCCGAAAAAGCTGAACGCGAAACTCCAGTATGAACTATGTGAAACATATATTTCTGAATATGATGATGAAGAGAGATACGCGATGGCCCTTGACTCCGTTTATAATTTTTACGGGAAGTCCGGCGATAACGCTTCACGTGCTTATGTAAGCAGGTCTCTTAAAGAGGCTGCTCTTTACTACTTCTCCAGGGGTAATAAAACAGCAACCTCACGGAGCATATCTCTTCTGAAGAAAAAGTCCGGTGAAAAAGATCTTTATGCCGCATTTATAACAGCTCTCATTGAAAACCGTCAAAGCGCCGCGAATGAAATGATTTCAAAAATGGCTGAAGATAAAAAGAACCAGTACTTCGCTCCATTTGCTATGGAAGACACCGGTGACCTGGCTTTTCTTGCTGGTAAAAAATCAGAAGCATTTTCAATCTACAATGATTTATTAAAGAAATTTCCCGGCTTCGAAAGAAGTTCCGATATCCTGGTTAAAATTTCATTATGCAATGATGATCTTAGGAGGGGGGTACTTTCAGACGCGGCTGTAACTGTAATCAATAAAGGTAATACCAATCAGAAAATTTCAGTGACTTCCAGCCTTGTTGAGCCACTGCATAAAGCTGGATTCACCGCGGCTGAAGCTTCAAAGATATTACAGAATATAAACTCCCTGAAATTAAAACACTCCGGCGATAAAAAGGTTATGGCCATACTGCATTATGCATCAGGAGTGGTCAGTGATGTTATAAAAAGAACCGATTCTGCGAAAACAGAGCTTGAGGAAGCGATAAAACTTTCCCATCCGAATGATCTTACGTACTACTTCGCGAATATACATCTTGCCGAGATGGAGAGAAGGCTCGGAAGATCGGACGAAGCTGAAAAATATTATAGCGCGGGGATAAACAGGTATTCACGCAGATTCAAGACAGAAAATTTCAGGGAAAAACTCCTATGGATCATAAACTATTATGAACAGACAGGAGAAAAAATTTCAGCAAAGGGAGATTACAGCAGCGCCTCTCAGATATATGATAAATATATAAATCTTATTACACTGATGCACAACAAAAGGCTATATCCTGAAATATATGCAGAGTACGCTCCGCGTGCCCACGTTCTTTATATCGACGCCTATTCGGCATGGAAGGGTGAACAGGGTATAACCGAACTTGAAAAGAGCTACAATGATAAACTCCCTGTGCTCAGGATGGATTTCAACAGGGCCGCACTCTATGGGCTTGCCTATATTTATTCAAAAAAGGCGATGCTTATTGATGCTGAAAAAGAAAAAGCCATAACTTTGATTTCAAAAAGAGATGTTTTTGAAAATCTGTATAAAGCTGATAAACAGATAGAGTGGGCTCTTTTTATTGATGACACATTCATAGAACCATATCTCCTGAAAAGCTGGCTATACCAGTTTGTTGATCTTCAGAGAAAAAAATACGGGGATGATATCGAACCTGATATTAAAGGCTATTTTCCGAAGCGGCTCTGGGAGCAAAACATAACTCTTCTCGACCGGGCTCTCAATGCTAACGATGAAAACCTGCATCCTGAAAATGAAGGGAATATTCATATAAATATGGCTAACAGTTATTTTCTACTACTGAATTACCCGAGGGCGCTGAACCACTATAAATTAGCTCAGAAATATAAAAAAAGTTTCAATTCAGATGTAGAGAGAGCTCTTTTTCACTTTCATACAGGTTATACCCTGTGGCAGAATGGTGAGATAGAAGAAGCCAGGGATGAAATATCTAAAGCTTATGGAATTTATAGTTCCTTTGCTGCGGGTTCCCCTTCACAATATAAAGAACAGGTCCTGACCCTATACAGGTATTTTGCCCTGTTCAGCAGGTATGAGAAAAAATTCCCGGAAGCAATAGTCTGGTACAAAAAAATTCTTAAACACGCGAAAGATACAGGCCTGGAAATTGACAGGGCCCGGTACTTCCAGGAGATTGCGTTCTGTTATAAGGAAAAAGGGGATTATGATACCGCACGTTCATACATCGAGCGTGCTGACAGGCTCCTGGCCGACTACCCTGATGACACAAGGAAGTATTACCTCAGGATAAAACTTTTCGGAATCGGCCCTTTCCCTGTAATGAATATGGGCCCCGACACAGCGGTTATCGGCGATAATAAAATATTCTATCCTCTGGACACATCTGATAAAAAGCTGCTGAGTATATCAATGCTCGAGGAGATAGCTGTAAAAAACAGTGATTACGCCGGCGCAATTGAATACCTGAGAAAAAAAATATCTCAGCTCGAAAAATCGAATACATCGGTCGCGGTTGAAACAAGAATCCGTTCCCTGAATAACCTTGGATACTACTATTTCATATCGGGAAATACCACCGAATCGGAAAAATCTTTTAAAAAAGCCGGGGATCTCGCCTCTGAAAAAAACAACCTCCAGGGAATATTCTCATCAATGATGAACCTTTCAAACCTCTATGCCCTTATGATTGAAGAAAGCAGGAGCGGAGAGCGTGATTGGATTAAACTCACAGGTGAATTTCTTACAAAAATAGAAAAATACCGCAGCAGCTACTTTGACCTGAGCTTCCTGCAGGGCAAGGAAATCCTTAAAGCTGAAGCTGAGGCTAAAAATACAAAAGTTACTCCCGAACAGATTGAAGAACTGAAACTACGGGTTGAGCAGCAGACTGCTGATATTTACTACGAACTTGACATATCCATCGCGGTGATGAAATTTTACAGGGCTGAACTACTCTACTCTGCCGAAGTAAATAAATCCGGTGATAATGCATCTTACAATCTCTATGCTCACAACAGGGATATTTACAATCTTTATGCAGATGCACTCAGGATGTTTGAAAGCGCTATTTCAATAGCGGACAAGCAGGGGAGAAAGGAGCTTAAAATTAAGCTCCTGATGAATGCTGCTTCATGTTATGAAAAGACCGGCGATTATGAAAAGGGATACGTCGCACTTATTGACGCAAAAAATCTTGCAGAGCAGTTTAGCCTCGGATGGACCGGGATAAGTGCAAACTTTGCTATCGGCAATTTTATTTCCAATTACGGAAAAGAAATTGAGAGCGGTGATTTTAAAAGCCTCGCGGAAAAGTATATGGCAACGGCTATCACACGCATCGAAGAGCACCCGCTCCTATATACCTCCCATAAAGGTAAAATCATAAAAATCTACAATAACTTTGCCTCATTCCTTATTGACACGGGGAAAGGAGAAAAAGCTTTTTCTGTTAATGAAAGGCTCACGAGGGTGGAACGCATAACAGCTATTAATTCGCTCAATCCTGTTTTCAGCGACGAATATGACAGGCTCAGGTATTTTGAATATATCTCAGCAATATCACACCTCTCTGATATACGAGATAGAAGATCATCCTTCCTGATGTCAGGTTTGCCTGCCTCATCTGAAGAGATAATAAAAATAAACAGCGAAGAGAAAAAGCAGGAGGAAAAACTTGCTTCGCTCCTGAATGATATTGAGAAGAAAAACATACGAATAGTACCGTTCCTTGAATTGAAAGACCCTAAACTCAAAACAGATCATGACATTTATTCATTCATGAAAACCGGTAAAGGATTCTATGGCTGGAAACTTTCAGAAGGCAGGATAAATTCAGGATACCTCAAATCAGATTCTGCCGAAGCCCTGGCATCATTTATGTCCGGAAGTTCATCAAGAGGAGGAATATTTATACTGCTCAGTGATGCATCCCTTGAGCTTATAAAAAAATACAGAAACAGTATACCCGCGGATTATTCATTTCTGAATTCCATTGACAGGGCTGAAGTATTTTCAAAAGGCAGTTATCCGGCAGGAAGGATTCTTTCCTTCATGAAAGGAATCAGCTCCCCGATACAGAGTGCTGAAATTGAATACGCTGAAGGCGATGCATCATTCTCAGGGTACGCGGTTATTATTGACGCTCCCGGAGAAAAAAGGAGGCTCACTCCTGAATTACTATTCTCAACAGAAGGAGTTTCGCCATATTACATAATACAGTCAGGTGAAATTGACGATAGTTCCCGCATTTCAGTTATGCTCGAAGCCGCGCTTTACGCCGGAACAAACAGCCTGATTATACAGAACAGTTCTGATACAAAAATCATTTCACAACAGCTGAGCTCACTGTTCAACGGAAACGGATACCGCGACGGGCAGAACTCTTTTAAGGCCGGATACATCAACGCGTATAATGATAAAAAACCTTCTGATTACAAAAAAATCGCGTCTGCCGAATTTGCCTTATTCAACAGATATATGAACAGCGGTGATTTTGCCGGAGCGAATGTATCACTTGCAAGATGGGCATCAATGGCACCGGATGAAACTTTTACCTTCATAAAATCGAAGTGGCTCCTTGAACTCCTGAAAGGAAACTATCCTCTCTCACTTAAAACCATTGGATCATATAGTGCCGCGAACCAGGATGAGGAATTTACGCTTAAATTCATGAAGATATATACTCTCCTGCATAAAGGAGATTTTGCCGAAGCAAAAATTGAAAGTGCAAAACTTTCAGGCGCTGAAAAATACTCTGACACTGAATTCATTAACGCAATTTTTGATGCGGTTAACGGCCGTGATTCATCCCTTGCAAAAATTCAGAAAATTAACACACCATATTCCACTCTGCTACCTGCCGGGAGATACCTTGTACTTGCCGCGGAATATATGTATTTATACAATCCTGATATGAGCGCGACGATTATAAAGCTCTCTGACCTGAAACAGCTCTCAGTTAATGAGAGGATGATGAAATTTATAATAACAGGTGAAAAACCTGAACCGGGATTATCACCAAGAATAGACAGAATAATCTCACTTGCATCAGCCGGTAGTGAAATGAGTGATGAGAGCATGAAACTTATCAGAGCCGGTGACAGATTTGATAATATTTCAGTGTTTCCGCCACTTATTGTTCTTCTTCAGGGAATAACCGGGGAGAATGCCATGTCTTATATTTCCGGGTTAAACCTTGAAAGGCTTACATCCCGCGCTGATGTACCCGCGGCTCTCGCGTTTCTTCAGAAAGCATACATGGCGGTATCAGAAACAGGTTCATACGATGATAAAATAAAAATTCTCACACAAATGAAAAAAATGTCAGTAGAATCATCTGTTTCGTATATTTCAAGGGAATCCATGTATAGAATGGCCATTGACATGATGATTGCCGGAGATTACAGGGGCGCGTACAGGGAAGCAACAGAAGCGGATAAAATCTCCGGGCCTGATTACAGAAACTATGCAGGATTACAGCTACTTCTGACAGACCTTCTTATAAAAGGGAACGATTACAAGAAGGCGGAGGATAAAATTAAAATTATTTCAGGGATGAAAAATCTCAGGCCGGAGGAACAATATCTCATAAATTTACAGAAATCTATGGTTGAGCTCAACAGACTGGGCTCCCTTAAAAAAGCTACCGTTAATGATGCCGTCGTGTTTGAAAGACTCTTCAGTTCGGCTCTCGGTTTTCTCAAAGCCAATCCTGATGTTCTGAATATTCACGGCTACAGGGATATGACTGAAGGAATTTTTGATGAGTATATCAATTACAAGATGAAGACAGGCCAGCACACCGATGCCCATTTTTATAACGAAATGAAGAAACTGATTCTCTCTTCATCAGTAACAGGAATAAACCTTATAAAGCCAGCAGGGACAATAGATCTTGCAGCAATCCAGCAGGCGCTTCCTGAAAGATGCGGTTATATAAATATATCAAAAGTGAAGAACGATATATTCATCTGGCTTGTAGATAAAAGAATGAAGAAAGCGCTTTATATAGAAGGGGGATATACTACTCTTGAAGGCCTACTGCGAAAATACAACCTTTCAGTGCTTCAGGAGCCTGATGTTAAAAAAGCCTCAACAGATCTTCAGACATTTTTTGAACCGCTTGCCGTGTATTTTAAAACAAGAAAGCAGATTGTGATCTCTCCGGATAAGTATACTGAGAAGATCCCGTTTGAAATTATAGGTAAAGATAAAATGCTTTCAGAGGATGTAAAGCTTACTTATCTCGCATCACCGCTGCTCCTCTCCCCCGTTAAGGGTGAAAATATTTCATCTGTGCAGTTTATAGGAAAAGAGGGCTCAGGTTTTCAGTCATATGTTGAAAAGGTAGCCGTGCGGGAATCGGGGATCAGAAGCCGTGACGGACTCTCCGCATCAGGTGGAGCTGTTCATATCACAGGGAACGTGGAGTACGGTTCTCCGGAAAGCGGTTTTCTGCTTAATGGAACAAAATTCAATTCCACTATCGGAAATCCGGACCTACTATATGTTACACTGGAAGACTATCGAAACGCGGGCCCTCTTGATTTAGCGCTTGGGATAAAAATCTCTGGTGTGAAATCAGCAGTGATAAATTCATCGCCCGTGAGCGATCTTAACAGGGGCATCTTTGCCGGGGAATTCTATCATAACCTCAATTCAGGAGGAGATGTTATAGACTCATTTTATTCAGCCGCGGAAAAAATAAAAAATGACAGCCGGTACAGAAACCCCACGGCCTGGAGTGGATTCAGGCTCTATATCTATAACCTGAATTTTCTGAAGGAATAAGCAAAGTCCCCGCATGTTGGCCGCCTCCCTGCCATCCGTACACTTCAGGTGTAGAGAGAGCGACCGGGATGGGGACTTAATGTTATAACCCATTTTTTATTCCTCCCTTCCGCCAAAAATTTTATTTCAAATTATGAATAAGGTATTATAAATATTTTATGACCGAAAAAGAAAACATTCAGTATATAGATAAAATCGAAAAAAGAGTCGGCCTGGCAATAAACCGCTACTCACTGATTGCCGCAGGTGACCGCGTAGCCGTCGCTCTCTCTGGTGGAAAAGATTCCCTCGTTCTCCTTGAAACTCTGGCACACAGAAGAAGGCGGCTTCCTATTAATTATGAACTATTTGCAGTTCATATATTTATCAGGAATATTGGCTACGAATCTGACATAAATTTTATGCAGAAATTCTGCTCCTCCCTGGATATTCCCTTCCGCCTTATAGAGATGGAGGCCGACCTCACCATTGATGAAAGCAAATCGAAATGTTTCGTCTGCTCATGGCACAGGAGGAAAGCCCTTTTTAATTTTGCGGAGGAGATGAGCTGCGGCAAGCTGGCACTGGGTCACCACATGGATGACGCAATCGAAACACTTATAATGAACATGATGTATAATGGAATAACAAGTTCCCTCCCCCCTTCCCTCTCTATGTTCGACGGAAAACTCCAGGTGATAAGGCCGCTGATACTTCTTGAAAAGGATGAAGTCAACAGATACGCTAAGATAAGGGAGTTCCCCGATGAAGTTAAACGCTGCCCTTACGGAGAAGAGACAACAAGAGTAAAAGCGGGAGAGATGATCCGGCAGATGACATCAGGGAGCAGTGCAATAAAAAAAAGCATCTTTCGCAGCATGTCTAATATTCACAGGGAATATCTCCCGTAAAATTTTATTTTAATGCAAGGCATAACTGCCTGAAAGCTCCCTCCGGCCTGACGCCACCGCCATTTAGAAGGGAGGATAAAAAAAATACCTGTAATCAAATCTATTTAATAAAAGGATTTATTATATGCGTTCGAAAAGACAGACTGCTCTCCAATGAAACAACCACATCACCGCATCTTTATATCCTCTCCGCGGCAGACAAAAAATCAATCCGGGAGATTATACCCGCAACCTTCGTACGGGCTGAGGTTCTCCTCCTCCTGGAGATGGGTAACATCCTCATAATAAGGAAAATCTTTGCACATCCTCGGACGAATTGGATGGATGGAGCATGCTGGGAGTCCTTCTTTGTCAACAGTATAATGTTTACACCTGTAATGATACGGCAAATCAGCATCCGGCTCTTCAAAAAGAAATGTCAGCATAGGATATATCAGATATATCTCCGAAAAATCAGGATCTATCTGCTTCGATTTTTTCCAATAACCGTATGCTTTTTCAAGGAGGTCCGGGGATTCGGCAAGCCTGACATCCTGGCAGCATTTTCCGCATCTTATACAATTCCCCATACAAACCACCTTTGCCTGTTTAATATTTTAAAAAAATTAACAAAATAAATTACCTGTTTGACCGAACAGGATTTTTCTCCCGAAAAACTGAAGGAAGGTTCGAAATGACCTTGAGAAATACAGCATTAAATCTATAAACTTATTACTAAAAAACTTCTCCCCCATATAATCAATAAATTTTTACAAAATCAATCTATTTCTTGACAAGACACGGCTCAAAAAATTATGACCTCCCTTAATAATTAAAAATATACTAAAGTTTTTTGTTGATTTATAACTCTTGCTTATCTATTAATTTAATATTATTTTCCCCCTAAGGAGACAACTGATGACAGACAAAGACGGATTTTCCGCTGAAGAGATATTTACACAATCAACAGGTTACGCTTATAACGATTTTATCATTCTCCCCGGTTATATAAACTTTGCTCCTGATGATGTAAATCTGGAGACAAATCTCACGCGAAATATTAAAATAAAAAGCCCCTTTATATCCAGTCCTATGGATACTATTACCGAAGCTGATATGGCAATCGGACTTGCTCTCTGGGGCGGAATAGGTATTATTCATTATAACAATACAATTGAACAGCAGGTCGAAGAGGTACAAAAAGTTAAAAGGTATGAAAATGGTTTTATAAATAATCCACTTGTCCTCTCTCCGAATAATAAGATCAGCGACATAGATATGATAAAGGCGAGATATAACTTTTCAGGCATTCCTATCACAGAGAATGGAAAGTTGAATTCAAAACTCGTTGGTATTGTTACAAACAGGGATATAGATTTTGAAAAAGACAGGACAAAACCCCTTTCAGAGGTAATGACAAAAGATCTACTCACTGCCAACGAGGGAATCACTCTCTCTGAGGCGAATAAAATTCTCAGGGCATCAAAAAAAGGGAAACTACCCATTGTGGACAAAGAGGGCAGACTTGTCTCACTTATGAGCAGAAACGACCTCCTTAAGAACAGAGAGTTTCCTCTCTCCTCAAAAGATGCAGAAAAGCAGCTCAGGGTCGGAGCGGCGATATCAACGAAAGATGAAGACCGGGAAAGGCTAGCGGCTCTTCATGAAGCCGGAGTGGATGTTGTCGTAATAGACTCAGCTCAGGGGAACTCCATATACCAGGTTGAAATGATTAAATATATCAAATCAAAATACCCTTCAATTGATGTAATTGGAGGCAATGTTGTAACAGAGGAACAGTCTAAAAATCTTATCAGCGCCGGTGCTGACGCTCTCAGAATCGGAATGGGGCCAGGATCAATATGCACAACACAGACAACAATGGCTGTCGGCAGGCCCCAGGCAACTGCTGTTTTCAGGACAGCCCGCTATGCAAACAAGCAGGGAGTACCCGTTATTGCTGATGGCGGAATCGCAAACATAGGACATATATCAAAAGCCCTTGCGCTTGGAGCATCTACCGCAATGATGGGCTCAATGTTCGCTGGAACCAATGAAGCCCCGGGTGAATACTTCTATGAAAATGGTCTCCGTCTGAAAAAATACAGGGGAATGGGTTCACTTGAAGCCATGGAAGCCGGCGGTGCAAACAGATATTTTGCAGAAGAGTCTAAAGTGATTGTTGCACAGGGTGTCTCCGGAGCTGTTATGGACAAAGGCTCTCTTAATGACTATATAC
Organism: uncultured Leptospirales bacterium; assembly: GCA_964625825.1. GTDB lineage: Bacteria > Spirochaetota > UBA4802 > UBA4802 > UBA5550 > UBA5550. The sequence continues at coordinate 30,653 of CAZVFJ010000002.1, read as the reverse complement.
CTTACCTTCTCCAGGGATTGAAACATTCATTTCAGGATATAGGAATAATTAATATAAAAAAACTTCACCAATCTCTCTATGCTGGTGAATTACGGTTTGAAATACGTTCAGCCATGGCGCAGAGAGAAGGGCATGTTCACGATATGTACTCCTACAAAGAACCGAAATATATGTAATTTTTTATAGACTTTATATGGCGTAAAGTCTTCCATTAAAGTTAACAGTTAAATATATTGGGATATCCGCTTTCTGCGGGTATCCTTTTTTACTGATTATATCATATCAGGTATTTATCAATTTCAGGTAACCCTGACCCTTTTCTATCCTGCCCCTTTTTTACAATAATAATAAAACCATGGCACACCCGTTTGATTTATTAAAAAAAGTCTTGAATATTGTTTATAATCTTTTAAAGTTTACAATGTTGTTATTCTAAATTTAATGTTTTGTTGCGATTACTACTTCTTGCAATCGCAGGTAGCCTCTGCGGGGCTTTTAAGTGGCGTTGCCTCTTAAACCCCGTAATACTAAACTATAAAAGCGATCAAACTATGAAATCAAGAGTCAGCTTTTCAGAAAACAGCATCAATGTTAAAACCCCAATAATGTTGCTCTTTACTATTTCGAGCATCGGAGCAATTACGCTTGCCACAGGTGTATATCTTCTTAATGACATCACTCTCCTGGCCCATCTTCTAATCGGAGTTGGAATCATTTTTCTCTTTAGCGGACTATTTCTCTTATTTAATTCCAAGTATTATAAAATCCTCATTAACGAAGACCCGGGGTTTTTGAGCCTTGTTGAATCAACAGGGTGGGATATCTCCCCTCTGAAGATACCTTTCAAATACTTCAATGAAATTATTATCCAGTACCTTATCAACAGGGAAAAGCCGGAGTATGAGATAATGCTGAGAAACAGGTACGGCTCCCTTATGCTTATTGCCCGCTTTGAAGATGAGAAAAAAGCGCTTTCATTCAGCGATAAATTCGAAAAGACCATGGGGCTTAAAATTACCCAGAACAGCGAACTACCATCAGACCTTGTTGAAAAACGTAAAACCTATAATCCCTACGCCATAGTTCTCTCTGACAACACGAGCATCAGAACCATAGAAAAAAGGGATTCAGTGGAACTTTCATGGAAGGTAAAATATAACCCAATCCAGATTGCTTTTTTATTCTGTATCTATTACGGGTTTTTCCATATTATTCATTTCTCTGCTGTTCCGGCAGGCAACATTAATCCTTTTGTTGTTATCATTATATATACACTGCTCGGAATACTTCTTTCACTTCTGATCACTGCCATCTTTGCAATATTTTCCGGTACATATAATTTTATCAATGGCCGGGACTCTATTACATATTTTCATAAAGTCTTCGGAAAAAGGTATTCGGAGATGGAGATGAAAAAGTCTGAAATAGCTTTAGTCAGAAGCTCAATAGATCTCGCCACAGAGGAGATACTGATTGTAAGCAAAAAAGGAATATCTTCGCTTAACAACCTGATCAGGAAATTCAGCTATGGCGGCACTGATTTTAAAAACATGGTAGATATATCCGATTTAAGGGCATTCAAGGATGATATGATAAGACTGAATGTTTCTAATCTCAAGCTTGCAGAAAAGCTTTATATGGAACAGTTTATCATGAAAAATTTTTAAAATATTTCAGTAATAATTCCTGAATATAAATTCTATTATCTCTCCTGATATCCGCTGCTGGGATAATAGAATAAATTTTACTTCAAAAATTAAAAATATTGAAACATTTATATAATTTCTTCTCTTAAAATGCTGCAAATTATTTAACTTAATCATACGGTCAGAAATATAATGATAGGAAAACTTAAAGGTTTAATTGAGGACCTCAAACCGACTGAAGTAATTATTAACGTTAACGGAATCGGCTTTGAACTTACAATTCCATTCTCAACATATGAAAAGATACAGGGAGAGACTCAAACGACTCTTCTTGTTTATACCATGCATAAAGAAGATCAGTTTCGCCTGTTTGGATTTCACTCAAGGATAGAGAGGGACCTCTTCAAATCACTTATTGGAGTAAGCGGTATCGGCCCCTCAATGGCAATATCTCTCCTCTCCGGAATGCAACCGGACAGGCTTATAGATTCTGTTAAAAATGGAAATATTGCCGCGCTGACTAAAATTCCGGGAATAGGAAAGTCAAAAGCTGAAAAACTTATATTCGATCTGAAGAGAAAACTTCCTCAACTTGAACGAATATCCGGTCCGGTTTCATCCGCCTCTTCAGACAGGCATGACGCAGTGGAAGCCCTCACGGCTCTCGGCTTTGATGAAACCAGGGCCGCTGCCTGTGTAAATGAAATTCTTAAAAACTCAAAAAGCGCTACTCTTGAGGAAATAATCAAAGATGCACTCAAACTCCTTGCCTGATCATTTTTTTTCAAAGCCTTTTATACTAACCGGGCCTATGTGGTAAAGATCATTAAATAATCCAGCATGGTTCCCCGCGAGAGCGATATGCAGTTTTACAATAGTGTACTTTTTTGTTTGACAGATAAATGACTCTGAATTATTAGCATCTTAATTCTAACTGAAGTCTTATCAAGAGCGGCGGAGGGACTGGCCCGGGGATGCCGCGGCAACCACTTGACACAATGAGCAGGTGCTAACTCCAGCGGATAATTTACAATATCAGAAATTATCCGGAAGATGAGACAGCCGGTTTTTGATTCAACCCGCTGTCTGTTCCGGAGGCGGTTTTTAATGACCAAAAAAGAAAACGAATTTGAACAACAGCCGTCTAATTTTGTCAAAACGGAGTATTTTACCTTCGGGGATCCACCTGACCTCTTTACGCTCAATATCGGCAGAAAGCTCGGCCCTGTTACAATCGCATACGAAACTTACGGCACACTTAACGGAAATAAAAGCAACGCGGTACTTATTGAACACGCACTTTCAGGAAGCGCCCACGCGGCGGGATATCATTCGGAGAAGGATAAAAATCCGGGCTGGTGGGATGGATTTATCGGCCCCGGAAAAGCTTTTGATACAGATAAATATTTTATTATATGTTCCAATGTAATCGGCGGCTGTTCAGGTTCGACAGGACCGGCCTCTATAAACCCTGAAACAGGGGACCCCTACGCAATGAACTTCCCGCTGATTACAATCAGCGACATGGTTAATGCGCAAAAAAAACTGGTTGATCACCTCGGCATAAAAAAACTGCTCGCTGTAGCAGGAGGCTCAATGGGCGGTATGCAGGCTCTTCAATGGACAATCTCCTATCCGGATATGGTTGAATCATGCATAGCATTAGCAACATCAGCGTCCCTTTCTGCTCAGGGGATCGCCTTTAACGAAGTAGGCAGACAGGCTATATATAACGACCACCGCTGGAACAGCGGAAACTATTACCACTCTTCAATACCTAAAGCGGGCCTCTCTCTTGCAAGGATGATAGCCCATATCACCTATCTTTCAGAAAAGCATATGCATGAAAAATTCGGGAGAAAATTTCAGGATTCAGCAAATGCCGGCAATGACATGAATCCTGAATTTATGGTGGAATCCTATCTGCGCCACCAGGGTATAAAATTTGTTGAAAGGTTTGATGCAAACTCCTACATATATATTACACGAGCTATTGATCACTTTGACCTCAAATCGGATTACGGCGGGAGCCTCACGGCTGCTTTTGAAAATGTCAGCGCTAATTTTCTTGTTATAAGTTTTACAACTGACTGGCTCTACCCGGGCAGTAACGCGAAGGAGATTGTCAGGGCTCTCAGGGTTAACGGCAAAAATGTTAACTACACAGATATAGAAACTGATAACGGCCACGATGCTTTTCTGCTACCAAATGATCTTCTTGAAAAGAATATCAGAAATTTTTTAAAAAGCGAACTACGCAAGAGTGAGATGTAAATGACCGAACCTAAAATAGGATACGACCTTGTCATAGAAGAAATACCGGAGGGCTCACGTGTACTCGACCTTGGTTGCGGCGACGGTACACTCCTTAAATTACTGTATGAGCAGAAAAAAGTCAGCGGCTTCGGAGTAGAAATTTCTGAAGAGGGAGTAAGCCAGTGTGTTGAAAAGGGAGTCTACTGCTATCAGGCGGACATTGACGAAGGACTCAGTGACTACAGAGATAACTCTTTTGACTATGTTATAGTAAACCAGACAATTCAAAACACGAAAAGACCTGATTACGTAATCAAAGAAGTTCTACGCATAGGGAAAAAAGCTATTATCAGCTTCCCGAACTTCGGATACTACCGCACAAGATTATACCTGATGTTCAGAGGGAAGATGCCAGTAAACAAACTCCTTCCGTACCAGTGGTATGATTCACCAAACATTCACCTCCTCACAATTGAGGATATGAACCGGATGTCTCATGATTTTTCTTTCAGAATAATTTCAGAAAAACATTTTTCAATATCCGGAGTTGATAAATCGAAAGTGATTAATATTGCCTCTAACCTCCTTGCCCAGTACGGTTTTTTTGTAATCAGTTATTGAGAAGTATCATTAATAATCCTTCAGAGTCTCCTGGATTCCCTTGTGGATCTCGTACCAGAAATCAAGCGCCGCTTCATATTTATCTTTTTCAAAGGCGGCAATCCAATTTTCCAGTTCGGGATGCTTCTCCCCGTCAACATCTCTTTTTCTTATAAGAAATCTATATACAAAATCTATATTTCTTTCACTCTCCCAGAAAACAGAGGCATTCCTGCTATTAATCCTTGCTGCTGCACGGGATATTTTATACAGGTATTCTTTCTCCATGCCGAAAAGTGAGCCCATTACTTCAGGTATCATCTCTTCGGCCCACTTTCTGTGAAACCTGCATGTGCCCATGTTATCAATAATCAGCTCCTTCTTGAACCTCTCTGCATCCTGTCGCCCCAATTCTCTTGGCGGAAGAAATTCTTCACCATAATGCATAAAGTACTTACCCATTATCGCCATTGGTGAGAGGACTCCCGGTGTCCAGTACTGGTTGGGAACCATCCATCCATTTCGTGCAAAACCATTAGTAACAAACCTGTTAAGTATCTCCGGACTTTTTGCTCCGGCCAGCCTTCTCGCGAGCTTTCGCGCCCCGGCCCGCAGATCCATGACTCCCCTTTTTTCTATAATAGAATCAAGTATCTCGCACCCGATTTCAGCGTTATTCATCGAATCAGCTACGACATCAAAATTATCGGGATCAAAATTAGGAGTCTTTTGGGATATTCCAAGATCTTCGCAGGTGACAAGTTTGTCAGCAAGACAATCAAGCATCCACGCCACTACACCACCGGCTGAGATCGCGTCAAAACCGTAGATATCGCAGTGATGGTTCAATTTCTCCGCAGCCCTCTGATCAAAAATACCTGAAAGGGGACCCATTGTCTGATAAGGTTCATAATCCTTTTTATATATATCATTCATCTTTTTACAGACAGCGGCACATGGCTCTCCGCATGTAGTCTGTTTCTGCGGTTTGATTGTCTCCTCATTGAACTGCTTAAGGTAATGGTTTCTCACAAACTTCTCATGCACCTCAAGACGTTTCTCCTCGCTCCAGTATATACTGCGGTAATTAAAGGAGATCATCCGCCCCCCCAGTGTGGCGTAATTTACTCCGAAAGTGCCGCCAGTATCAAAATTCGGTTCAAACCTGTATTTGGCTGTTGCCTCAATATCTTTTGCGGCAAGCTTCTTATTATACTTGTCAACAAACCACTGGTCTGCAACTTTTCGGTCACGAAAGTCATCATCAATAAAAGTACCTCCGTAGATAACCGCGGCAATGCCATGCTCCTGGAACATTTTTGATCCGAAGCCGCCTCGTCCCGCCCATGTGTCCACGTATGTTATTTCACCCTTTTTTATCGGCATCGAGGCAAGGGCACCTATTCCTGTTACTGCCGCTGCCGGGCCGGTTACGAGTATCCGCGGGTCATTATCATATAATTTCCCGAAATTGTTATAAGTATAGTCAGTGAGAGAATAGATCCCCCCTCTCCCCGAATTCCAGACATTCCCTATATCAACAGGGTGTACGCCAAGTTGGATCTCTTCTCCGTGAATCCTGTTAAGATAAAGTATTGATGGCATTGGCGCTTTGCTTGTAATCGCCAGCATATCAATACCGAGGTTATTGAAAACAAGGCCCGCACCACCCATTGTTGATATATAAAATCCTGCCCACCCCGGAGAAAATCCTGTGACAATAAGCCTGTTGGAACCGGGAAAAATTGATCCGGCAAGAAGTCCTGCCCCTATATTAAGACTGCCGTATCGCCTTGAAAGATGAAGGCCAAGGTCAACCGGTCCGAAGAAATCCCCGACCTTATAACGGTTGATCCTGTAGAAACCGGTGCTTACATCAACAACAAGCGTTTTCAGATATGTATTCATAAAAACTCCCAAGCTTCATCAATATTCTTTCTCTGTTTTTAAATAATGCAGAACAGTACCGCGTAGATAATAATATTCTTTAATGCCCAGCTTAAATTAATGTCATATTACAAAAAAATCAATCAGATTATAGCCGCTTTTTAATATGAGGCGAATAATTCGATGGTTGTTATGTCTGTCATGACATGTTAGACACCTGAGAAACCTCTATACATCAAAAACACTCTCTGCTGTATAGACTCCGTTCTCAACATAAATCTGAAGTCCATGCATTGTAACTGCCTTAACATCAACCCTGAAATTATGCTTACACCTTAATATCTTTTCACCAGAAAGAACGAATGAACATATATATTCACTGTTAACTTCAGTAATCTCAACACTCTCCGGAAAAAGCAAAAGCCCCTCCGCATCCTTAAAAAAAAGAATCTCATTCAGAAACTCAAAATATAGAAGTTCAATACTGATATTTTTCAGGACTCCAGCCTTTTTTATTTCCGGCAGAATATCATCATAATTTTCCACCATCTCGCAGATGAGAGCCTTCCCCCCTTTTAAAAAAAGGTCATCGTAAGATCCCCCCTTAACCCTAACTGCGACATCAGCGTGCGTAATCCCTTCAATAACTTCGTAATCCATGTTATCCCTTAATATTCCCCAGGGGAGTAAGCTTGGCAACAACCCGCCCCAGCCCGCACTTTTCAGCTGCTGTGACAACTTCGTCTACGTTCTTGTACGCGCCGCCAGCCTCCTCAGCGAGCCCTGAATATGAAGCAGTGCGGATATAGATTCCCCTGGACTCCATATCTCTCTGGAGCTCGCGCCCGTTAAATCTGCTTTTCGCCTGGTGGCGGGACATTACCCTTCCGCTCCCGTGAACCGTTGTGTAGAAAGTCCTCTCCGCCGATTCTGTCCCGCACATAATATATGAGCCGGATTCCATACTTCCGCCAATAAGTACAGGCTGCCCCGCGGTGCGATACTTTTCAGGGATGTCACTGCTCCCCGGAGGGAAAGCCCTTGTTGCTCCCTTTCTGTGTATGAGGATCTCCTTCAAATTGCCGTTAACTTTATGTTGCTCAAGTTTTGCCGTATTGTGACATACATCATAAACAGTCTCCACCCTTAAGCCGTTTTTTTTACCAAAGATATCGAAGAGAATCTCCTTCACCCTCTGCTTGATAAGCTGCCTGTTCAGAAACGCAATATTAATCGCGCAGTTCATTGCCCGGAAATATCTCTGTCCTTCATCGGAGTGGAAAGGGGCACACGCAAGTTCCCTGTCCGGGAGGGAATATCCGAACTTATTCTGAAGAGTTGAAAAACTGTGGAGATAATCTGTTGCAATCTGATGCCCGAAACCGCGGCTCCCGGTATGAATCATTATCACGATAGAGTTCTCCCCTTCAATGCCGAAGAGCCGGGCTGTATCTCTGTCATAAATATTACCCTTGCGGGCTACCTGAATTTCAAGATAATGGTTCCCTGAACCAAGAGAGCCTACCTGGTGAGCCCCCCTCTCCCTGGCTTTGCCGGAAACGCAATCCGGGTCTGCTCCTGAAATTTTACCATTCTCTTCACAGAAATCTATATCACTCTTTTCCCCATAACCGTTTTTCACACCCCACTCAATCCCTCCAGTCATCGCATCATCGAACTTCCCGCTCGAAAGTGAAACTATACCATGGGACCCCACTCCCGACGGAATCCCCCTGAAAAATGCATCAACGATCTCTTTCATTTTCGGATGAACTTCATCATAGGTAAGGTTCGTGGACAGAAGCCTTACCCCGCAATTAATATCAAAACCGATCCCCCCCGGCGAAATTATTCCGGTCTCAGGATCAATTGCTGACACTCCGCCAATAGGAAACCCGTACCCGGAATGTCCGTCAGGCATGCATGCAGCTTCACCGATTATCCCGGGGAGTGTTGCAACATTTGTTATCTGTGTAAATACGGCCTCATCCATATCATTGATTAGAGCCTCAGAAGCATATATCCTCGCAGGGACATTCATACCCTTTTTTGCGTCGGCGGGAATCTCGTAGATATAATCGTCTATTTTTTTTATAAGATTGCTTTTCATAATTTCACCCGGTTAATTATTAATTGAAATTAAATTTTTTTAAAAGTAAAGTAAATGTAACTTAATGCCATATATTACTTTTTCCAATTTTTCGGGTAAGACACCCCGGGGAAGAGTTTAAAGCTAATCTTTATAAAATTATTTTACAGATAATAATATAATTATTAATATTGCTACAGATAGAATATAAATTCTAAAAAAATATACGCCTGGCCTTTCTGACGCATACCTTTTTAAATTAAGATTATAAAATTCGCGGAAATTTTTTGAATCATTTTTTTTCAGAGTAGATTATCGTACCAACATGCTCACCATTGAGTGCTTTTGTGATATTGCCCTCTTCCAGCCCATTAATGATCTGGACCGAGTTTACAACTTCGCTGTCCTGGAGAATTGTGAGGCATGTACGTTCAATCGCAAGATCCGGTAGATCTTTTTCTATAAGTTCCTCAGCGCTTATTTTAGGAATAAAAACCGCATCCGGATTCTTTTTAGGGTCATCAGTATAAAGTCCCTTTTCATCCTTGATAAAAATACAGCTCTTTGCGCCTATAAGGTCAGCGAGTATAATTGTACCCGAATCAGTACGCAGGTTTGGGATCCTTCCGTTTTTTGAAGGGATTGAGAATAGATCATACGGAGGCATTGCAGGGATTACAGGTATAGCTTTCTGATCATAATAAAGAGATAATTCCAGAAGCTGATCAGCTCCTATCTGTATGCCACCCCATTGTGAGAGAAGTGTTGCAACCATTAAAGCATTCTGCTCAGAAATGGCGCTCCCGAACTTTCCCATCATACCTGTCGGCATACCGAGTTCCATCCCAAGAGAATAAATATGCCTGCTCCTTGTTCCTCCACCTGTAGTAATAAGCATCTTATGTTTATCCCTGTTAGCGCCAATCTCCTTCACGACCTGGGGGAGAGCCTTTGCCCCTCTGTCAGAGATCGACTGGCCTCCCACTTTCATTATATTAACATCAGGAAATAATCTCTGCTGAGGGACAACATTGAGATTAGCCAGGAGGTCTTTCCCCATAAGGCTTTCACCCATTAGTTTGCTCTTTATATGAAGACGTTTTCCGTCCTTTTCCCGTATCAATGCCATAATTCCTCTCTGGAGTTTTTACTATATTGAATTAAATATTTTATAATTATTTGCTACAAAAAAACATCCCGGATTTTTAAATCTGTTTCCGGTGTCTTTATTTCCATGGCTAAAACAAAAAACCTAATCAGTCGCCATGCTTTTTAGTTTTTTTCTCGTTGGCCAGAAGAATAAGTTCCGCCCCTGTAGCAGCCGCAATCTCCTCCAGTTCAGATTTTCTGAAATGCTCAGAAACAATCTGGAGTTCCATGTCATACACAGCAGCAACCGCAAATCTCGGTTTCTCTTCACCCTTTTCTACTTTTCTCCTTTCCCTGTAAAAAATTTTCCCTGCCATGATTTTTCTCCTTAAATAATATCTATCCTTTCTAATATATAAGAATTATCCGTGCAAGTCTTTGTTACCTGCCACTATTCCCTTTACATGATAGAAGTTATTTATTAAAGGAATTCTTCAGCTGAATTTTCATAAAAAAGGGTTATAATTATTAACTATAATACTTAATAAACCAGTTAATCGCTTAAAGCTGGAAAAACCAACTTTTTATCCTTAAATACGACCTGGATATTTTTTTTAAAAAATTTTAAAAAATTAATACTTTCTAATCTCATCTTTGCTGAGATTCACCCAGCCGGAACTTTTAGCCGCATCTTTCTTCACAGGGAGTACACATAGTCCGTCAAGAAGCACTGTTTTAATTCTTTCTTCGAGAGAGATGCTATCCTCAAGCTGAAGTACTTCTCCGTGTACATCCCTGATTTCATCTATATCATAACCACTGAGAAGCCTTTCAACAGTGATCATCCTGTCTGTTTCCTTTACGTCCAGCCACCCCTTAAACCTTCCATTGTTACCGCCCAGGCGGAGGCCTACTCCTGCAAGGGCTCCTATAATTCCTCCGCCCGTACCCCCATGTTCAGAGAGATGAACTCCTGTCTCAACAGCAAGTTTAAAAGCGTTTTCTTTTGTAAGGACCCTGCATGTAGCGTCACAGCCGAAACTTATAAGCTTCTCCCTTTCATTTATCCTGTCAGCAACCGCAACGCACAGGCCCGGATCTGACCCTTCCGCGCTCTGTTTTTCAAGAAATTCTCCGGCATGTGAAATTAGATCATTCAGGCATGAAAGATCAACCTCCCCCTTAAAACACATAGTGCTGTTATGCGAAGTATAAGGAATCTCCTCAGAAACAAAAAGCTGATGGCGTGTTATCCGGGATGTTTTTCCTCCGAAAAGAGTTTCAATGTCTCGCCTGAGGATCTCCGCGAGGTGCCCTGTCCCCTTACTCTCAAGGTTATCAGTATCGTCTATGCATACAAAAATTTCACTCATTTCGCATCCCCTTCTTTGACTTTCGCATACCCTTCCCTTTTAAAACCTGGTCTGCTATCCGATCATCCATATTATAATAAAAAAACTTTTTTAACTTCTGTTTTAATGTCTATACTCTTTTCCGATAGAATCCGCGCTACTATTTTTTTTAACCGTTCTTCTCAATTCCGGTAATAATTAATATCTTCAGCTGCCTCTTTCTCTCTATCAATAGAGTTCCCGATAATCAGAATAGCGTTTTTCTGTTCCTTAACTGTGAAATAGAAAAACTGCAATCAGTATTGCTGAAGTCATCAATCCATATCTTTTCATTTAAAACTCCTTTAGCTTATTATTTTGTAAGATAATAGATCATCTAAACTCCCCCTCTCAGTTATTTAATTGACACCCCCCTCCGGCATTATTATTCTAATTAATGTAATTAATCCCGAAAATACTTTTTGTTAAACTATTATGAAATAGATATCCCTGCGGAGGATCCGATGCCAGTTGAAAATATGAGCACAAAGGAAGTTGCCGAATACCTTGGTATTAATGAGAAACAGGTTTATTCACTGATAAAAGCAAAAAAAATACCATGCACACGGGTAACAGGAAAATGGATATTCCCTAAACGGCTTATAGACAGGTGGATAACGATTAGCGCCCTGAAGGAGGGGCCTGTTTTTGATGAATCAGCAAGAAGCGCCTCGGAAGATCTTTTCGCGGCAGGAAGCAATGATCCTGTACTTGACATTCTTATAAACCATATAAAAGAAGGGGAAAACACAAAACATATCTTTTCATCAATCACAGGGAGCACAGAAGGCCTCAGGCTGCTTGGAACAGGCCTTACGGATATAGCATGGTGTCATCTGGCTAATCCCGTTACAGGGGAATATGATATGGATATACTCACTGAGCTTATCCCGCACAAAAAAATAGTTATAGTACATCTTTTCCGGAGAGAACTCGGTTTTATTCTCCCCGCTGACTCAAAATATAAAACCATGAATTTTTCAATTATCGCGGAGAAAAAACTCCGCTTTATAAACAGGCAGGAAGGCTCAGGCACAAGAATTGTCACTGATACATTTCTTGAGACAGAAAAAATCAGCAAAGATGATATTTCAGGATATATGTCAGAAGTCAATACTCACCTTGAAATCGGCCTGAGAATAATTAACGAGGATTGCGATACCGGTATTGCTACAAACGCAATCGCGAAAATTCTCGGACTTAAATTCTTTCCACTTTTAAAAGAAAATTTTGACATGATACTGCTTCAGGAGACTTTTTTCAGGGATGAAGTACAGGCTTTTATTGAAACATTGAATTCCATCTCTTTCAGGAAGATGGTATCTCACCTGGGTAACTATGATTTCAGCGGGTCAGGTAAGATAATATTTTCGACGCCCTGATTTTAAAAACAGCTGGCTGCTATTTTCATTTGCAAATATAAACTTGACACTAGTTAAAACTATGGATATTTTTATATATCCAGACTGGAATTACCACAGGAAATTTAATATGAAGCTCTCAGCTAAATTTTTTATTTTTATACTTCTGCTAATATCATTTATTTCTACCGGTTGTAATGATACTGAAGATGACGGGACTATTTATAACTTCAAAGTTATATCATCAGGAGAAAGTTTTACCGGCTACTATTTTGCTGATGTCGATACTCCAACAAACTTCGCCGGGACACTCATGACAGACAGTACTACCAACTATATTTATGAAGCTCCAATAGCTCCGGATGAATCCATCACTATTTCTGCAAGCGGGTCAACTACAGATACAACATCAATAACGATCTATTTATTTAAAGAATCCACAAAGATTAAAACTGTTACAGCTACTCCAACAGTTAGCGGAGGCACTGTTTCAGCACTGCTTGAGTATTCGATCTCTGATAGTTCAGAATAAAAAACTTAAAAACATTCCTTAAACTGATTGAATATTCAAATGTCTTATTGTAATATCTGTGTATAGGAATTATTATGAAGTTCATAAAAATCAAATGCAGTAAATGCGGCTATGAAATTGAAGTCCCTGACACAACCACATCAGTGATATGCGGTTCGTGCGGAGAGATAAACCATATCAGCAAAATATCCTCCATTCTGAAAAAATATGGTGAAACGGCCTTTGATATAGAAGAAAATACAACTCCGGATATAAAAACAACCTACAGCAGAACCGGAAGGCAGAACATACCGCCAATACCCGTTCAGCAAAAAGAGGAGACTCCGCCCTCAGAAAATGATGAAACAGATTATCCTGAAGAAAAAAACGCAGTAAAAATAATTACCCTGATATTTATCCTCACCCCGTTTATAGCAATAATCATGGAATACTTTAAACTTCCTTCATACACGGCTATAATATTTATTATAGCCATAATTCTAATTATCTTCATCCTTAAAAAAAGGTCTTGATTATAATAGCCCCTTCCGGTAACAGATAAACAAACAGATGTTTAGCCTAAACTCCGCTGTTATCTGAGAGAGTTAATTCAGAATGAATGATATATTCGGCCCCGGGGGCTATCTTGATCTTGAACTGCCTGAGTATGAATTCAGGGAGAGCCAGCTTGACATGGCGCGTTTTATACAGGAGCACCTTGCAGATTCTGAAAACGGAATCATTGAAGCAGGTACAGGCACAGGGAAGACAATGGCTTACCTTATCCCCGCAATAATTCATGCCCTTGAAAGCGGAAAAAGAATCGCCGTTTCAACAGAGACCCGCGCCCTGCAGCGCCAACTCACAGATAAAGATATACCTGTCGCGCAGAATATTTTCCGGAAATATCTTGATTCTGACTTTAAATTTTCATTATGCCTCGGAAGCGCCAATTATCCCTGCCGCAGAAGATTTGAACGGTTTCTAAAAAAGGGCGAATTTGAAAAGGGTGACATTGAGTATCTTAACAGGGTAACAGCACTTTTCAGTGAAAGGAAGATATTTACCTCGTATGAGGCTGATGTCCCGTCTTATCTCTGGGGGGAGATATGTCGAGACTCCGAACTGTGTGACCAGCAGAGATGCCCGGTATCTTCAATCTGCCCTTTCCAGGCTGCCCGGCGGGAATGGATACAGTCAGACCTTCTTGTGATGAACCACTACCTCTTTTTTTCTAATATCGCATCAGGTAAAACCTACCTCCCGGTAACAGAGACAGTAATTTTTGATGAAGCTCACTCGGTGGAGAATATTGCGTCGCGTCAACTCGGTTTCTCCATAGATTACGATCTCCTCATGAGTCTCCTTCAACGATTTTACCACCGGGGAAAGTGGGGGATAGTAAACTCCTTCAAAAGCGGTGAGACAAGGGAGGATGCAATTACTGCAATTGAACTTATTGCGAAAGAAGCAAATATCTTCTTTGAAAAAGTAAGGGCTCTCTTTAATGAAGGTGAAACTGTTAAGAGGATAAAAAGCGAAATTAAACTCGGGGAAAAACTTCTTCTTAACATAGAAAAATTTCTTTCGATCCTTGAGAAATGTGAAAAAGACTGCGACGATGAAGATTTCAGGATGGAGTTCGAGCCTGCACGTTCCCGCGTAAAGGGATATTTTGAATCGCTCGGTTCATTTCTTTCCCTCAACCTTCCAGGCTATGTTTACTGGATAGAAAGGAGTGAACGCGATCTTCTCGGTAATGTTTCCCTTACCGCGAGACCGATAACAATTGACAACATAATGCGGCACGATGTTTTCTCCTTCTATGAATCATCACTCTTTGTTTCCGCAACCCTTTCTATAAAAAACGATTTCTCCTTCTTTATGAATACTATCGGTTTCGAAAGGGGGAGCGGCATTGTCCTTAAATCGCCATTCAACTACAAAGAGCAGATGGTGATATATCTTGGAGCCGACATCCCATCCCCGGAGGAGCCCCGATACACCGAGGCCGCAGCAAAGGTATCTGCTGAAATTATAAACATACTGGGAGGGAACTGCCTCCTGCTCTTCACCTCCTACAGCACACTGAAGAGCGTAAAGAATATTCTTGAAGATATAATTGATAATAAAATCTACTCCCAGGATGAGATGAGCGCTTCAAAAGCTCTCCACGCATACATCCGTCACTCGGGATCGGTTCTCATGGGTACACACTCCTTCTGGCAGGGAATAGATCTGCCGGGAGATCTATTGAAAGGTGTGATTATCGCGCGTCTCCCTTTTGCTGTCCCGGACACCCCGATAATGGAAGCTAAAGTTGAAAAAATCAGAAACGAAGGGAGAAATCCTTTCATTTCGCTACAAATCCCTGATGCTGTTTTAAAAATGAAGCAGGGCACAGGGAGACTTATTCGCCGCGAAACTGATAAGGGAATAGTAGCCGTGCTCGACTCACGCATAAAAACGAAAGGATACGGAGCAACTTTCGACTCATCATTGCCGGAATGTGGAAGAGCATTAAATATGAAAGAACTTACAGAAAAATATAAACAGATTATACATGCAAAAGAGAACTGATACACTCTTGTAGTATAAACATTTTTACCTGGTCCCCATCTGCATCTTCTTCATTTTATTTTTTAGAAGATTAATTTCAAGCAACAGGTTGCCGTATGTTGTATGCATTCCTTTATTTTTGGCCTCTAAAGCTTCTTGCTCTTTCTTTTTCAGCGTAAATTCAAGTTTCTCAAGAGTTTCTTTTTCTTTCATGCAAAAACCTCCGCCCTAATAAAACATTTTATCATTATTACTTTTTTGATAGTTCATTATAAAAAATATTTTTTAGAGTGCAAACAGAATACTGTGCTCTTATAAGATATAGACATTCTCCCCTTATGTCAAAATAAAAAATGAAAAAAATGTCTGCTTTATTACGGTAATTGTTTTACATTCACCCGGGGGGGGGTGAATTAAATTATGTCAGATTTTTATCTGAATTTAACGTTGGCCCATTGAATGAATTCACTGAGGCTGAAAATATCTATTATTTTTCGGGAGGATTTTTCATCAGTAAAGAGTCTCTTCTCCGCAGCGTTTTTAAGCCACCTTACCGCACCCTCCTTTGCTCCGCCACCGTCAATTATGATTGCTATATGATTTTCAGGCATCGCTTCAATACAGTTCAGGTACAGGTAAGGAAATTTCTCATCAACACTCCCTGCTGACTGCTGCCACTTGCATTCAATGCGAATTTCAAGTTCATATTTTTCTGATTTCAGGAGAAATTCAGTATATCCGTCATGTCCGTATATATTTTTAAATGGGGCATTCTTTAAGAGGAGTTCGTCTCCGTACCTATGACGGTTTCTGTTCCAGTCGCTCCACATAACAACCTCAAATCCTTTTCGTGAAAAAGTAGAAATCACATTTTCCTCAAGGACCTTACCCTGGCCGCTCGCGAGGGAGCCTTTCTTTTTATTTAACTCCGCCATTTATCCCCTTCATCCTTTCAACACGCTTTACCGTAAGGTCACAATAGTCATGGTTAAGTTCGATGCCTATATAATTTCTATCTCCGG
>CAZVFJ010000002.1:383-14232 GCA_964625825.1 uncultured Leptospirales bacterium | reverse complement strand
CCCGCTCCATTAAACGGATCTATTATTACATCTCCGGGATTAGTGGAGGCCATAACAATTCTTTTAAGAAGGGCCAGAGGCTTCTGTGTAGGGTGTTTGCCGAACTCCTTTTCACTCTGAGGGGGGGTTGGTATGCTCCATACGGATCTCATCTGCATCTCCGGCTTTTTCATCGGGTCTTCTGAAAATTTACCAAACTTCATTTCCTCATAATTAAATGTATGCTTCGCCTGTTTATCCTTTCGCGCCCAGAGGACTGTTTCATGTGATGCTGTGAAAAACCTGCAGCTCAGGTTAGGAGCTGCATTCGGTTTGAACCATGTAATGTCATTAAGCATATGAAAATTCAGCTTCTGGAGAATAAATCCGCACTGATATATGCTGTGATATGTTCCGCTGATCCAGATTGTTCCTTCAGGCTTAAGAACCCTTCTGCACGCGGAGATCCATGCCTCATGGAACTTCATGTCCTCATCAAAACCGCTGCTTTTATCCCACTTCCCTTTATTAACGCTTACCATTCTACCATTCTGGCATGTAAACCCATCATTGGAAAGCATATAGGGAGGATCGGCAAAGATCATATTCACTGAATTTTCGGGAATACGTTCAAGAATCTCAAGAGAATCATTATTGTATAAAATAAATCCTTCAGTTCTATAGTAGGGAGTTATAGCCCCGGGTGAAGGATGAGAAATGCTTTCCATAAGCCTTTTCAGTTCACTTTCACTGGATTTTATTTTTTTTACAACAGGAGTCTTTTTCTTTCCGGGATCTGAATTCATAATGCCCTGTATCCTATATCCTTCCTGTAGAATGCGCCATCAAACTTTATTACGTCAATCCCGGTGTAGATTTTATCCTTCGCTTCTTTAAGAGTATCCCCAAATGCGGTGACATTGAGCACCCTTCCACCCGATGTTATCACATCTCCGCCATTTCTGTCTGTCCCCGCATGAAATACCATGATGCCATCAGAAACTTTATCAAGACCGGTAATAACTTTACCCTTCTCATAACTTCCGGGATAGCCACCCGCAGCCATAACTACAGTCATCGCATGTGCCTTTTTGAATTTCAGATCTATATTTTTAAGGTTACACTCCACAGAAGCCTTAAGGAGATCTCCCAGTTTCATATCAAGGAGAGGAAGTATTACCTGTGTTTCAGGATCTCCGAACCTTGCGTTAAATTCAAGGACTCTAATCCCCGCATCTGTGATCATAACTCCCGCATAAAGAATACCTTTAAACGGAGTCCCCTCCTTTTTCATGCCGTCAATCACAGGCTGAAGGACCTGTGTGCGTATAAACTCGATCCTTTCAGGTGTGGCAACAGGTGCTGGCGCGTACGCCCCCATACCCCCGGTGTTAGGGCCCTTGTCCCCGTCGAAGACCCTCTTGTGGTCCTGCGCAGCAATAAGGGGAAGAACCGTTTCTCCGTCAGAAATTCCAAGTACAGACGCCTCCTCTCCATCGAGAAACTCCTCCACGTAGACACGTGAATTCTCTTTAACGTTCTCATTAATAAAAGCAATGGCCTCGCCCCTGCTTTCAGGTATGCCCACTCCCTTCCCCGCGGCAAGGCCGTCGAGTTTTATTACAATGGGGAATTTCTCCTGCTTATTAACAAATTCTGTTATCCCTGATTTACCGTTAAAGTCCCAGTGTCCTGCGGTAGGAACACCGTATGTCTCCATCACTCTTTTCGCGAAGAGCTTGCTCCCCTCGAGCATCGCTGCTTTTTTTGATGGCCCGAAGCATGGGATCCCCTTCTCTTCAAAAAAATCTACTATTCCTGCAACAAGCGGGACTTCCGGGCCTACAACAACCATGTCGATCTTCTTATCAACACAGAATTTATGAAGGCCTTCAAAATTATCAGCTTTTATATCAACCCTGAATTTATCTTCAATACCGCCATTCCCCGGTGCAACATAAACCTCAGTCGCACTCCCGTCATTCATAAGCCTCCAGGCAATCGCATGTTCCCTTCCACCTGAACCAACTACAAGAAATCTCATTATCTTCTCCTCATTATTAACCCTACGTCCTCACCCGGCCTGTCGGCCACACGCTCTCGTTTTTAAATCCGGACAAAGGAGAGGGTTTTAGCGTTATTAACATTTATTATTTTAACAATTCTTTACTTTACTCCCCCTTCTCCCTCTTCAATTCTCCCTACGGGAGAATGGGGCAGGGGATGAGGGTATATCACAAAGACTCAATCACCGCAGTACTTTACCAATGCATCATAACTTATATTACTGAATCCCTTAAAAAACTCAGCGATTTTAATAGTGATATTTTTCACTCCTCCAGCAACCTCTGACTCAATATTTAACGGAAGCACCGGGTCATGAAGAGACAGCCGGAGCAGAAACCATCCCTGCTCATCTTCATCTGTGCATGAAACCCTTATCCCCTCATAATTCACAGGAGCAGGGACCCACCCTTCAACTTCCTTTATATATGATTTCAGCCCCTCGATAATACTTTTACCCTGGTCTGGAAAATTTTCATCAAGCAGTTTAATCCTGAACTCCTTTTCCTCAGCAGGCTGTTTCAGGCCCTTAAGCATAGAAAGTAGCCCTTCCCCCTTCTCCAACTTAAGTCTTGCCGCCAGAATGATAATCTTAGCTACAAGATATGCCCCATCATCAAGGAAATAATTCTCCTTAATTGCTCCATGCCCTGAAGTCTCTATTGCAAGGTGACATTCTTCACCAATGCCATTAAGCCTTACTGCCTCGTTGATAACATTTTTATAACCACGCCTGAACCTCAGGTGTTTTCCTTTAAGAGTCTCTTCAATAAAAGAAGAAAGGCCATCGGAGGTAACAGAATCTGTAACGATTGTTGTACCGGGATGTTCTTCAAGAACGATTGACGCGATAAGCGCAATGAGTGTGTTTCTGTTTATAATCTCCCCTGAACCGTCAACCACAGCTGCCCTGTCAACGTCAGTGTCAAAAATTATTCCAAGATCGGCACGGGATTTGAGAACCGCTTTTTGAATCGATTCCATTGCCTCATCATTTTCCGGATTCGGCTCATGGTTGGGGAACATCCCATCAGGATCAAGAAACTGGCTCCCTGTTGTATCAGCCCCCAGCGGCTTAAGGACTCTATCAACGAAGAATCCACCGGCTCCGTTACCTGCGTCTACAATTATTTTCATTCCGGAGAGAGGCTTCTCAAAATTACTGCTGCTATTAATCCCATCCCGTATCAGTTTCACAAAGAGGGAGGCATACCTGCCCATAAGCGGAAGGGCCTCCGATTTTGTTATTTCAATTTTCTCAGGTACCTGAAGTTCCGCGGCACTTTTAAGTAAAGCTGAGATATCACCCTTCTCCAGCCCACCTTCCGGAATAAAAAATTTAAAACCGTTCCTGTTAAAGGGGAGGTGACTTGCAGTTATCATTACTGCGCCGTCACACCTGAACTCATCGAATTTTGTGCTCATGAACATTGCCGGTGTTGAAGCAAGCCCGCAGTCACATACAGATGCCCCTGAAGATATAATCCCATAGATAAGTCCCTCTTTGAGAGCAGGTCCCGTAATCCTTGAATCCATTCCTATAGAAATTTTTATATCACCGGAATTAATCCCCTTTTTCCCGGAGAGCCATTTCACAAATGCGATGCCCAAACAGGAGGCTATTCCTGGAGTCAGGTTTACTCTATCATTTCCTTTTTCAATCGCGACTCCCCTTATATCTGATTCATTCTGTAATTTTTTCCAGTCAATATTCACATTAAGTCTCCTGAATTTTTTCAGAATCTATCAGCTGATTTACTATACTGTCAATGAATTTACATTTATTGATGTCCTTAAATAAATTACAGTTACTGCCTGGTTAATATTGAAGTTATTCTATAAAAATTTTAATATTATGCAATCTCGTTCTTTATATATAAAAAGATTTGACTTTTAATTTTACCGGACTAAAGTTTTAAAAAATGAGGTCTCCCTTAAATGGAAAATAAAATTTATCCTCTTCTCACAGGTTTTTTTACCGTTGCTTTTAACGGAGATATGAAGTTTCCCAAAGTGAATAACATCCCATCCTTTATATTTCTTATTATCAGCTCATCGGGGGAAGCTGTTCTTGTTGATACAGGATTTGACCTTAATCATATACCAGGGCCCGATTCATGGGGGAAGAGAGATCCTGAACAGGAAATACCTGCGCTCCTTAAAAAATTTAACCTTGAACCGCGCGACATTAAAAAGGTCGTACAGACACATCTCCACTGGGATCACGCGGCAGGGCTTAAGTATTTTCCTCATGCGGATATATATATTCAGGGGAGTGAAATTGATGGACTTTTCAACCTCAGAAAAAATGAGGAATCCTCTTTCTGTCCTGACCACTGGTTTTATTTAAGGGAAAAATTTATACTTATTGAAGGGGATTATGAATTACTCCCCGGAATTACACTAATACGAACCGGGGGACATACTTCAGGACACCAGGCTCTCAGGGTAGAATGCGGAGAGAAAACAGTCATACTCCTGGGAGATTCACCTTTTAGTTATGAATGGCTATGGACACTTGTACCTGACAGTTACTGGGAGCAATACCGTAAGGGTGCCGGTAAAGATTTCTTCTGGCAGGACACCCTCCTCGCTGAAATTAAAAAATGGTATACAGCCGCTGAAAAAATCAGGGGTATAGATCATAAAGATTACAGTGTTGAAGAAATCATGAAAATGGGAGATACTCATATATTTTCACACGACCCATCCCTCCTGAATATCTCATCTATATAAATTACTCCTCTTCACTCTCTATATTAAAAATCAACACAGGGCGTTTTGCAAAACGGACAACCCTTTCGCAGCTATTCTGATGCATTACATGAGTTAAACCCTTCCTTACGTGATGCCCCAGAATAATAAGATCAACATCAAGCTCTTCCGCTTTTTCAAGTATAGTTGTCCCCGGATCACCCACTTCCACCAGGGGTTCAATATCTTTGTACTCCTCTTTAATTTTTGTAATATGTTTCTTCAATAAATCCATTGTCTCAACAATAGCGCTGTCCCGGAAATTCTCCCAGAGTCTGTATGCGTCATAATAAAAAGTAAGCTTCGGCATTTCTGTTATCACGTGAAGCACATATACATATGCTCCAAATTTTTTTGCAAACTGTATCCCCTTCTCAAGTACATCTTCAGGTTTTTCACTAAATCCCACTGCCATAAGATATTTCTTTTTTCCTTTCATATAAAGCCTCCCCTCCTCTTACTATAATACCTCTCATTATTAATATAATTAATTATCCCGTTAAAACAAGCTATTTGGCTATTCCAGTTAAATTTACATATTAATAAATCATTAAAAGCCGGGTTCCATTATACCGATATTAATTCTGTATGAAACCCGGAAAAATAATTTTAATTATACTGGCATCTGTTATTCTATTCTCTACACAGGTCACTGCTGAAGACTACCAGTACCAGAATTTCAGTCAGAAGAATGAATACCTCCCGTTTTCAGATTACATACCAAGAGTACGGCTTCATTACTACACTGTACCCCATTACCTTGAAGATTATTATCTTTTGTTTGGGATGAAGCTATATTACGATGAAAGTTCACTCAGAAAAAATATTGAAATGCTTAAAACATCCCTTAATTCAAAATTCAGGCACCCCTCCCAGGCCCTTGTGGTTGTTGATACAGAACAGGAATACCTGAAATACAGGAAACTGATGTTTATGCATATTAATATCATGATTATGAGGAATTACCTGAAAATAGGATCGAAATATGACCGGATAAAGGTAAGATTCCATGATGCCCCTTTCGCGAAAGAAAATATTGATAGCATAAATACAGCCATCAAACTATACAATGATGCCATTCCATACTGGGAAGAGGCAAAAAAACACGCTGAATCCGCAAGTGAAATCAAAATAACAACAAAATTGAGTAATATCGAATCTGAACGCTTCCGAATTGTAAGGGGAGAACTCGATTTTAAAAAAATCATAGACAACCATATTGCCTCTTCTGAAAGGAAAAAGAAAGAACTGCAAAAATATCTTGCATCTGCCCCTCAATAAAATGTATTATTGTATCATATAAACCGGAGTCAATAATGAAGCTGCTTGATATTATTAGATCACGAAGGTCAATACGGAGGTATAAAAAAAACCCGTTGAGGATATTTTAATAAATGAAATACTTGAAGCGGCACGATGGGCTCCCTCCGGGCTCAATAATCAGCCCTGGAGATTTGTTATAATCAAAGACGATTCATATAAAAAAAAGATTTCAGAGATGACACATTATTCAAGTATTGTCTCTGGTTCAGATTTTTGTATAGCTGTATTCTACAACCAGCCCGCTGCCTACAACAGGGACAAGGATCTCATGAGCATTGGTGCGTGCATTCAGAATATGCTTCTCTATGCGCATGATTCAGGTATAGGCTCAGTATGGCTTGGAGAAATTCTTAAAAACAAAGAAAAAATTAACCACTTACTTGGCGTTGACGGGTCTAATGAATTTGTGGCGCTTATCGCCTTCGGGTTCCCTGGAGAGGAAAGTGTCAGCGAAAGACGTAAAATGAATGAACTTCTACTTAAGATAATCTGAGGCAAAAATGAAATTATTTTTCAGGTCTATTCTATTACTTTTCATTATTATTTTTTCAGTTCAAGGTTCGCCGGAAAATAGTGTGCCGGAAATTAATTTTTCTGCATTTCTGAAACCGGTATCAGAAACAGGTTATTCAATTGAATATAATATTTCAATATCTTCCCTGGATGCTTCGTTATTCATGGATGAAAAAATATACTATCCATGTGAAACCTCAATTATTGAAGGGATCATAATCGACAACCGGATCAACGAAAAGGATTTTCTCTATTCACAAAGAAACATAGACATCAATGGAGACGGAGACACAGAAGATTCTTTCCCCTTTTCAAACAGTGGTGGGATCCTGAAAATTGCGGGGAAAGACGTTACACCTCTATTCAGAAAAAGCAATGGCAGTTTACTCCTCACACCTTTTGACAGCTCCAATAATGAAAATATAGTAAGGATTACTTCCTCTGGTGGACCGTTTATAATTTACAGTTTTAATCCGATTATTGGCCGCATTAAAGCAGGGATTAATAACAAAAATAATGAGGAAATATTTAAACAATTCTCCAACAGTCTCATTATTATTGAAATAATTCCAAATAATGAATTTGAACAACAGGATATCAAAATTAACAACGTAAAAGCTGACAGAGGTTTTACCAATGAAAGGATATTCAGCCCGGGAGGAGAGAACCTCACACGTTACTTTACCGGGATAAATATTATTCTTAAAAATAATTCAGCTTCGGGGAAGATTAAAATTGAAAATACTGAAGGGAAATTTAAAATCCGGTTAAGATATCTTCTGGCAATAAGCAGCCGTGTTATTATATACGACGAAAAAATTATTACTCCTTAATTCAGGTGCAATTTTGAAAGAATTACTTCCGGATCTTCTCTTTACGATCGCATTATACAACACTTTGCTTCTTCTGATCTTTATCCGTAACAGGAAGGGAAGATTGCTGCTTATTAATTCAATACCGGTTATTTTAATCGGCTTCCCGGTTTTCCTGTCAGGTCAAAATATTCTTTTTCCATACATAAACATTATAAAAATTGTTGGATATTTTCTTTCTCCCCTGACCTTTATATATCTTATAATTGATTACTATCCTCTAAAAAAGCTTACCCATATAAACGCCATTTGTATTACAGCTGTCCTTTCAACGATTTTATTGTACCTGTTTCAGGATACAATGCTGAATATTATTTTTATCTATCATTTATCCGCATATATTTATCTGCTCATTATTTTAAGGAAAAGATTCTTTATAAAATTAAATATTTCGGTTCTGATTTTAATCTCCCCGACTGTGCTCTCCTTCTCCTATTTCTTTACAGGGAAAGAGAATTCCATAGCAACTGCCCTGATGATTATATATCCGCTTACTAATATCTCTCTTCTTTATGAATATGCAAAACAGGCGGAATCTATCAATCACAGGATTATAAGCCTCAACACTCTTAATAAAAGGTTCGATCAGATAATTACAAGGCAGAAGCAGAATAATGATCAGTTAAAAAAAATTATAGCCCAGAAGGATATAGAACTTCTCCAGATTGCCCGTCATGCGAGCCTTGCTGAGATAACAACAGGAATCGCCCATGAGCTGGCTCAACCACTTACCGGGATCAAATGTATTTCACAGAACATTATTGATGACATTAACGATGGAGAGCTTGACCTGATGCAAACTGTTTCTGACCTTTCAAAAATTTCATCCCTTGTTGACCGCTCATCATCAATCATTGACCATATACGGACATTTTCCCGTAAAAGGGGCTTTTCATTCCAGCCTGCTGATCTTAATACCTGTATTCTTAACGCGATTGAACTTGTTAATAACCAGATGAGAAACAGTAACATTGATGTTGAGTTTACACTTGATGAAACAATTCCTGGAATTTACGGAGACAACCTCTCACTTGAACAGCTCTTTATCAATTTTATACTCAATTCGCGTGATGCCATTAACTCGCGGCGGGAAAATGATAAAGATCTGACAGGAAAAATAAAAATTATGACGGGCTCAAATGAACAAAACGCATGGCTGATAATTGAAGATAACGGCTGTGGTATACCTGAGGATATTATCCCTAAAATATGGACCCCCTTTTTCACAACCAAGAGAAAAGGAAAAGGGACCGGGATCGGACTGTCGCTTAGTCATAGAATTATCAGCGAGCATAATGCCGAGGTATCAGTTAATACATCCGGAAACGGAACAATCTTTACAATAACATTCCCGCTTGAACTACCACCGATCCCTCAGGGAGAATATTCCTGATTGAAAAATCAGCTCTTACGTTCATAATCCCGATTTATTAACGCGTTCACTCTCCTCTAACGTAAGATATACTTCCTCAATCAGCTCTGCTGCCCAGCTTTCCTGTAACGCAACTTTTTTTAGAATCATTACGGATATTATTTTTATAGCAGGAATTTCACTCCATATTCGCTCAGTAAGGGATCGCCAGTGTATGTTCCTGAATTTTTTCGGATTTTCAAGCTGCTCCCTGCATTCATTGCAGATAAATACACACTCTGAAGCATCCGGCTCTTCCATAGAAGGGGGAACTTCAAAAACAGAAAGACTCACGCCTGAAGCTCCACAGAGTTCACAGCTCGATCCCGACCTTCTTGTAAGTTCCCTTCCGAATGATGAAATAAGATCTATTCTGCTTTTATATTTATCATAGGCCTTTGCCATTTCAGATTCTCCATTTTTAATACTAATAAAAAACTGTTATCTACAGTTTAAATTTTATCAATCATAAAAAAATCCTATTCTACTCTTTAAATTCTCATCAGATAAAATCATATCTTGACAAATTCAATTATGCATATATTTTATTAATTATTATAATACTGGCTAATCACAATAACTCAATTTTTGCAGGGCCAAAAGGGCGACAGACCCTTTATAAGACCCGCAGGGTTTTCTACTCTTATGAAAACGTAGTTTTGGGATTGCCCTAAAGTTTATACAAGGAGCACATAATGGCAATTATTAAGAAAGTCTTAAAATGGCTCGGAATCATATTTGCAGCAATTTTAGTTATAATTATCGGAATAGGGATTGCGCTGATGATTATTGTGGATAAACCATTTGTTGAAGAACAGATGGAGAATCAGCTTCACAGACAGGTGCGCATTGGAGATTTCCAGGGTGGGGTCTTTTCTGCTGTTTCCGGTTTTACTGTAAGCGATGTGAAGATATCAAACTTTAAGGCAGAGAAAGAACTCTCAGAGCTTAAAGGAAAGCCTGTGTCTGATAGTAATATTTTCGCGTCAATGGAATCCCTCAAGTTCAAAATTTCTATCCCCCCCCTGCTAAAAAAACAGTTTGTTCTTAATGAACTGATGTTATACTCTCCAAAGATAAATATTGTACGATACAAAAGCGGTGCTTTTAACTTTTCTGATCTCCTTGTATCTAAAAAACTCACTCCTGAAGAACAGGCTGAACTGGAAAAGAAACTTAAAGAAGAGGAAGAAGCTGCCAAAGAAAAAGCAAAGGAAAAAGCCAAACCTCTTACAGCAGACGATATTCCTGTGGCAATTAATATCGGTTCTGTAGGCATGGAAAACGGTGATATTAATTTTTCGGACCAGCTTTC
Organism: uncultured Leptospirales bacterium; assembly: GCA_964625825.1. Lineage (GTDB taxonomy): Bacteria > Spirochaetota > UBA4802 > UBA4802 > UBA5550 > UBA5550. The sequence continues at coordinate 4,001 of CAZVFJ010000002.1, read as the reverse complement.
GGGGCAGAAAATTAATATCTACAAAGTCACAGTAAAAGTATATGATATTGCAATTGATCCAGCTAAACTTGATAAGTCGGACAACATATCTCTTAAAGTTGCTGCCGGTATAAAAACCATAGGGAGGGCTGAGTCAGGGGCCGTCCAGTCATTCGATATCGGGCTCGATCTTAACGGAAATATAATCCCCTTTGATAAAAAAAGCAGACTCCTGAATCCTGAAATCATTATCAAAGCCGGTTCTCCATACGGAAAAGCCACAGGACTTCAGATATTCAACGAAATGATGAATATTGAACAACTTACAACATACTGCGGAAAATTCGATTTTCTGAAAAAGGATCTTGAATGGAAAAACGGGTATGTATCAATACATTATAAGGATAATATTGCGACCCTGAAAGATGGCAAATTGGGAAATGACGACTATATCCTGACTTTTGGAGGAAAAGTAAATATTGCCTCAATGGCTCTTAACCTTAATACAGATATGACAATAGCGGCAAAACATACTTTAAAAGTTAAAGAGAAAATATCTAAACTTGCTGAAAAGGCTATTACTGCAAAGATGAAAGATTATGTTAAAGCAGAACAGATTGCTGATACCGCACTTAAACCTCTTATTAATAAAGAAGGAGCAATCTATCTGAAATATGAAGTCAAAGGTACAACTTCAAAACCTGCGCCAAAACTTATTCATCCGGTTCTGGGCTCTCTTGCTGATGTTGTAAAGGATGCCACAAAAGATATAGCAGGAGCAGTTGTTGACAAGGCAGCTGATGCCGCAAAAGCCAAGGCTGAAGATAAGTTAAAGAAAAAGGCCAGCAAAAAATTTAAAAACCTATTATGACAGGATGGAAGGGGCTGCCAACGGTAGCCCTTTCCCTATTATTTATGAAAAAATTAAAATATTTAGTAAGCGCCTGCCTTGCCGGTTATCAATGCCGGTATGACGGAAATTCATCTCCCGATGAAAGGATTATATCACTGGTTAAAAATGGCGAAGCAATCCCATTCTGTCCTGAAGAACTCGGAGGTCTCCCGACTCCAAGGCCCTCTTGCGAAATTGTTATCACAGAAGGTATAAAAAAAGTAAAGAGTATTAAAGGTGATGATTTCACGGACCAATTCATTGCAGGTGCAGAAAAGTCTCTTCAACTTGCATTCAGGCATAATATTACAAAAGCTATTATGAAATCCGGGAGCCCCTCATGCGGTTACGGGCAGGTCTACGATGGATTATTCTCAGGGAGAAAAATTTCCGGTAACGGAATCGCTGCTGACCTCCTGCACAAAAACGGAATTAAAATTTATAATGAATTGAACTTCAATATTGAAAATATAAAAAAAGACTAATCTTTTATTGTGAAAGCTCATCCTTCCTGATTGTGAGTTTCTCTTTCAATGCCAGAAGATCTTTTTCAAAAAGTTTTAATTCATTTTTATGAATCTGGACCTCCTCAAACTTTTTGTTTATGTAATAGAGACTTTTGTCGATCTGCTCAACTTCACTGATATCCGTGTCAGCCATGCCAATCATCTCTGCTATCTCATCGAGAGAAGCGCCGAACTTCTTCCCTCTGAGAATAAGTTTAAGCCTAACCCTGTGTTTCTGAGAATAGACGCGTTGATTTCCCTGACTCCGCTCCGGCACAAGAAGCCCCTTTTCCTCGTAAAACCTTATAGTAGAAGGGCTTATGTCGAATTCCGCTGCAAGCTCGGAGATTGTATACTTTTCATTAGTCATGTGTCAGTCCTTAAATAAAATTTAATAGAATATGGAATTCTCAATATGTCAATAAAATAGATGTCACTTAATTATATCCTTAAGTCCTGAAAAAGGCGATTGAGGTTTATCACTTTTTTTCTCTACTGAATTTTTCTTTTTTGTCTGGAGCTTTTCCTTTTTTTTATCAGAAGGCTTTTCAATTTTCTTCTCTTCTTTTTTCGGAGCCTCTTCAAATGGATTGCTCTTCATAGAAAGGGCAATTCTTTTCCTTTCTGCATCTACATCAATTACAGTTACCTGAACCTTCTGGTTCACTTTGATAAAGTTATGCGGGTTATCCACAAACTTATCAGCCAGATGACTGATGTGGACGAGCCCGTCCTGGTGGACTCCGATGTCAACAAACGCGCCAAATGCGGTAACATTGGTTACTACTCCGGAGAGAGCCATACCCTTCTCTAGATCAGATATTTGTGTGACTCCCTCTTTAAAACTGAAGAGTTCAAATTCTTTCCGCGGGTCACGTCCAGGCTTTTCAAGCTCGCTCATTATATCCTTCAATGTTGGCATTCCAATAACGTCAGTAACGTAATTTTCCAGTTTTATAGCAGACCGGAGATTACTATCGCTCATAAGGTCTGCAACAGAACACGAAAGATCCTCAGCCATCTTCTGAACAATGCTGTAGCTCTCGGGATGCACCGCGCTTGAATCAAGAGGATTCTCCGCCTCTCTTATGCGGAGAAAACCTGCAGCCTGTTCAAATGTTTTTGGCCCCATACCCGAGACTTTTTTCAGATCCTCCCGATTTCTGAAAGGCCCTTTTTCACCCCTGTATTTAACAATCGAATCTGCCATCCGGGGCGAAAGGCCGGAGACATATTTCAGCAGTTCACCACTTGCGGTATTAACCTCAACGCCGACAGCATTAACACAACTCATCACAATGTCATCTAGCGATTTTTTCAGCTCCTTCTGATCAACGTCGTGCTGATACTGGCCTACACCTATAGATTTCGGATCGATCTTAACAAGCTCGGCAAGCGGGTCCATGAGCCTCCTGCCGATCGAAACTGCCCCGCGCACTGTAACGTCATGGTCAGGGAACTCCTTCCTCGCTACTTCAGATGCGGAGTATACCGACGCGCCGCTCTCATTAACCATTGTAATTATCACATTATCAAGGCCGATAGACTTACAGAAGGCGAGAGCCTCTCTCCCTCCTGTACCATTACCTATCGCAATAGCCTCAATTTTATATTTCGCGCAAAGATCTTTTATTTTCTTTGCTGACTCCTCAATTTTTTTATACGGCTCAAGAGGATATATCGCGTCATTAAAAACAAGATTCCCCTGCCTTGAAAGACACGCCACCTTGCAACCGGTTCTGAGGCCCGGGTCAAGAGCCAGAATCGACTTCTCTCCAAGAGGAGATGCAAGAAGGAGCTCTTTCACATTCTCAGCGAATACCCTGATCGCTTCATTGTCAGCCTTCTTCTTAAGTGCTGTACGAAGTTCAGTCTCCATCGAAGGGCCCATGAGCCTCTTGTAACCATCCTTAACTGCTTCGCTAATCTGGTTTGCGGTAAGGCTCCCCCTCCTCACAAATTTATTTTCAAGAAGGGATACAACCTCCTCCTCTTCAGGCAGAAAGTGGACCAGTAGATGCCCCTCGTCAGAACCGCGTAGAAGAGCAAGTATCCTATGAGATGGAGCGCCTTTTACCGGCTCACTCCACTCGAAATAGTCACGATATTTTCCTCCCTCCTTCTCGCTCCCCTTCACTACCCTGGAAGACATTGCGGCATTTTTCGTAAAAAAGCTTCTTACCTCTTCCCTTGCCCCGCTGTTTTCATTTACCCATTCAGCTATAATATCCCTGGCACCCT
>CAZVFJ010000002.1:0-373 GCA_964625825.1 uncultured Leptospirales bacterium | reverse complement strand
CGGACTCAACACCCTTCTCTCCATTGATATATTTTAAAGCCTCAGAAACAGGATCAACATTTACCTGTGAAAATAAAATTTCAGCTAAAGGCTCAAGCCCTTTCTCCTTTGCGATCATTCCGCGTGTTCTTCGTTTGGGCCTGTATGGAAGATATATATCCTCCAGTTTTGAAAGGGTTTCGGCTTCCATCACCTGCTTTTCAAGTTCAGGTGTCAGTTTCTCCTGCTCCATGAGAGACTTGATGATCGCCTCTCTACGCTTGTCCAGTTCATTGAGTAGATCTATTCGGTCCCTTATTGCTATAATCGCAACCTCGTCAAGGTTCCCTGTTACCTCCTTCCTGTACCTGGCGATAAAGGGAACGGTGGCATC
>CAZVFJ010000001.1:23117-42861 GCA_964625825.1 uncultured Leptospirales bacterium | reverse complement strand
AAGAGATAGTCCACGTTCACTTCCCGGATATTGAAAAGAAGCTACTCCGTGAAGCGCTGAAAAAATTCTACTGGATTAGAGAATTTGATATGCTGAGGAAAAAGCCCTCAACAAGCGAACTTATTGACTGGCTTCAGGCGCTTATTATAGGAGGAATCCCGGCAAAAAGTGTTGAGAATGAAATACCGTTCCTCGGCACACTCCTCAAGAAGAAAGAGGATATAGATATAGTTGAGAAATCGGGAAAATCCCACTATGCTTATAATTCAAGCATGAGGACAAGGGATGTTTATTAATTTTTTCTTCAACCTTAAATCAAGAGGGATCCCTGTTTCACTCCATGAGTGGATTACTCTTCATGATGCAATGTCGATGAACCTCAATGATTGCAGCCTCACTAATTTTTATCATATGGCGCGAGCTATACTTGTTAAAAATGAAATATTTTATGACAGGTATGACATTGCCTTTCTCGATACTTTCGGAGGCATAGAAACCACTGACGAAATGCTTGATGAGATCCTTGCCGGCCTTAAAAAGGTTAAAGAACTGAAACTTTCTGAAGAAGAGAAGAAGCAGATCGAGCAGGTTAACCTTGATCAGGTGCTTAAAAATTTTGAAGAGCAAATGAAGCAGGGGCACTATAAGAACCATGTAGGCGGGAACAAAGCCATAGGTACAGGCGGACGTTCGACCCAGGGCGCATGGGGATATAACCCGGCAGGTATAAGGATAGGCCAGGGTGAATCCAGGCATAAGAGGGCTGTCCAGATTGCCGAGAAGAGAACTTTCCGAAATTACTCAAGCGATATTACTCTCGATACAAGACAGATGCGTGTTGCATTATCTCACCTCAGGTCGCTCCTCCCTATAGGCTATGGAGAAAAGCTTGATCTGAAAAAAACAATCGACCAGACATGTAAGAATGCAGGCGAGATTGAACTTGTATGGGAAAATAAAGAGAAGAAGAGTTCAAAGGTGATGCTTCTTATGGATGTAGGCGGTTCAATGACGCCATTTGCGGAGCTTGTGGAGAGGCTTTTCTCAGCTGCTGCGGGGCAGATCAACAGGTTTAAACATTTTTACTTCCATAACTGCTTTTACCAGGATCTCTGGACAGATATGGAGAGAAACCAGTGTGTGTCAACCATGGAGATCCTGAAGAGTGAGGATCACGATTTCAAGGTAATAATAGTAGGGGATGCCGAGATGGCTCCGTCAGAATTGACATGGGCTAATGGTGCAATAGATTACTGGTATCACAATGATACTCCGGGGATCGTCTGGATGCAGAGATTCAAAGATAAATTTAAGGATGCCATATGGCTTAATCCTCTCCCTAAAAGATCGTGGGAGTATATCCACTCGATCAGAATGGTGCGTGATGTTTTCCCGATGTTTGAGCTGACTCTCGATGGCCTTGATGAGGGAGTAAAATACCTGATAACAGGAAAATGTGAACTTTACAATAGATAAAAAATAAAACTTCCGTGAATGCGGGAGTTTTATTTTTAAATGACTCCTCTGAGCATCATTAAAGCCGGCAGAACAATTCCGAGAAAAAGAAGTGAATTAACCACAAATAATCCTGAAGTGAGTTTTGAATCAAGATCAAAAAGTATTGAGCTTATTACAGAGTATACAGCTGCCGGCATGCATGATTGTACCTGAATTACCGTTTCAACTACAGGGTCCAGTTCAAGAAATTGTAAAGCTATAAAGGTTACAATCGGGATTATTATAAATTTAGACAAAGCAAGAGCAGATTGCTCCTTTATCCCCGCCCTGATATGCCCTATTTGAAAATTAATCCCCAGGGTAAGATAGTATATTAATATTGCTGTAAATATAAGATAATCCATATTGAAAAAGAGATCTGGCCGTGGTATCTGAAAAAACTGCATAACGAGAGCCATAAGCATTCCTGCAAGAGGAAGATTCTGAAAATTGAAGAATAGTTTTATATATTCTCTAAGAGTCATAATTTTATATGCTCCGGAACCTGGCTCTGTTCGCAAAGAAGAAACTTTGGCATAGGGGAAGATAAATAGAAAAACAAACGGAAGAAAGTAGATCACATAAATCAAAGAAAGGCCTAAGCCTTGTTCTCCGGCTATTAAATAACATATTAATCCGCCAAGAGTCAGTCCCTGATTTGCCAGGATAGAACTTATCAGGTATGAAGCAGCGGTTTTACCTTTAAGCTTCAGTAGTTTAATTGAAACTTTTCCTGTTAAATATCCTGCAATAACTGTTGAAATGCCGGCTATGGGGAGAAATATTACATCAAAGTTAATATGTAATCCCCAGATACTCCAGAACAGAATAAATGGCTCAAGAAAAAAAAGATTAATTCGTATCAGTTTTTTTGCTGTATCCTGCGGCGACTTCAAATTGTTCCGGATTTTTGATCCGGCAAAAAACGGGATAAGTATTACAGCCCAGAGAATTACAAATTTTATTTCTGCATTCATCAAAATACCTTAGAAAATAACTCCTGATAATATACCTAAAATAGCAATAAAAAACCTCTGTTTTATCAGAGGTTTTTTATTGCTATTTTATTTTGCGCCAGTCTCTTCCTTTAAGGTCAAGCCCCATCTGGCCTCCGGGATTCATTATATTATTCGGGTCAAGATGCTTTTTTATCGCGCGGAGTATATTCATCTGCTCAGTGCCGAGATGTTTCTCCATCCATGGTGCAATCATCTTTCCAACACCGTGGTGATGGCTGAGTGACCCTCCGCTTTTATTTATATTATCAATTACACCTTCCTGGAAATCTGTGTAATCTTTAACTCCGTTATCCTTCATGATAAAGATAAAATAAAGATTTGTCCCCTGCGGATAGAAGTGTGAACTGTGTGTCATACAAATCGTTTCAGGGCGAGCTTTAATATATTTCCGTACATCCTGATGAACCTTATGCAGGTTATCCCAGCGAACTCCTGTTTCGAGAGTATCAATGAGGATCCCGTAATCCTGAAGGTCTTCTCTCAGGTATGGATCTTTATATCTTCCTGGTTCCCACATTTTTGAGGGGAGTCCCGTTATATACATACCGCCATGTTTACGGCAGATCTTTTTTATCTGTTTTTTAACATTATTTGAAAAAGATTTTTCACCCTCAGATGTTCCGAGAAAGAGGCATCGCTTCATAGGTTTAAATCCCCTGATCTGCATCAGTTTATCAAGGATAGTCCCGTCAATTCCATAGAGTTTAAGACCAATATGGGTTTCCTCTTCATCCGAGATTCTGAATACAGCCGGCATTCCAAATTCACTTTGAGATATTTCACGTCCGGCATTTATCGCATTTTCAAATGTCGGGAAAATAAAACCGAAATATTTTCTGTTTTCAGGCATATACCTGAAAATTTTAAGTGTAAGCTCAACCAGAACTCCAAAGCTCCCTTCGCTTCCTTTAAAAATATCATTTACCTTCGGACCTGTAGCTGTGGCAGGGAATGAAAGAGTGGTAATCTCGCCCGAAGGAGTTATGTATGTCTGGCTTAGTACAAGATCATAGGCATCACCATAGTAAGATGAAGCCTGCCCTGACCCGAGTGCCGATATCCATCCACCAGCTGATGAATATTCAAATGACTGGGGAAAATGTCCACATGTGTAATTAAATTCTGTTTTATAAATCTCTTTTGCGTTGTTGAGAGAGTTTTCAAGAACAGGGCCCATTATACCTGCCTCAACAGTGACAGTCTGGTTAAGGTCATTAAGTTCGAGAACTCTGTTCATATGAGTATTCATAACAAGCGTGATTCCTCCCAGGGATGGCCTTAACCCGAAATTGACAGATGATCCTCCGCCATAAATATAAAGAGGAATTTTTTCTTTATTACAGAGTTTTACTATTGATGCAATTTCATTTTTTGATTTTGGATGAATAACCAGATCGCTTACAGGGCCGGGTTTACCGTTTCTTAAGTTTATAGCTTCCTCTACGGTTTTGCCTGTGGCATATTTAAGCCTTTCATATTCATTGATAGAAACATTCTCTTTACCGGAAATTTTTTCAAAAGCTTCTATATGTTTTGATTTAAGAGCTGTTTTCTTTTTAAAGAGTACTGTTTCATCGCCGGTGGTTTTTTCAGTTTTGAAATCCTCATCAGCCAGATGAAACTGTCCTTTTATCTCTTCAAAGAGTTTTACATTCGGATGCTTATACTCGTGCGCAGCTCCCCATTTGAATATAGACCTGAAGCTTTTTTCAATGGGAGGGGTTTCTCTCCATAAAGGTTCAAAATTATGTTTTTTCATATTAATCTCCGGTTTAAGGTATCTGAAATTTATTTTCTGCTGCGGCAATTTCGCTTTTCTTCTTTGCGGCATCCCAGCCTAAAATTTTTGCAGCAGTATCGGCAACTTTTTTAACTACATCTTTTCCTGGATGGCCCAGTGTTCCAATTCCTGTACGCCTGAAGAGTATATCTGTAAGTGATAGGGCCATCTCTTCTTTAATTGCGTAAACAACCTGGGCAAGTATTTCGCCATCAGAATTTAAAGGTTCAGAAAAAGTTCTGTTCCCGGCTGCAATATCCATTACTGCTTCCAGTTCAGTTCCGTAAATTCTTGCCAGGTAATTGATATGATTTTTATCAATGAAATTATACCTGTTGATACAGTATTGAACAAAGGCTTCAATATCCTCAATTTCTGAACCCGCCAGAAAATTCTTTTCGGTTTCTGATTTTGCGGCTTTGAGCCCGATTTTTTTATATGCTTCATTAACAACGTTTCGTGCAAGATTCCGGCTTGTAGTGTACTTACCGCCTTCAACCGTGAGGAGCCCCTCAATACCATCTTTGCTGTTGTCAAAAATTTCATATTTGCGCGAAGATTGATATACATCATCGGTTTCAGTTTCAACAAGCGGGCGTAGTCCTCCATAGCAGTAGAGAACATCGCTGTATGAAATTTTAATTTTGTCGCTGAACGAAACGTTTACTTCGGCTATCAGGCTGTTAATACTTTCTCTTGTGACCTTCCAGTTATCCGGGCTACCGAGATATTCCATATCTGTTGTGCCAATGAGTGAATGGCCACGCCAGGGAATTATAAAAATGTGGCGGCCTGAAGGAGTCATCGCAGTTAAAAGGTTTTTCTCTGTTATTTTTTTTGTTATTATATGTATTCCTTCGGATCTACGGAGTTCTTCACCATGTGATAATTTACCGGAAAGAGAAAGGACCCTGTCTGCCCATGGGCCTGCACAGTTAACTACAAGTTTGCCGAAAATTTTAATATTTTTTCCTTTAATTTTATCTTTTGCAGTAACGCCGGTAATTCTGTTTTCTTTTATATTAAATCCTGTTACTTCCATATAATTTGCAGCTTCTGCTCCGTTGCATACAGCTGATTTTATAAATGCAAGTGTAAGCCTTTCGGGGAAAATGCTGGCGCAGTCATAATAAACAAGTGAGCCAGTAAGGTCGCTTTTTTCAACAGATGGCTCTTCTTTTATAGTTTCAGCTTTGCTGAGTGATCTGTGGCATGGAAGTTTTTTACTTCGGTCCCATGTAAATTTTTTGTCAAAGGAAAGTATGTCATACAGGAGCATTCCTATTTTAAGGGCATATTTTTTTGTCTGGAACGATTTTTTGTCTGTGATAACCATATTAGGTATCGGGTATACAAAATTTGGAGCTATGTTTTCAAGAATTCTCCTTTCTCTCAATGATTCCCTTACAAGGCCTAATTCAAAGTTCGCGAGGTACCTGAGTCCGCCATGTATCAGTTTAGACGTTGCGGAAGAGGTCTTTGAGCCGAAGTCATCGCGTTCAAGAAGTGCTACAGAAAGGCCGCGAGATGTAGCGTCATATGCAACAGCAGCGCCTGTAATTCCTCCTCCAATAACAATGAGATCATATTCTCTAATTGCTTTAAAGTCAGATCTTTTCATCTTTTTTCTCCATATATTTTAAAGTTACATCTTCCGCATAGATGAGGATGTCATTCATTATCCTTTTTGCGGAATCGGGGTTTTTTTCAATAATTGCCTTTATAATATTTTTATGAAATTTATCAGTGGCACTTCTATTCTCCAAAAATGAAAAATAGAGGACTCCATATTCTCTGAAAATATCGTTAAAAAAATTTAGAATAAAAATGTAGAGGATATTTCCACTCCCTCTTGCTATTGACTGATGTATTGCCAGGTCCTTTTCGGCAACAGGAAGATCCGTTTTAAGGAGATTCCTGAGTATTTCCACCTCTCTTTCACTTCTCTGTGATGCCGCAATGTAAGCCATTTCAGGAGAGATAAATCTACGTATCTCAAGAATATTTTTCAATATTTCAGAGGTGTTATCCTTCCTTAAATGCAAAATATGTTTAAGGAGTTCAAGATTTCCGCTTTCCCTGTAATCACGAATATATATTCCGTCTCCCTGTCGAATAGAAACAAGGCTAAGGGCCTCTAATTTTCTCAGCGCTTCTCTCAGTGTATGCCTGTTAACATTCATCTGAAGAGCCATATCCCGTTCCGGAGGGAGTTTGTCTCCCTGATTTAATTTACCGGAGAGAATTTTGTTTATTATCTGTTCAGCGATTTCATCGCTGAGATTTCGTTTATTTATAACTGAAAACATAGGCCCTCAATGGTTTAATGGTTGAACCAATAACAAAAAGTAATTATTTATACTAAATAAGTCAACGCTTAATTAAAAAAAATTCCTTTTGCTTTACAAAAAAATATTTCTTCCTTTATTTGTCATTAATAGGCTACGTGAACTTGTTTATTTGGAAAGTATGCTCTCCTGTCTACGGATAATAGAAATTGTCTTAAAATATAGTTTCCGTAGTAACAGAGAAAATTTTACAGATTGATATTTTTATGAGTTATTGTATAAGAGAGCCTAACAATATATGGAGTTTAACTAAATGAAGTTCAGCGAATTTAATCTTGAGGAAAATATTTTAAAAGGCACTGAAAAGGCGGGATATATCAACTGTACCGATGTTCAGGCTGAGACCCTCAAGTATTCCCTTACGGGGAAAGATGTTCTGGTTCAATCACAGACCGGTACAGGTAAAACTGCAGCATTTCTTATAACAGTTTATCATATACTGCTTACAAGAGAAGAATACAAAAATAAAAAAGTTTTGATTCTTGCTCCAACAAGGGAACTTGTTATTCAGATTGAAAAGGAGGCAAAGCTGCTTGGTTCATTCCTTGATTTGAAAATAGGGAGTTTTTATGGAGGAGTAGGGTACAACCAGCAGGAAAACTACCTGAAAGAGGGTGTGGATATAATGGTTGGTACTCCGGGCAGGCTTATGGATTTTGCCTCAAGCGGGAAAATTAAATTCAGTGAAGTAGCTATCCTTGTAATTGATGAAGCGGATAGAATGTTCGATATGGGTTTTTTCCCGGATATAAGAAAAATTATGAAAAAGATGGCTCCACCCGCACAGAGGATGTCGATGCTTTTCAGTGCAACTCTCAGTATGAGGGTAAAGAACCTTGCGTGGGAATATATGAATGAACCGGTTGAGATTAACATGTCCGGTGAACAGGTAACAGTAGATAAAATCAGGCAGGCGCTTTTTCACGTAGGGACTCAGGATAAGATGAAATTATTACTTGGTATATTGAAGGTACACAAACCTGAAAATGCGCTGATTTTTACCAATACCAAGCAGGGTGCCGTGCGTGTGGCCGCGTCTCTTGCAGGGAACGGGTATGATTGTGATTACATAATCGGGGATCTTCCGCAGAAGAAGAGAACTAAAATTATTGAAAATATAAAATCCGGTAAACTGAAATATCTTGTTGCAACAGATGTTGCTGCACGGGGGCTGCATATTGATGATCTTAATATGGTTATAAATTATGATATCCCTGAAGATTATGAGAATTATGTTCACAGGATAGGGAGGACCGCGAGGGCCGGTAAATCGGGACTTGCAGTAACTCTGGCATGTGAAAAATTCGTATATGGTCTTGAAGCGATTGAATCATATATAAAAATGAAGATACCTGTCGAATGGGCCGGCGATGAATTTTTTGTAGAAGACAACAGCTCTGATGAATTTATCAGGAATTTTATGAAATCATCAAGACAGGAAAGAGAGACCGGGGAAAGAAAAGATAAGGGAGAAAGAAAGCCGGGAGGCAAAAAGCCTGTTCAGGAAAGGCGACCAAAAACAGCAGAACCTGTTTCTGCAACGAAAAAGAAGGGTACCGACAAAGCGGTAAAAGGGGCACAGCCTTACAAAGAAAAGAAACCGGCAGTCGCCGTCGCTGTAAAACCTGTTGTTACAGAGAATAAAAAGAAGAAGGAAGCTGTCCGCAAGCCAGCGGGTGAAGCCGGAAGACCTTCAAGAAAGGCATCTCTTGATCAAAGGATGGATTATTACAGGGAAAAATATGGAGAGGACTTTATATTGAACAAAGAGATAAAGTCTGCCTCAAAACCTGAAGAAAAAAAATCTTTTATCGAAAGGATAAAATCTGTATTTAAAGGGAAGAAGTAGTGAAAATATCCTTATTCCCTCTCGCTTCAAAAAGGTAATCTATTGCAGAGTCTGGGTTCCCTGAAAAAAGGTGAACCAGACTTAGCTTAAGAAGATTATCGCTGTTTTTTCCAGTTGATTCAAGCCTTGCAACTTTATCCTCAAGAGTACCATATCTGTCATTGCAAATATCTACAGGCACAGATTTGATATATTCATCATATTTTTTGAATTTTTCTGATTTTTTTCTAAGAGCTTTCATCTCCTGTGCAGACTTTGAAATATGTCCTGAATAATATAGAATATTCGATTTGATATTTGCGATTTTAAAATCAGACGGATATTTTTCGGATAACCGCTTCATTAACTGATGTGAATCCGAGAACCTGCCTGAATTATGGTAAATAATTGAGAGAGCGGCAAGAGCTGTTCTGTTTGATGGGTCATGCATCAGAACGGTAATAAAATTTGTCACTGCTGCTTTTATATTATTAAGCCGGCTGTAGCAAAGACCCATAACAAGTGATGACATAATATAATCTGTTTTATATTGCTTTGATTTCTCAAGTAAAAAGATAGCTTTTTTAAAATCACCTTTTTTATAGTAAAGAGATCCAAGATTATATAGAGAGATATAATCCTCTTTAATCTCATTTGCTTTATGGAAATATTTTATTGCATGGTCAATCTTTCCGATTTTGACTAATTCAGCGGCGAGTAATACATATGGGTCGCGTATGTGTTTGTTTTTTGAAATTAAATTTAGTAGAGAAAGAATTTTTCTCCCAGTATTATGTTCTGTTCCGGATATTTTCATTTTGCTATCTATTCCTGATTAGTGCGGTAAAATATTATATATCATCAGCGCGAACTACTCTGTTTCTGCCTCGTGCCTTGGCCTCATAGAGTGCACAATCAGCCCGTTTTATAAGATCACCGCTTACCGTGTCTATTTTAGGGTTAAATTGTGCTATGCCAATGCTGATTGTTATACTAATATCGGTAGAATTATGTTTATAAACGGCTTCTTCGATGCGTTTTCTTAATCTTTCAGCAATGTGTGCAGCAGCTGAAATATCAGTATCAGCAAGAATGATAGCGAACTCCTCCCCACCATAACGGGATGGAATATCGAAACTCCTGATATTCTGATGAATGATATTAGCAGTCCCTTTAAGGATAATATCACCCTGTGGATGACCGTATTTGTCATTGATATCTTTAAAAAAATCAAGATCAGCCATGAGGAGCGTAAGGGGATTTTCTGTTCTTTCTGATCTCTTTATCTCCTCGGTGAGTCTTTCCTGAAAATAGTGATGTATAAAAAGTCCGGTCATTCTGTCGAGAGTTGCCATTCTGTACAGTCTTGAATTTTCTACAGCAATGGATGCAAATTTTGACAGTTTATCGAGAAATAGAAACTCCTGTTCTGTAAATTCCGTTTCCATGATTTTTTTGCTCATAAAGATAAGGCCATTAAGTGTGTTTTTTGACCTGAGAGGTATAACAATTTCCGGAAGAAGGAGTTCGTACAGGTCATAGGTATATGGATCATTCGCCATTAGCTCTTTTGCCGCTTTGGCATTGATTATTTCCCCGTTTGCTCTGAAGTAATTAAGAAGTTTGGACTTTTCATTTATTTTTATCTGTGTTGAAAGGGTGTACCCTCTTGACATGTATAATGAAAGATCCTCGTTCTCAAAGTTTACATGAAGAAAGAGGGCAACTTTATCAACAAGCATCTGCCCTATGCATATATAGAGCAACGATTCGACGAGGCTGTCGAATTCAAGGTTAGATGAAAGGCTGAGTGCAATCTCGATGAGATTTTGCAGATCAAAAATTATTTTTTCAAGATCGGCTCTCTCGAGATCAGCCAATGTATAATTTCTTGGCTCTGGCATAGTTTATATTCTTTTCTTTTCTTATCGGTAAAATTCAAATAATTATTATTGATAAATAAATATTAACTGGAATATTTTGTAATAAAAATAATTTATTTTCCGGGTAATTTTGAGTATCGATAAATTTTATTGAAAGACACAATGATTGAATTTATTTATTTTTTAAAGATTTTTTTGACTTTTAATTTAATTATACTATTTTTACATTATAAAAAAATGCCTTTACATTTAAATATTGTTCAAAAAAATATTCTTTTTTTTATAAGAGAGGAGGTTGTTTCTGTAAAATTTACAGGGTTACCTGTTCAAGTTGCCTATGACATAGCAAAATATTTAATTCTATGTTGTAATGATTTGAAAAAAGAAATTTTTTCATGTTATATGATTACTTTAATGTTTTTGAAACAGATTATTCTTAATAAATACTATCTGACTGATTAAATTAAGGAGAGTAAGTTCAATGGGAAAAAGAGTTTACAGCTTTGGCGGAGGTTCTGCTGAAGGAAGCGCAGGGATGAAAAATCTCCTTGGAGGCAAGGGCGCTGGTCTGGCAGAGATGTCAAATCTGGGAGTTCCGGTTCCGGCAGGTTTTACAATAACAACTGAGGTTTGTACAGAATACTACAAAAATAATAAGTCATTTCCAGCCGACTTAAATAAAGAAGTTGAAGCAGCATTGAAAAAAGTTGAAAAAGTAATGGGTGCTGTTTTTGGAGATGCCGAAAACCCTCTTCTCGTCTCAGTAAGATCCGGAGCCAGAGTTTCAATGCCGGGTATGATGGATACAGTTCTTAACTTGGGGCTTAATGATAATACCATTAAAGGTATCATCTCTAAGACTGGAAATGAACGTTTTGCATGGGATTCCTATAGGCGTTTCGTCCAGATGTATGGCGATATAGTAATGGGGCTTAAACCCGAGCATAAGGATGAGATCGATCCATTTGAGAATGTAATGGATAAGGTTAAGCATGAAAAAGGATATAAATCAGATCTCGAACTAACTGTTGAAGATTTAAAAGATCTCGTAAAGAAATTTAAAGCCCTTATTAAAACCAGGTTGAAAAAATCATTTCCGGACGATCCGAAAGAGCAACTCTGGGGTGCTATCGGAGCTGTATTTGGTTCATGGAATAATGAAAGGGCAATCCTTTACAGAAAAATGAACGGATTTGATGATGCATGGGGAACTGCTGTTTCTGTTCAATCCATGGTTTTCGGTAATATGGGTGATAAGTGTGCAACAGGTGTAGCTTTTACACGTGACCCTGCCACAGGCGAAAAAGTATTTTTCGGTGAATATTTAATCAATGCCCAGGGAGAAGATGTTGTTGCGGGTATTCGTACTCCACAACAGGTAACTTTAAAAGGTTCTCAGAGATGGGCAAAGGAAAATGGTATATCTGAGAAAGACAGAAAAGTCAAATATCCTTCACTGGAAGAACATATGCCTAAGGCATATAAACAGCTTCAGGATGTTTACATGAAGCTTGAAAAGCATTACAGGGATATGCAGGATATAGAATTTACAATTCAGAATGAACAGCTCTGGATGCTCCAGACAAGGACAGGTAAAAGGACAGCAGCGGCTGCTGTTAATATTGCTGTTGATATGGTTAATGAAAAACTCATTGATAAGAAGACGGCAGTTTTACGGATTGAACCGGCTTCGCTCGATCAGCTTCTTCACCCTACATTTGATCCTAAAGCCAAAAAAGATATTATTGCGAAAGGTCTTCCCGCATCTCCGGGTGCAGCAACAGGTAAGGTTGTATTTAACGCCGAGGATGCTGATGAATGGAATAAAAAAGGTGAAAAAGTTATACTTGTAAGGATTGAAACTTCACCGGAAGACCTCAAGGGAATGAATGCCGCACAGGGTATTTTAACAGCGAGGGGTGGTATGACGAGTCATGCGGCAGTTGTTGCACGAGGCATGGGGAAATGCTGTGTTTCAGGCTGCGGAGTACTTGATATTAATTATTCATCAAGGATTATCAAGGTTGGTGATAAGGTTGTTAAAGAGGGAGATTTCATCTCTATTGACGGATCAACGGGTGATGTAATGCTCGGTAAGGTCAACACCATTGAGGCAAAACTTTCAGGGAACTTTGCAACCATTATGGGATGGGCCGATGAATTCAGGAGACTGAACGTGCGTACCAATGCTGACACACCTCATGACGCGGCAGTAGCAAGGGGATTCGGCGCTCAGGGCATAGGGCTTTGCAGAACAGAGCATATGTTCTTTGAAGGTGACAGGATTAAGGCTGTCCGTGAGATGATCCTTGCTGATAATGTTGAGGAGAGAAAAAAGGCACTCAAAAAACTTCTCCCTATGCAGAAGAAGGATTTTATCGGTATCCTTAAGGCAATGGAAGGTTATGGAGTAACAATTAGGCTCCTTGATCCTCCTTTGCATGAATTTGTTCCTCACGATGAAGCAAGTCAGAAAGAAATGGCTCTTGAAATGAATAAAAGTCTGGCAGAGGTTAAGTCAAAGGTTGACGCTCTGCATGAATTTAACCCAATGCTTGGTCACAGGGGATGTCGTCTCGGAATAACTTATCCAGAGATTACAGAAATGCAGGCACAGGCGATATTTGAGGCTGCGTGCGAATTAAAAGCCAAGGGTGTGAATGTTAATCCTGAGGTTATGGTTCCGCTTGTAGGAACAGTAAAAGAGTTCGAAATGCAGAAGAAAATTATAGTCGAAACAGCTGAAAAGGTAATGGCTCAGAAAAAAGTAAAAGTTGATTACCATGTCGGTACAATGATCGAAATACCAAGGGCATGCATTATCGCGGATGAGATTGCCGTAGAAGCTGAATTTTTTTCTTTCGGTACTAATGACCTCACACAGATGACTTTCGGCTATAGCAGGGATGATGCCGGCAAGTTCCTCCCTGAGTATGTTGATAAAAAAATTCTCCCGGTTGATCCATTCAGGGTTCTTGACAGGGGAGGAGTAGGTCAGCTTGTGAGAATGGCTGTTGAAAAAGGAAGAGGCGCAAGGAAAAATCTTAAGCTTGGAATTTGTGGTGAACATGGCGGAGATCCCAGTTCAGTGGAATTCTGCCATATAGCCGGGCTCGATTATGTGAGTTGTTCACCTTTCAGGGTCCCTATTGCAAGACTGGCTGCTGCTCATGCTGCGATTAACAATAGTGAAACCAAAAAAAAATAATCTATAAAAATTATTAAAACAAAAAAGCGGTCCTCTGGAACCGCTTTTTTGTTTGATTAAAAAATGTGTTATAATGAAATATTTATTGAAAATATATTTCGTAAAGTAAAATTTATCCATTGGTATAGAAGGTTGTAGCTATTTACGGATTATTTAGATCTTGTCATTTCGAACGTATATGAGAAATTTGAAAATTAATTGTGATAATAGACCAGCTAACAGTTTTATTTTGGTCGTCTCAATCGCTATAGCTTCATTGAAATAACAAAAATGTATTTATTCCAATCGTTAACAGTTATAGTTATAAAATATTCTGTAATTGAAAATAGTTAAAATTCTTTAATATAATCAGGAAGGTTAATAATGAAGAAATTAATTTTTACATTTCTTGTGATTTTTATCAGTTCAGCATCTTTTGCAGCATACGATCAGGCTCTTTCTCTTTATCAGGAGCAGAAATACCAGGAATCTCTGGCAATATGCGCGCAGGATCTTGTAATGGCTGATGATTTTAAACCAGGATCACAAAATTATAAAATAAGGTATCTTGCTGCGCATAATCACTGGAAACTAGGAAATAGTGAATCAGCATCAATACATTTCAGAAAGTGTATGGCTATTGATAAGACAAAAATTGATCCCTATATAGACCTTGCAATACTTCTTACTGAAAAAAAGAAATATAAAGAAGCAGGATCCGTAGCCGAAGATGGATTGAAATTGAAAGAGGATTCTATGTTATTCTGGATTCTGGGAAGGATTGCTCTTGAGAAACATAATTATCAGAGAGCAAAGGAGCTTTTCGAACGTGCAAACGGGACTAATCCTGAATTTTTTGTATCATATAATGATCTGGGGATAGCTTTGATGAAACTTGGGAAATACGGAGACGCAAACACTGCTTTCTCAGTGGCTCTTGCTATTAATCCCGAATCTCCGGAGGTAAACAACAATATGGCGTATACTCTGCTTAAAATGGAGAAAAAAAATGAAGCACTGGCATATGCAAAAAAAGCTCTTGAGCTTGCTCCCTCAAACGAAACTATAAAGATGCTTGTTCGGACAATCGAAAATAAGTAAAATAGGAAAAGAATATGTCGATATCAGATAAAATAAAAGACTCAATAGAAAAGTCATCCTGGATCAGAAAAATGTTTGAAGAAGGGACAAAACTGAAAAATCAGTTTGGCGCTGAAAATGTTTATGATTTCAGTCTTGGAAATCCGGATCTTGAGCCTCCTGCGGAATTCTTTACGGTATTGGAAAAAATCTCTACCTCCCGTGTTGCAGGGATTCATGGTTATATGGCTAACTCCGGGTTTATGGAGGTACGGAATTCGGTTGCTGAAAAAGTAAAAAGGGAACATGATATTAATATTGATGGAAATTCAGTTATTATGACCTGCGGTGCTGCCGGAGGGATGAATATTATTTTGAAGACCATACTTGACCCGGGTGATGAAGTTATTGTAATAAAGCCGTTCTTTGCAGAATATGGATTTTATATTTCGAATCATCAGGGAGTTATGGTGCTGGTTCAATCATCCCCCGATTTTTCTATTAATACAGAAAATATTGAGAAAGCAATAACTGATAAAACCAGGGCGATAATTATTAACAATCCCAATAATCCTACAGGCAAAATATATTCAGAGAATGATCTGGAGGGACTAGCCTCATTACTTTCTTCAAAGTCACCATCAGGGAGGCCAATCTTCCTTATTTCAGATGAGCCTTACAGGGAGATCGTTTATGACGGGAAAAAAGTTTCACCCGTACTTTCTAAATATAATAATGCCATAGTTGTAAACTCCTACTCAAAATCTCTTTCTCTTCCCGGAGAAAGGATTGGATATGTAGCAGTTAATCCGAAAATAAAAGATCATGAACTGATAATGGCAGGTCTTAATTTATGTAACAGGATCCTCGGATTTGTTAATGCTCCGGCATTGATGCAGAGAGTTGTGGCTGAATTGAATGATGTTTCAGTTGCAGTTGATATTTATAAAAAGCGCCGTGATATTTTCATTAAAGGACTTCGTGAGGCTGGTTATAATTTTTCAGATCCTGAAGGTGCGTTTTATCTCTTTGTAAAGACTCCAACCGATGATGACGTAAGTTTTGTAAGGCATCTCCAGAAGTATAATATACTTGCCGTACCGGGAGTTGGTTTCGGAGGGCCGGGATATATCAGGCTTGCGTATTGTGTCTCGGAAGATATAATAGAAAGGTCAATCCCAAAATTTAAAGAGGCTTTAAGTACATATAAAGGATAAATAATTACTCGTCATCCTTCAGCCGGGAATTAATTGCTTTTTTATTCACGGGGATGGTGATATTTTCATCCTGTTCGTCATCGAGCATATTTGTTTTAACTCCCTGCTGTTCTCCGGCAGGGAGAATATTTGTTTTTATGTTAAGATTTTCAAGAAGCAGTTTAAGCTTGTTATCATTCGGATCCGCCTGAATCGCTTTTTCATAATTATCTCTCGCCTTTTCATTATTTCCGATTTTTTCATATGAGATTCCAAGATACATGTAAAGAAGAGATGTGCTGATATTGAATTTATTTGCCTGCTCAAAGAAGTCTATAGCGTCTTTGAATTTATCATTGAAAAACATAAGAGTCCCCATTTGGTAAAGAACCTGTGGGTTTTCTTTCTCAAGGTTCAAAGCCCGGTTGAGGTATATAAAAGCATTATCCATATCCTGAAGAGTGATATAAAGAAGTCCAAGCTTATAGTTAGCATCAAGATTGTCAGCATTGATTGAAAGGATAGCTTTATACAGAGTTACAGCCTGATCCCATTTTTTAATTTTTTCAAGCCGTAAAGCTTCACTCTGGTAATATTTCTCTTTATATGAAAATTGGCTCTCAATATATCTTTTAAGGTGATCATTATAGGGAGTAAATTTTTTTAATTGAAAAAGGATATCTGTTTCGCTGGTATATGCATTTATAGATTCAAAATACTCAAGCTGCTTAATTAAGGAAAGAATTCTGGAATTCTTTTGCATCGAAGATCTTATCTCTGAATAAAATCTTGAGTCGGACTGGTCGAGCAATTTGTTATACCAGTCCGGGTTGTATTTAAAATAAAAATCAAGTAATTGCTTTAGTTGATGTTTTGTTCCATCTTCTGATATAAATCGTGTGTTCTCTGAAAAAATCTGGAGCAATGAATCAAATTCAGTATATAAAATATTATTAAGGGGATGTATGTCAAAAAAGAAAATTTTTTCTGATTGAGTATTTTCTGAGTAGAGCGGTTCAATCCTTTTTAATGAATTTTTTTTGAGTTTAAGGGATTCCTGTTCATCGGAGGAGAGAAGAAGAAGAATATCAGAAAAAAGATAGACTGTATGAAATCTGAAATTGGAATTTAATCTAGAAAGTGCTGATTTAAGTATTTCATCCTCTGCATATTTCAGATCAAATATAACAGCATAGATTCCGCCGGATGTAAGCTGTTTTTTAATAAGGGCATAGTATTCATCTGAGACCCTGTAGGGATGAATTATCTGATCCAGAATATTCGGACAATCAAGGATCATATCGTATGATTTTTTGTTATCGAGTATAAAATTAAGTAGTTCTTTTTGAACCGGAGTGTACTGCTGTTTTCCGGAGAAAGGCAACCTGTAATTGTCAACATGCCCTGACGTAAGAGGGTCAAGACAGATAAAATCAGGAAAAAGTGAAAATACAGGATTTCTGAAAAATTTTTGATTGCTGTCAATAACTAGAGTTTTTGAATTATCTCCCGGATAAAAAGCAGCAACCGCAGAAGCTCTTTTAAGATTTCTTATGTTGCTGTCAGATAGATAAAAAATTGGAGCTCCATAAATTTTTATCTCACCCTTTTCTGTAATATAAGGGAGATTATAATTAGTATTAAGAAGCAGTTCATAATTATCGCTTTTTGTATAAAAAGGATTCATGTTGAGTGGTATTTTAAAATAGAGGTGGAGGATTAGAACTGCCGGTATAAATATCAATGTAAAGATAAAATAAGAGATTTTCTTTAAAGGATTTATTTTAAGGTTAAAAAGAAATAATCCAGGAACTATAATATTGAAAATAGAAATAATATAAAGTATGATATAAAAAACAAGATTCGAAAATTGAACGAGTGAAAGGGAAAAAAGTACAGGTACCGGGAGAACATAAAGAGAAAAGTTTATTATATTGTAACGTTTTTTATGTTCATATTTATAGAGAATATTTTCAAATGTCTGCCTTAATGAAAATCCATAAATAAGAGGAGGGGTTGCCGCAATAATATATGCCCATTCGAGCGGGATTTTATTATAAAAGTAGTAAAGAATAAAAAGATAAGCAAGAAAAATAACAGGAAATAACATCTCGCTATAAACATACCAGAATGATGGTTTTTTAAGCTTCCCGGCCAGGTATCCAAGTAATAGTGCGGTAAAAACTACCGCAACATATAGATGTCCCTGATAATTGATATTAGCGAAGAATTTTAGTAGAGCTAAGTGGCCGAGAAAGATGTAGGTAATTATATAAGTAAAGTTCATATATGTATAGAAGAGATCATCCCTCTGAACCTGATCTTCAGGTTCGATTAACTCTTCATCCATATAATGTTTTGCAAATAGAGGTTCAGGATTGAATTTTTTATTAATAAACACCATTATGCTAATTAGTAATAACGGGAGTATTGAGTAATAAGCTGTAAGGGTTTTGACTCCTGTAAAACTAAATAAATAGTTTGCTGATAAAGGGATCCCGGTAATAACAGCTAAAAATAACGCTGAAAGATAGCTCAACAGGAGATTCTTTTCGTCTATAAAATCTCCAGTTGAAATATTAAGAAAATAGCAGTTAAGAACTCCTCCAAAGAAAGAGGGTAGTAAAATTAAAAGTGAAACAAGATATCTGTTATATATATAAATATTAAGATTTGAGAATTGATTGCCCAATACTGGTTCTTTAAGAAAATAAAAAGATACCATAATACAATAAAAAAGCGCAAAACTTATATTAATAATAATAAATTTTTTAGTCAGAGAATAAAAAATTTTTCCGGATAAATTCCCTGCGAAAAATGCTATAAGGGCAAATAGAAGAACCATGGTCGTTACAGGGTAATATGGAAGATACTGTTTGTAAGAAAATATCGTATCGGATAAAAGCAAAATCAATGTAAAGAAAGTTAAAAAAATCGCAACAGGGATCAACCATCTCTTTGAAGTATCCTGGTAGCTGAATTTTTTAATGTGACTCATTAAAGAGAACTCCTCATAAATTGTTTGTAAATGAATCAGTCATTTTAAAACAGTTAAAATAATTAAAAAGCAATTTTTTTAAAAAATATAATTAATCATTATATTGGTTTACATGTAGCCGGAAAGGATACAATTTTTATTAGATAATTAAGTAAATTTTATATTAAAAATTAATATAATACATTGGTTATGGTTTCAGGTGTTAACACCAAAAAATTATGGTGAAATAGTACTTCAGAATTAGTTACTTAATACTTTTTCATAATTGATTTCGATATAATACAACCGATAATAAATATAATAAAATGGACAAAAGCCGAATATGATATTTATCAGAAGAAAAATTATGCTTTATTTATCGGCCATTATTATTCTTTTCCCGGTAATTAATTATGCTCAGGTTAATTCTGATTATAAAACAGCCTTTAAATCAAAGGAATATTCCAGATCTCTTGAGATAATTACTCAGAAGCTCAATGAATACTATATCAAAAAGGTTGAAGACAAACGGATTCCTGAACAAATGATATCAATTCTAAACGTAGGTGAAAAAATTGATCTTGTTAAGCTCTTCAGAAATAGAAAAGAGAAGGGCTTTTTGATTGAAGATAACCCTGAGCTTGCAGAGATGCATCTATATGCAGCAAAAAATCTGGCAGCGTTAAATAAAAAGAGAGATGCACTGAATAATTACATACAATCACTCAGATATTCAAAATTTGAAGATCAGAAAGATGATATAATTTTCTATGAAATGGCCACTATTTTTAAAACAATGGATGAGGGGATCTATTTCAAAGGGTATATCGACGCGCTTGAGCAGGCATATATATTCAATAAAAATAATTATGAATACTCCAAAGAATTAGGAATTGCTCTCTTCAGCACTGAACAGAAGAAGAAGTCAGCATTTCATCTTGAAAGATAT
>CAZVFJ010000001.1:0-23107 GCA_964625825.1 uncultured Leptospirales bacterium | reverse complement strand
CTGATCCGATAATATATCTCAAACTTGCGAGTCTATACGAGAGTATAAAAAAATATCTAGAAGCTGAAAAACAATATAATGATTACCTCCGGGAAAAACCCCGTAATGGGGCAGTCCATTTTTCACTCGGATATATCTGTTATTTTCATACAGGGAATTATATACTCGCTGAATCATCATTTTCAGCAGCATTGAAACTCCTCCCCGAAGAGGATCTTTTCAGGCGATCAAAGAGTATGGAGTATCTCGGTGATATGGCATATAGCAATCTTAAATACGGCAGAAGCATAGATTTATACCTTGGTGTAATAAAATACCAGGAGATAATTCAGGGCAGGATTGAGCAGAAAAAAAATGAATTATCAGTACTCAATGCTAAAAGTATAGAAATGAAAACCGACGTTATTTATAAAGAAAATTTCAATAATTTTGAAGAATATGAAATGCTTCAGGATGAAAAAGGGAAAAAAGAATCTGAAATTGATAATCTCAATTACCAGTTTAACATAATGAACCCCGGCAAAATAAGATGGAATATTGCAGAAATATATGCAAAAACGGATAAATATGAGGATGCAATAAAATATTACCGGGAGTCTGTGCATTTTAATTATAATTCGAATTTATCAAGAGATATGATTACAAAATTACAGTTGAAAATAAGAAGGGGTTATTAGTATATTGTTTTATAACCAATCCGAATATTTAAGGGGTTTCTATGTCAGGACATAATAAGTGGTCGACAATCAAAAGAAAGAAAGGCGCGGTTGATGCAAAACGAGGTGCGCTTTTCACTAAATTAATCAGAGAAATTACAATTGCGGCAAAGTCAGGCGGCGAAGATGTTGAATCGAATCCGAGGCTTAGAACCGCAGTAATGAAGGCTAAAGCTTCTAATATGCCCAATGATAATATAGAGAGGGCGATTAAAAAAGGTTCCGGAAGTCTTGACGGTGTTGTTTACGAAGAGGTAAGATATGAGGGGTATGGTCCGGGCGGAGTAGCAATCATGGTGGATTGTATCACTGATAACAAGAACAGGACAACTCCTGAAATCAGAACAATATTCGGTAAGAACGGCGGTAACCTTGGTGAAACAGGTTCTGTTAGTTATCTTTTTGAAAAAAAAGGTATGATTGTAATTGAAGGGGGCAAAGTATCTGAAGATGAAGTAATGGAAATGCTCCTTGATTATGATGTGGAAGATATTAAAACTGAAGAGGGTAATATTGTTATAACGACAGGTCCTGACGGGTATAATGAAATTTCCGATTTTCTTATGAAAAAAGATTATAGTTTCATTATGAATGAGCTTACTTATGTACCAATGACAACTGTTGCTCTTGATGAGAAAAGGGCCCAACAGTGTCTCAGAATAATGGAGCTTCTGGAAGATCAGGATGATGCTCAGGAAGTCTATTCAAATTATGATATATCTGATGAAATTATGGCAAAATTGAGCGAATGAAAAAGTGAAGATAATGGGGATAGACCCTGGATATGATATTCTTGGATGGTCTGTTATAAACGAAAAATTCAGGGTATTTAACTATGGGATTATCAAAACATCACCTGAAGATTCTATAGAAACAAGGCTCCTGAATATACACAGGAGCCTTGATGCTATTATAGCAGAGTACCAGCCTGATTGTGCCTCAATCGAAAAACTTTTTTTCCAGAATAACAGCAAAACTGTGATGAATGTTTCCGCGGCCATTGGTGTTGTAATGCTCACCTGTAAGTTGAAGGAGCTTCCATTTTTTGAGTACACACCAACACAGGTTAAAAATTCAATAACAGGCTTCGGAAAAGCCGAAAAAGGCCAGGTCGAGTTTATGATAAAGAAAATTCTTAACCTGGATAAAATTAATGGCCCGGATGATGCTGCTGATGCTCTCTCTATCGCTGTCTGTCACGCCCTCTGCAGAAAACCTGTTATTAAATCAGATATTTATAAATAATAGATGAGCTTAAAGCTCATCTATTATAACCGAAAGCATTTCCTTCGCGTCATTGATATCATCCTGAAGCCGTTTTATTGTCGCAAGCCTGTTTTCAGACTTAGCTTTGTTATATTTCGCAATAAGTATATTTATAGTATTTGTCAGCGCCTCTATCTGGCTATCCACAGGAAGAAATTTTTCAATGGATGGAGTTCCGTATGATGCGAATTCGGAATGCATTGTATCAAGGTCAACAATCTCTCCCCATTGAGGAACATAAGAAGAGAGCCCCAGTTCCCTGGATACTACCTGTGCAAAGTTTTGTGCTGATTGCTCCTCCCCATGGACTACAAAGACTTTTGCTTTCGGATTGTTGTTGGTCCTGAGCCATTCAAGAAGGCCATTCATATCAGCATGGGCAGAGAAACCTCCCAGAGTATGTACGTTTGCATTAACAGCGATATCCTCCCCATAGATTTTTACCTGTTTAGCCCCTTCAATAATACGTCTGCCAAGAGTCCCCTCTGCCTGGTATCCAACAAAAACAACACTTGATTCCGGCCTGTACAGGTTGTTCTGAAGATGGTATTGAATTCTTCCTGCGTTACACATCCCGCTTGCAGAAATTATTATAGCTCCTCTTTGATCCTGTGAAAGCAGTTTTGATTCTTCAGATGTTTTTGTAAATGTCAGGTTCGGAAAATCGAGCGGATTATCTCCGGAATTAAGAATTTTGATTGTTTCTTCATCGAAACATTGAGGATTAGACCTGAATATCTCTGTTGCCGAGATGGCAAGTGGTGAATCTATATAAACAGGTATTCGTGGTACTTCTCCGGTTTTAAATAATTTGTTAAGCTCATAAATAATTTCCTGAGTTCTCTCAATAGCAAAGGCCGGGATTATTATATTTCCTTTTTTGTTTAAAGAATTTAAAAGTATCTCTTTAAATTCTTTGTAGGTGTCCTCTTTACTTTTATGGAGACGATCGCCATATGTTGATTCAATGAGAACAATATCCGCATCTTCAAGAACTTCGGGGTCGCGTATAATTGCCTGGTCTTTAGTTCCAATATCACCGGAAAAGACGATTTTAGTTTTTTTACCTTTATCGGCAATCCACATTTCAATAAAAGATGAACCAAGAATATGTCCTGCATCTCTGAATCTTACTTCGACACGGGGATGAATCTGAACAATCTCCCCGTAATTAACAGGGACAAAATTTTCCAGACTTTGGTCCGCATCATCAACTGTGTAAAGGGGATCAACCTGCGGGCGGCCGAGTTTTTTATTTCTTTTGTTAATCCATTTTATATCATTCTCCTGAATGTGTGCGCTGTCTGGAAGCATGACTGAGCATAAATCAGTAGTAGCTTTTGTTGTATAAATATTACCGTAAAATCCTGTTTTGACTAACTTGGGTATTAATCCGCTGTGATCAATATGAGCATGTGTGAGGAGCATGCAGTCTATTTTGGGAGGATCATAAATCAGTTGAAGCTGATTTCTCTGGGTAAGTTCATGTTTGCCCTGAAACATTCCGCAATCGATCATTATTGTAAAGTCCTGATCTTTTATGATATATGATGAACCTGTAACGGTTCTTGCTCCGCCTACGAATTCTATTTTCATATCAGTCTCCTCTTTATCTTTATATAAAAAAATATTAAAAAGTATATGTATTATTATGTAAATAAGTGTTAATTTTTTCCATCATAATTTTAATATTATAATTGAACATAAAATTAAAAATGTTTAGCGAGGTGTCTGAGGCGTTATGGCAGAAATTGTTCACCTGATGCTAGCGAGTACGAAATATCCCGATAGACTGATTTTAAAGTTTCATGAGAGGGGGATTCTCCGGCAGCTTTTAGAATTCTTGATGATAAATTTCCATGTTTAAAAATATTTTCAAGAAATACAGTTTCATTGTCAGAAGAGTAAAAATATTTAGCAGCCAGTTTTTCCCAGAAAGAACGGACAGAGCAGGGCCGGGTAAATCCAAAAATACCCTGATATTCAGGGTCATTGATAAGATCTGAGTCGCCATTTTTTACATTGGAGATCAGAATTTTACAAAGTTTTTCTGTATCAGGTTTAAGCTGATTTGCAAATGGGGATATTTCCTCAGAAACCAGGTTTTTAAGGACTTTTATAATAAGAGAAGCAGATGCTATATCTGCAAATGGAGTCTCCTGTATATCACAGGTGCGGATTTCAATTGCCCCCCGGGAAAATCTCGCAATACATCCCCTTGCATTCACCCATTCATGACTAATGATCCTGTCTGGATCATATTTTTCCAGATCAAGGTAGATTTTATCAAGAATCTGGGTTTTATATTCATTTATTCCTGTTACAGGTTCAGGAATAATATATCCGGTAATTGAGGGTATTAAAGCCGAATTGGTCCTGTAAACTTCAACTCTTGTATCGTGAAATCCGGAAAATTTTCCTTCTATAAATGGTGATGAAGCTGTAAGAGAACTCATTACCGGGAGTAATATTCTTATTGCTGTGTGCAGTTTAATAAATTCCTCATTATTTTTAAAAGGAAGATTTATATGCATACTCTGAAGATTTGACCATCCGTGCCCTTTACATCTAAAAATATTATTAAAGGTTTCATAAATAGTTTTACTTCCATGCGGCCATATTCTGAATTCCTTTTCAGGATCCATCCATGGATGCATCGCTGTTGGTAATAATTTTGCATTATATTTTTTAAGAAGTCTGTTCGCGGCAGAAACCTGTTTGTGAAAAAGGGTTCCTGAATCACTAAGGTTTTTGATAGGATTTATTGATTTAAACTCAAGAACATGTAGTGCAAGTTCGTTTGACCAGGCAGAAAATCCATCTTCGCCTTCAGGATAGACTTCATTATCGAAAGAACCTGATACATCTTTCAATACCTGATCACAGATTGGTGCAATATTTATGCTATCCGAATCAATAATCATATATTCCAATTCAATTCCCGTCCCTTCAAAAAGGCCAATAGGATAGAGATCGTCAGAAACTTGTGTTAGATCGTTCATAAATTATGACCATTTCGTTATAAAATATTATTTAGAGAGGTAAACAGCAACCATTAATAGCGCCGGGGGGTAAAAAATCCGGCGAAAGCCGGATTTTTTCATGTTCTGAGGACATTCCGGAGAAATCTTTGAGTCCGTTCTTTCTGGGGAGAATCAAAAATCTGAGCAGGTGGACCCATTTCAATTATTTCGGCATTATCCATGTATACAACTTTTGTGGCAGCTGCTTTGGCAAATCCCATCTCGTGTGAGACAACCATCATAGTCATGCCTTCATCTGCAAGATCTTTCATAACATCAAGAACTTCTTTTGTCATTTCCGGGTCAAGAGCTGATGTAGGTTCATCGAAGAGCATAACTTTAGGATTCATGGCTAGAGCTCTCGCGATGGCAACTCTCTGCTGTTGCCCTCCTGAAAGTTGTTCGGGGAATGCTTTCTCTTTTTCAAGCAGGCCGACTCTTTTTAGTAAAGCTCTCGCTTTGTCTTCTGCTTCATCAGAAGATATCTTTTTTACTATTTTAGGAGCAAGTGATATATTATCCAGAACAGTCAGGTGAGGGAAAAGGTTGAATGACTGGAACACCATTCCGGTCTCCTCCCTGATCTTCCTGATATTAGCCCTGGCGCCAGTAACAAGATCATCTTCTATCCATATTTCACCGCTTGTTACATTCTCAAGACGGTTAATACAACGCAGAAGTGTACTCTTCCCACTCCCGGAAGAGCCTATTATAAAAAAAACATCACCCTGTATTACTTCACAACTGACATTTTTAAGAGCTACAACGTGGCCGAAATTTTTTGATACATTTATTACTTTAACTGTGGTTGACATCTGTTTTCATCCTCTCTTCCATAATCGCAACAAGCCGTGAGAAAAAGAGCGTTAATATGAGGTAAATTATTGCAACCATAGTATATGTTTCAAAGTAATAGAAAGCGGTTGATGCATATTCTCTTCCTCTCCGGAGGAGATCCGATACTGCAAGGATCGAAACAAGGGATGAATCCTTCAGCAGGGCAATGAATTCATTTCCAATCGGGGGCAATACGACTTTTATTGTCTGAGGCAATATGATTCGGTAAATTGCCTGTGAGCGTGACATCCCCAGGGCAAGAGCCGCTTCCATCTGACCCTTAGGAATTGATTGGATTCCTGCGCGGAATATTTCACTTATATAGGCCCCATAGCAGATAGCCATAGCAATAACAGCAGCACTGATATCCATTATTTTTACAAATTTTGCCAGGGCGTAATAGATGTAAAATAACTGAACAAGTAAAGGTATTCCTCTGATAACCTCTACATATACTGTACAGATTCTGTTTATAATTGAAAATCTTGATATTCTTCCAAGTCCAACAATTAATCCGATAAATAGTGCAAAAATTATTGAAAGAACTGTAACTTCAAATGTTTTTATTAAACCACTGCTTCCGAAGTCAAAATGCCAGTCTTCATTGAATCCGACTACAAATTTAAAAACATGACTGTACGGTTCCGGAGAAATTACAGGGAGCAATATCAGCACTGATATTGCTCCGTAGAATGCAATTCTCCAGGCTGAAAAGATGGAGGATTCATCCCTTGCAGGGATGAGTACACCATCAGTTACCTCGATTTTTGTTTTGTTGTTTATCTTAGCCACTTTTTCTCAAGCTCTTTGTCTATACCTTTTTCTTTTACTTTAGCAAGCCCTGCGTTAATCATGTCAACAACTTCTTTGTTCCCTTTATTAACAGCTACTCCGTATTCTTCGGTTGTGAACGGTGCGCCTACTATTTTAAGTATTGGTTTATATTTAGGATTGAGAAGAGCGTAATTTGCTGCGATAGGATTGTCACAAACAACAGCATCGATTCTGCCTTTTGAAAGATCTTCAATAGCAAGTCCGATCTCGTCGTATGATTTAAGAGTTATGTTCTTGAATTTTGATATTTCAATAGCCCCTGTTGTTCCAATCTGGGCACCAACTTTTTTCCCTTCGAACTGAGCAAGCTGATCCATATTATTAAGTTCTTTCTTAACAACAATAGTCTGCCCAATGCTTACATAGGGATTTGTGAAATCCATGGTTTTCTGTCTGTCGGCTGTAATTGTTACAGATGAACATATTGCGTCATATTTATTTGCTGCAAGACCTGCAAAAATCCCATCCCATGCTGTATTCTGGAATTCAATTTCAAATCCTCCCTCTTTTGCGGCAGCGTTAAGAAGATCAATATCAAAACCTACGATGTTTTTGTTTTCATCAACATATTCCATGGGAGGCCATGTTGCATCTGTTGCTACAACGATTTTTTTGCCGGTTGCTTTTTCTTTTGAGCAGCCTGAAAAAACACAGAATGAAGCAATGCTGATCATCAGCAGAAGGATTATACCTTTCTTCATTTTAAACTCTCCTGTTATTTAAAATCATCCCTGAAAAGATAATACTAATTTATAATAGTATATTTTTGTTGCTGAAGGGATTGAAAATGATTTTTCTCAATGATGTTCAAAAAGCAAGAAAAATTTGTTACCATAAATATTTCATAAAATTGAAAAAATAATGCTAAGCCAAAAAAATAAGAATTCCGAATGTATAAATAAGGGGAAATATGCAAATTTAAAAGGTAATAGGCTAATTGATATATATATCTCGTCATAATATAAAATAAATGCTTATAAATGACTTTAAACGCCCATAATCGGGTTCAATTAAGTGGTTGTTGATCCCGAATAAATTAACGTCAGGGTAACATTTCTGACAGCCATGGCAAGGATGCCGGGCTTAGACAACAATGATTCAGGGAGGAATCAATATGATTATTAACCACAATATGTCCGCTATTAATACCAACAGGGTATTAAAATTCCAGCACTGGAATATCGATAAGAACATGCAAGCTCTTTCATCAGGTATGAGAATTAACAAAGCCGGTGATGATGCTTCGGGACTTGCTGTATCCGAAAAAATGAGAACTCAGATTCAGGGGCTCAGGCAGGCTGAGAGAAATACTGAAGATGGCATGTCTCTCATTCAGACAACTGAAGGTTACCTTGATGAAGTATCAAGTATTATTCAGAGGATACGTGTTCTTGCAGTTCAATCTTCAAACGGTATATACACGCAGGAAGACAGGCAGCTCATACAGGTGGAAGTATCACAGCTGGTTGACGAGGTCGACAGGATCGCTTCCCAGGCGGAATTCAACAAAATGAATCTCCTTCAGGGCGATTTTGGAAGAGTAAGCACCTCAGCATCAATGTGGATCCATATGGGAGCAAACATGCACCAGAGGGAGAGAGTCTATATCCAGACAATGACAGCAAAAGCTCTCGGTCTGAAAAATATGATAGGGAATCCTCTTACTCTTTCTACAGCTGCGGAAGCGAATAGAAACATCGGTGTAATGGATAACGCTCTTCATATTCTTTCAAAACAGAGAGCAGACCTTGGTGCATACTATAACAGGATGGAGCATGCTGCTAAAGGCCTTATGACTGCTTATGAAAATATCCAGTCTTCTGAAAGCCGTATAAGAGACGCTGATATGGCAGAAACTATGGTCGATTTCACAAAGAACCAGATTCTCGTTCAGAGTGGAACTGCAATGCTGGCTCAGGCTAATGCTAAGACTCAGGGTATATTACAGCTTCTGAGGTAAAGGATTTATAATATTTCATTCCCCCGGTTGGTTTGGGAGAACCAGCCGGGGCCCGTTTCATTATTGATCTTTGAAAACAGTGGTATTTTTTGCAGCGAGCATGGGTTCTGCGAACGGTTTGCGCGAAAGCGCCCGTTCGTAGTATATATGGTCGCTGTAAACTGGCGTCTGTATTCCCTATTTTGTAAACCTGGTATCAAAACCCTGATAGGGAGATCAGGGCGTTTTCGCTTTGTAGGAGGAGCGGAAACTGAAAGTTAAACAAAGGAGTGTTTAATATGATTATCAATCATAACATGAGTGCGATTAATGCCAATAAGGTGTTGAGATTCAAGCACTGGGATGTTGACAAGTCTATGGAAACTCTCGCATCCGGTATGAGAATTAACAAAGCCGGTGATGATGCTTCAGGACTTGCTGTATCCGAAAAAATGAGAACCCAGATTCAGGGACTCAGGCAGGCTGAAAGGAATACTGAGGATGGTATGTCTTTTGTTCAGACAACAGAGGGTTACCTGAACCAGACTACTGAAATTCTACAGAGGATCAGGGTTCTGGCAGTTCAGTCTTCAAACGGTATATACACAGATCTGGATAGGCAGTTGATCCAGGTTGAAGTATCTGCTCTTATAGACGAAGTAGACAGGATTGCATCTCAGGCTGAATTTAACAAGTTTAAACTGCTTCAAGGTGATTTCGCCAAGGCTAATCCGAAAGCGAGTATGTGGTTCCATATGGGTGCAAACATGCATCAGCGTGAGCGAGTATATATTGGAACTATGACTGCGCAGGGTCTTGGGCTTAAAGAAAAAACCGGCACCTTTATCGCTGATCTGGCAAGTGCTGACAGCGCAAATAGAACAATAGGTGTCGTAGATGATGCGCTTCACAAGATTTCTAAGCAGAGAGCTGATCTTGGCGCATACTACAATAGACTGGAATATGCTGCAAAAGGTTTAATGACTGCTTATGAAAATATACAGGCATCTGAAAGCCGGATCAGAGATGCTGACATGGCTGAAACAATGGTAAATCTAACAAAAGATCAGGTTCTTGTGCAGAGTGGTACTGCGATGCTGGCTCAGGCTAACGTTAAAACAAGATCCATTCTTCAGCTTCTCGGCGGGTGATTTCTAAAGTCTTTTAACGTAGGGGATACAAAAATCCCGCCCAAGGGCGGGATTTTTTTTGGTTTAAAGCTTCTTATTTTTTACTCTAAAAGAGTTTTTGCTCTATTAAGGTAAAAAAGAGTTAATTTGAAACTTGACAGGATTTCTCAGTAAAAAAGAATTGCCCTGTTTATGAAAGAATCATGGTAAGCAGGTTGGTTTTATGGTTATCTTAAAGAGCAGCATAAATGATATTCTCCGGAAAGAGAAGGATAAAGTCAGAAGATCCTGTGAAAGGGAGTATCGCAAAAAGATGAGTTCAGTGAAGCTCAATCTGGATAGCAATCATGCTAAGATTATCTCAAGCATGAAAAGCGAATATGAAAGTATAATTGAAGATAAGAACAGGGAAATTGAAAAGCTCAGAAATATTATTGAGCGTAATTATCTGAGATACCAGCAGGTGAGACAGAGGGAAAAGTATCTGGACAGTTTGAGTCATGAAATTGAGAACGTGATTGATCATATGGTGGTGAGAGTTCAGGAATCTGTACAGCCCTTTTATCGTACAAGGGCAAAGGTGCTTTCGGTAAAAAAAGTGTCGGATAAATCTGACGATAAGATGAAGAAAGTCCTGGTTATGAAAAAGTAAAAAAAAGGCTGGCCTTATTTCAGGTCAGCCTTTTTGCTAATTAAATGTTCAATATCAATATTCTGAGTAACCAATTGGGAAGCTGACTCCCGCATGGCAAATAAAACCTGACATATCGAGCATTATACTGTCATTGTTTTCCAGCTCAGCACTTCTCCATCCTGCTTCAACGATAAGAGTCATATTGGAATCTGCTCCGAGAGCAACATTAACTCCGCCAACTACCTGCCAGGTGAAGCCGTCAAATGAATCATCAAAACTGGACTGGATATCAGGATTATCAAGTTTTGCCCATGACCAGCCTGCTCCGCCTGTAACAAAAGGCATAAATCCATACTGCTCCTTCATGTCAGCAAGCCTTATTGTGGCAACTGCAAGGAGAGGGAAACTGTAGATATTGGTTTTATCAACTGAGGTAAGAGCAACACCGTCAATTTCAGTTGATGCGCCTTCATCCTTCCATTTGACCCAGCCGAAACCGGCTTCAGCACCGATTGTAAAATACTTATCTGCTCCATAATTTGCTGATATTGCAGCATCAAATCCCGCTTTATCAGGAGCATCAGGGAATTGGGCACCAACTTTGAAGTTCAGGGTTGAATCCTGAGCGAAGAGCATTGTTGCTGTTGAAACTATAATGAGAGTTAATGCTAATTTTTTGAATAACTTCATTATTTTCTCCTTTCTAAACTTTAATATGCTATATTTTTATATAATTATAGTGCCCCTGATTAGTCAAGCAATATGGAAAAAATGTTTTTAAAGTTGATCCTGATTATTTAAAGAGGTAAGATGGATATTATATGTTGACAAATCTAACAATTGATCTTTTTAAAAGCTTTCTGATAATTTCTCTGTTTTCGAGGTGACAAATGCCTATCGTCGGGATAATTCTGGGGAGCGATTCAGACCTTCCTAAAGTTAAAGAGTGTTTTGAAACATTTGATGAATTCGGAGTCTCATATGAGGTGCTTGTTTCCTCAGCCCACAGGAGCCCTGAAGTGACTGTTGAATGGGTAAAGAGCGCAAGGGATAAAGGGTTGAAAGCTATTATCGCGATAGCGGGAGGAGCTGCTCACCTTCCCGGTGTTGTTGCATCTCATACTACGCTTCCTGTTATTGGTATACCCATTGAAACAAATATTGCTGGTGGGCTTGATTCAATTCTTTCCATGATACAGATGCCTTCCGGGATTCCTGTAGCAACAATGGCAGCGGGCAAATCGGGTGGGGTAAACGCGGCGCTGTTCGCTTTAAGTATAATTTCTGTGAATGACAGCGCTATTGCGGATAAGATTTCCTTATATAGGCAAAAAATAGAGAACAAGATTGGGGAAAAAAATAAAGCCATACATGAAATCGGGCTTATGAATTATATAAAGAAACTAGAGGCTAAATAAATGATAGAACATACCAGAACTATCCCCGGGGAGAGGATTCTGATTCTCGATTTCGGGTCCCAATATACCCAGCTTATTGCAAGACGAATAAGGGAGTTGAATGTCTACGCCGAGATTATTCCTTTTCATTATTCATTTGAGGATATAAAAAAAGCAAATCCTTCGGCAATAATACTTTCAGGAGGCCCTTCTTCACTATATGATGAAGGTGCGCCGAAAATATCGGATGATATTTTTAAACTTGGAATCCCGATTCTTGGAATCTGCTATGGGCTTTATCTTGTCGTAAACGCGTATAAGGGTGAGAGCGGTGGAGCAGCTTCCCGTGAATATGGCAGAGCAATTATAAATGTAAAAGGAAGATCTGAATTACTTAAGGGGCTCGGAAAGAAGGAGCAGGTCTGGATGAGCCATGGCGATAAAGTCCTTAAAATGCCAGAAGGTTTCACCGTTACAGCTTCGTCTGAAAATGCGGAAATTGCGGCCATAGAGAATCCGGCTAAAAAAGTCTACGGAGTGCAGTTTCATCCTGAGGTTTACCATACGACAAACGGAGTTAAGGTCCTTAAAAATTTTCTCTTTAATATATGTAAGCTTAAAGCGTCATGGAGTATGGATTCGTTCATTGATTCATCAGTTGCAGCTATACGTAAAGAGGTT
Organism: uncultured Leptospirales bacterium; assembly: GCA_964625825.1. Taxonomy (GTDB): domain Bacteria; phylum Spirochaetota; class UBA4802; order UBA4802; family UBA5550; genus UBA5550. The sequence goes on along the minus strand of CAZVFJ010000001.1, from coordinate 10,650 downwards.
GGAGAGGGTACAGTGCTTCTAGGGCTTTCGGGTGGAGTTGATTCTTCTGTTACGGCAATGCTTTTACAGAAGGCCATAGGGGAGAGGCTCTATTGCGTTTTTGTAAATAACGGCGTTTTACGCAAAGATGAAGAGAAGCAGGTTGTTGAAAGATTTAAAAAGTTTATGAAGCTGAACCTGATATATGTTGATGCCTCAAAGAGGTTTCTGGATAAACTGAAAGGAGTTGATGACCCGGAGAAGAAAAGAAGAATTATCGGTAAAGAGTTTATCACCGTGTTTATGGAAGAGGCAAAGAAGATTGGGAAATTTGATTTTCTGGCACAGGGAACTCTATATCCTGATGTTATTGAATCTGTTTCCACTAAGGGGCCTTCGGATACGATTAAAAGCCACCACAACAGGGTCCCCGAAGTACTGAAGCTTATAAAATCCGGAAAAGTCATAGAACCATTGAAGGAACTTTTCAAGGATGAGGTGAGGGAGCTCGGCGTAAAACTCGGCATGCAGGAGGAACTTATCTACAGGCACCCGTTTCCCGGGCCGGGTCTTGCTATCAGGATCATAGGAGAGGTTACAGCGGAAAGAGTAAAGATTCTACAGCATGCTGATGATATTATTGTTCATGAGATTAAGGATGCGGGGCTTTACAGAAATTTATGGCAGATATTCGGAGTATTTCTCCCTGTAAAGTCTGTTGGCGTTATGGGAGACAAACGTACTTATGAGAATGTTATCGCTGTTAGGGGAGTAACGTCAGTTGATGCAATGACTGCTGACTGGGCTTATCTCCCGGAGGAGCTGCTCAGAAAAATTTCAAACAGGATTATTAATGAAGTTAAGGGCGTAAACAGGGTTGTTTACGATATATCCTCAAAACCCCCTTCAACAATTGAATGGGAATAGGTTCAGATTTCCCCTCGCCCTCTTCTGTTATTCAAAATGGGAGAGGGGATTAAGGGGGTGAGGGTTATTTCTTTCTGATTATATCCACAACTGTCCGCACGTCCTGGGACGAGTCCTTATCAATGACAAGGATGTCATTCCCTGACTGCACAACAACCAGGTTTGAGACACCGACAACAGCAATCCTCATCCCCTCGCTGAAAATTGTGCAGTTTTCACTTTTCACAAAGATTGATTTATCAGGCGACTGTGTCCTGTTATCATTAGCATCAGCATCAAGTATATCGTCAGCAGCCTTCCAGCTCCCCATATCTGCCCAGCCGAAATCAGCGGGGATAACCACTCTATTCTTGGATTTTTCAAGTATTCCATAATCAATAGACACTGATTCAATAGAGCTGAATATCTTTTTTTTAAGGTTTTTAATTTCGTCTGATGTGGAGGAAATTTTTGAATGTTCAAGTTCAATAAGAGGTTTAAATGCCTCATAATGTGCAGGCATGAGTTCTCTGAATCTTTCAAGGATTACTGATGTTTTCCATACGAAAATCCCGCTGTTCCAGAAATAGTTTCCTGATGCGACGTATTTTTTAGCAGTTTCAATTTCAGGTTTTTCCACAAATTTATCCACCGGAACTCCATCTCCTTTTGCCCCGTCAATCCCCTTGATGTAGCCGTAACCTGTTTCAGGATAATCCGGCTTTACTCCTATAGTTACAAGTGAACCATTTTCAGCAAATTTAACGCCTTTTTGAATAACATCCGTGAAAGCCGGATTATTCTTTATAAAATGATCTGCCGGAAGTACAATCATTATTGAATCAGAATATTTCTTCTGAAGGAAAACTGCTGCATAAAGTACAGCTGCTGCAGTATTCTTCGGCATCGGTTCAGAAAGTATTGTTCCACTCAGGCCTGTTTTTGCGATTTCATCAATAGAAAGTTGCTCATATTTTTCAGCTCCGACTATAACGACTTCTTCAGGAGTGACAGGCTTCAGCCTGTTGATTGTTTCTTCAAGCAGTGTTCCGCGACCTGACATATTGTGGAACTGTTTCGGCTTATCTTCATTACTCATGGGCCAGAGCCTTGTTCCTGCTCCCCCCGCCATTATTACTGGAATTATCATTTCAGGTTAAAAACTCCTTTTTCATTAAAATTCAGTTTCAGAGATTCTCTCTTTATCTTGTCAGGAAATTTTACCATTGAAAAACCTGTGAGGCTATAATTTCCTTTACCTTCATTGAAAGCATTAAGAATTGCTTTACCGAGAGCCTTTGAACTGAACTCGTTGTTTACGCCGAGTATATACTCGCCATCTTTGTTCTGGATATCCTTTGTAAAACCGTCAACCAGTTTACTTGTGTTAACATTAAAGTTATAATTCAGATCTTTAAACATAATGTTTGCCCTGGTTTTATTTTTCATAACAATGTCGAAATTAACTTTAAGCTTAAGATCGAGGTCGGATGGATCAATAACTTTGGCTGGATTTTTACCATCAATTATTGCTCCGAACATGTTTGTTATCGCATCCGCGTTGAGATTTTTCTGTGCTGATTTTTTTATTGCTTCCTCTATATCATCTTTTGACGGTTTTATCACTTTAAAATTTGCTATATTAATTTCCGGTTTAATTGTTGGTACATCTTTTCTTAATTTGAATTTGAAGGTAACATCTTTGGCTATTTTTTGAACGGTTTTTGGAAGCGGTATAACTATAACCATATCGATAACACATTCAAGTGAGTCTTTTTTCTGATAGTCTTTTACAATATTTGCCATATCGGCGTATTTTATGTTTACAAAAAGGCGTGTTGTTTCTTTTCCTTTTGCTTTTATTTTCAGCTTGCCTGTTGCTGTCTTGAAGAACTGCTTATTTTCAACAAAAAATGTTGTTTTAACCGTGGAGAGTTTAAGTTTTACAGGGTATGGATTGTTAATCGACACATCAAAAAGAAGTGTAATATCTGTAAGACTTATTGAATCAATATCGAAGTTGACAATTTCAGCCGTTGGCTTAGGAATAGCAAAACCCTGAATCTGATCAGGAAGTTCAAACGCACTACTGTTATAGGATAATAAGGGTATTAAGATTGAGATTAAGAAGAAAATAAATAATTTTTTCATGTTTTACCTGTTAAATAGATAGATTTTTCTGGAAATTTATTATAGCTATATAATATAAGTATTGATACTCAACAAAAATTCGGCATTTTTCCAGTAAAGTTAATTAAATGTTGTATTAATCAAAATTAATTCGCAAAAGGACTGAAAATGTCATTAATTTCGTTGACAGTTTAGAGTCGATATATTGTTTTTAAACTTTATTATTGCAGTTTGAAAAGAAATTGTTATTTTTTTATAAGTGGATAAGGGGCTTAGGTAATGAAGGACATTCAGAAAACGTATTCAATGAAAGAGGCTGAAATTCAGAAAAAATGGTATCTTGTTGATGCTGAAGGCAAAGTTCTGGGAAGGCTTGCAACAGAGATAGCTACAATTCTCAGAGGTAAAAATAAACCTGAATATACACCTAATCTTGACATGGGTGACAATATTATAGTAATCAATGCGGAGAAAATTGTTCTCAGCGGATCAAAGGCTACTGATAAGGATTATTTCAGCCATTCACACTATCCGGGTGGTGTGAAATTTACAAGCATAACAAAGCTGATGAAAGAAAAACCTGAATTTGTTATTGAGCATGCAGTTAAAGGTATGCTTCCGAAAACAAAGATGGGTAAAAAGGTTCTTGGTAACCTGAAGGTTTATGCAGGGGATAAACATCCTCATGAAGCACAGAAACCGGAAATTATCAATCTATAGTAAACAGGGATTTAAGGAGATATTAAATGGCAGAAAGGATGTACGCAACAGGAAGAAGAAAAACCTCGGTTGCAAGGGTATGGCTCAAACCGGGAACCGGCCAGATTGTTATTAACAAACAGCCTATTAATGAATATTTTAGAAGACAGACGCTTGAACTTATAGTAAGGCAACCTCTTGAGCAGGTTGGGCAGCTTGAAAATTTTGATATTTATGCAAATGTTTGCGGCGGTGGCTGGTCTGGACAGGCGGGCGCTGTAAGACAGGGTATAGCGAGATGCCTTGTACTGACTGATGAGAAATTAAAGAAAAATCTCAGGGAAGCCGGTTTTATTACAAGGGACGCAAGGAAAGTTGAAAGAAAGAAACCCGGTTTGAAAAAAGCAAGGAAGAGATTCCAGTTCTCTAAACGTTAATCGGGAGACAATATATTTTATATATGCGGGGAAGGATGCCAGTGGCATCCTTCTTTGTTTAGTATAAAGGGGCCACAAAAGAGTTAAATTTTTCGTTGTCATCGCGAATGTAGTGAACCAATCTGTTTTGGCTTGATTAGTAAAGCTGGTCAAATCATTATGTTCCTTAACAGACTACTGCGGTATTTCATGCCTCGCAGTGACTTTATTTTATATTTTTTCCGGACTAATAGCTGTCTTCAGATTATACTGATAAGTGCTTATAAACTATGCCGATAATTACAAAACTTTTATTCAATGAAAACCATGTTGGCGTGGAGCTTGACAGCGGGGAGAGCCTTCGTGTCTCTTACGATACATATACTGGATACAGGCTGGCAAGCGGGATGGATCTTTCAGGTGATCTCTACATGGAGGTTTACGATGAGTCACGCAGGTTTGAGTGTAGAAACAGAGCTCTTTCCTATCTCGGCTACAGGGCCAGGTCTGTTGAGGAGATGAAAAGATACCTGCGAAAGAAAAAGTTTGATGAGAGGCATATTAATGAGTCAGTTGAGTACCTGAAGGGGAAGGGGTATCTTGATGACTACGGGTTTGCAGTACTCTATATAAAGGATCGGATGAAATCAGGTAAAAGGGGGAAAGACTTAATTGTTAGCGACCTGTACAAAAAGGGGTTGGGCCGTAAAGAGATAGATAAAGCAATAAAAGAATGTGGTGCTGATAAGGCGGATGAGGATGCAGTGTATGCCCTGGCGAAGAAAAAATATGAATCTGTTAAAAATAAGGATAATCCGGCGGGTAAAGTTTTTAATTACCTGAGTCAACGAGGATTTGATTATAAAATTATAAAGAAGGTTCTGAAGAGACTGGGGGAAGAGGTTGATTTTTTGGAGTAGAATAAATGCAGGAAATAAAAAATTTATCTGGAATATTAATAAAAATAATTATTTGACTTACTATGGTTGCTTAGATTATTTTAATATTAAATATAACAAATAATATATCCTATAAAATTTATTTATTATATAAAGTTTTGAATAATATAATTTTTAAAATATAAAATTTGTATTTAAGACTTTTTTATAAATAGAAAAAAATACATTTTATTTTGCCGGAGATAGTGGCTGATTTATCCTGATGAGCTACTGAAAACTCTACTTGTATTTAATAAACGACGTGGTACAGATTCAGATCTTTTAACTATTTCAATAGATATCAAATCATAGTTTGTTTGGAAGGTTGTCTATGTTCGCAATAAAAAATTTATTCACAAAAAAAAGTTTTGTTGGTGATACCAGTTATTCAGAAGTTAATGATGCAATTAAGGATCTATCTGAAGAAAGTAAGCCTGTAATAAAAGTTCTCAATCTAATTTCGTCTGAAATTAATTCAGAGTCTGTTAAAGAGTTGTATGATGGGGATGAAGCCCCGGAATTTATTATAGGATTTATCTCCCCGCACCTTGATTTCAGAATAATTTCCTCTAAAATTGCAAATTCACTTCCGGGTGTAAGAAATGTTGTCCTGTGCACAACAGCAGGTGAACTTTCCTGCGATGGGGTAAACATAAAGTCGGCATACCACGAAACAGGTGATAGCTGGGATCGGATTGTACTACAGAGTTTCAACAGAGGAATATTTGATAAAGTTGAAGTCAGGGCTGTTCCACTTTACTCTGAGGATATCAGGTCAGGGAAGATCTCCCGGTCAATTCAGAATAGGTTGGATTTGATATCAGATGAACTGAAGAAGATTGAACTGCCATTCAGAATACATTATGAAGATACCATTGCTTTTACCCTTATAGACGGTCTTTCAAATAGTGAAAGTTTTTTTATGGAGGGAGTATATAATGCAGGAAATCTTCCATGTCTTTTCGTGGGAGGTTCGGCGGGGGGAAAGCTTGATTTTAAAAATACTTATATATATTGTAACGGCAGGATATATGAAAATCATGCCGTAATTTCATTCATTAAATTAAAGCAGGGCATTAAATTCGGTATTTTGAAATCACAGAATTTTGAAAAAACCGGAACCAAATTTATGATAATGGAATCTGACACTGCAAAAAGGTATGTTAAGTCAGTTTATAATCCTTTAGAAAAAAATACCAGTAATTTTATTGATGAGCTCTGTACATATTTTAGATGCAGGCCTGAAAATCTCGAAGGGAAACTTAATGATTATACTTTTGGTATAGAGATTGATGGTGAATTATATGTAAGGTCAGTGTCGGGGATCGATATCAAAGAGAAGCAGGTGTATTTTTACTGTGATGTTTCAAAGGGAGATGAGCTTTATCTTATTAAAAAGACAGATTTTATTGAGACAACGCAAAAGGATTTTGAAAAATTTATTATTGAAAAGAGAGTTTACGCTGAACCGCTCGGTGCAATATTGAATGATTGTATTCTCCGCAGGTTGAACAATCAGAATCTCCTCGGAAGAATTAATCATTTCAGCAATATCCCTGCCGCAGGATTTTCGACTTTCGGAGAACTACTGGGGGTTAATATTAATCAGACTCTTACCGCAATTTTTTTCTTTCGTGAACTGGAGGAGGGAAATTTCAGGGATTACTACGTTGACACATTTGTCCACCAGTACTCCTGCTTTAAAGATTATTTTAACAGCAGAAGAATTAACCAGCTTGAGCAGATCAATTTAATCAGGAAAAGCATGTTTGATACTGTTGATGCAAGAATCTCAATGGTAAAAGAGGGTGTTGATAATTTCGGGAAGATCAGAGAATTTTCAGACAGGGTTCATGGGGATCTTACTTCTGTCAATACACAGTTCGGGACCTTCCTTGAGGGAGTGAGCAGTACATCAGGATTATATACATCTCTTGCTGAAAGGGCAAAAGGGATGGAAACATCAGCAGGGAAGGTCAAATCAATACTTGATATAATAGCTGAGCTTTCTGACCAGACGAATATGCTGGCTCTTAACGCTGCGATAGAAGCTGCACGCGCCGGAGACCAGGGCCGGGGTTTTGCGGTTGTTGCCGATGAGGTAAAAAAGCTTGCTGACAGTACTCAGATGCAGCTCAAAGAGAGTAATACAGTCATAAATGGTATAACACAGCAGATCAAAGGTATAAGTACGGCTATAGGTTCACTTAACAGCCAGATGCAGGAGGTAGTAAAAAATAGTTCATCAATAGATCAGGGAATTTCTAACCTGATGGAAAATTCAATCTCCATACAAAGTGATTCAGCAAGGATTCTGGATCTCTTAAACAGCCTTCTCTCGCTTATCGGAGAGATGGAGAAGATGAAAAGACTTGAGGAAAAACTTATGAATGTATAGATTGTTTTACCTATCGATATATTATTGTACTGAAAAATTTCGGTATTGCCAGGCAATGATTAATTTTTATAACCTTTATCTTCGGGGAGGTCCGGTTTTTTCGCGGATGTTACAGCGAGTTCATCACAGCGTTCATTATAAATATTTCCTGCGTGCCCCTTTAACCACATGAATTTTATGTTCAGCGGCTTTACCAGGTCGAGTAACTCTCCCCACAGGTCAGGATTAAAAGCGGGCTTTTTGTCCGATTTTAACCAGTTATTTTTTCGCCACTTCTCCGCCCAGCCTTTTGTTATCCCATTAACAACATAGCTTGAGTCTGTGTAGAGAGTTACTTGCAGGTCTGTATGCCCGAGGCTACGGAGTGCTACTATTACACCCATGAGTTCCATACGGTTATTAGTGGTGAGGCGGTAACCGCCACTAAATTCTTTCCGTTTACCATTAGAAATTATAATAATACCATAACCCCCGGGGCCAGGATTACCAAGACTACCACCGTCAGTGTATATTGTTATTTTCCCGGCTTCCGGTTCACATGTACCGCCTGAGTTTTCTGCCGGAATAGCAGAGAATGGGATTCTTTTTAATATCGGGTTTTTCATCCACTCCTCTGCCTCCTTGCGTGAGGTGAACCCTTTATAGAGGGCGCCCGTGAAACCGTCTATCTGCGTTTTGGCCTCAGGCCAGTTGTCATATATGCCGGGCCTGCGTCCCTTTGCCACAGCATAGAATTTTTTCGGTGCCATATTGTGAATTCCTGTCAGTTTGAATATTCTGCTTATTTTATCCGCAGGGAGAAAAGAGACAATACTTTTTTATGGAGGAGGGGTCAATTATGTTTGATGAAAATGTAGTTCTATTTTAAAAAAAGGTGCCGGATTCAAACGTGGATCGTATTCATATCAGGCGGCGGAATTTTAATTCATTTTTTTCTTGAATTCGCGATGAAGGAGAGGAAGTTGTTGTCCCGGGCCTGGTTGAGCTCTCATTAACCGTTGCAGCTTTCCTTAGTGATGAGGCGGAGATGGTGCAGAGGAATATGATTTTTTCGTGAAACCCCATAAGAAATAGTAAAACTTCCTTGCAATATAATCCAGCTTTTTAATTGTAAAAAATTTTTGATTTAAATGGATGGTGATTATGAATCTGAAAGGAATATCTGAAAAAATATTACTTCTGATGTTCTTCTTGTCTTTGCTGCTCCTTGCAGAAGGGGAGAGTTCTGCGGCAGGATTTGATACTCCTCCCCTGAATTCTTTCTTTTTTATAAAATCGGTACAGTCGGGAAATTATAACAGGGGTTACTGGGACCAGCCAGGGCATAACAGCAGGTATAAAAGAGGGGACAACATCGCTGCCTGGTCAAAGGATGGGGTAGTTGACCAGATGTTCCGCTTTGTAAATGCCGGAGGGGAATGGTACTACATTGTTTCAGCCAACGGCGGATACGCTGACGTCAAGGGTGGAAAAAACGGCGACGGCGTGAGCATACAGGTCTGGACACCCAACAGTACCACATCGCAGAAGTTCCGTTTTAAGCACCTTGGAAACGGCAGGTGGAAGATCTACACAGCCTGGAACAGGGCAATATGTCTTGCCAACAGGAACGACAGTAACGGGTCAAATATCCACACATGGGGGGATCATGAGGGCCCCTGGATGGAGTGGTATTTCGAGGATTCCCGTACAGGCAAGAGATATGAAATAGCAACGGGAATCAAAGGAGAGCTCAAGGCTTATACTACTGAAGAAAACGGGAGGAGAACCGCGATCAATCCCGGCGCGACTGATATAGAGATCTGGTATTTTGACCGGGGCGACAGCAAGGACCCGTACAAGAAAAAGGCCGTGGCCAGGACAAACTGGAATGGGGAGTTCACCCTGGGAGATGCTTATAAGGATTACGAGACGATTTTTCTCCTTTCAAAATCTGAAGACAGGGCTTCGGTATATACACCCCTCTATCCGAAGAGCGGGAAGATATTCATTGAGGGATTTGAATCAGATAAATATAATTCGCCTGACCATGTTCTTGTGGACACAATGTACAGGGGGAAGCAGTACTATTATGAGAAGGACGGGTTTTTCTACCGTAAAAACGGGGTGGTAACAAACAGGCAGGATTTTTATTTCCCTGACCTGACCTCTGTGAACAGGAGCAACGGGGCTGTAAAAAAACTCCTGAGCGGCATAGGCGGGGGCAGTAATGCCCGCAGTGATGATCAAATAGCGAAAAAATTCGCGGATGTTTATTCATTTTTCAAAACCAGTACAAAAAGTTCTATGGGAGCGGATGTTACGGTAAAGGCTGCAGCTGACTACATGTTCAGAAATTGCAGAAAAACCTCATCAAGCCCTGTAACCAGATGGCCATCGTTCCAGGAGATGGCTGATACATATTTAAAATATGGGTTTATTCCGGTGGGCAATTGCACTGCGAATTCCCAGGTTATGGCAACACTCCTCTATATAGCAGGGGTTCCTGCTGATAAGTTCTTTGTGGCAAAGTTTCATTACGATATGAGCTGGTACGTAGAGCACTGGGTAATAGCGGTAAACATCGGGAAGAGGTGGTATGCCCTTGACCCGCAGTTTAAAAACGTGGTAAACATAAAGGGTGCAGCGGATTTTCAGAAGGCCTACTGGGAGAGGTATATAGCCAAAACCTATGATTACAAAAAGCCCTTTGAGGCATGGCTCCTCCCCGGATCAAATATAAAGGCTGTTCCATATCTCGGGGACCCGGAGGAGCTTCGCGCGATTATTGCAGAGAGAAATAGCCCGAAGTTTTTTATCGATAATAAAAGTTTCAAATTCTCATCCGGCGGCATGGTCTTCAGTTCAAGCGGAGAGGCTGTTGTGAAGAGAATTTTAGGGAACGACGTTTACCTCCAGGTGAATGCTGTTTCAAAAGAGGAGGGCCCCCACGGCATGGAGGAGAAGAAGCGAAGCTATGAATTGAAGATTACCATTAAAAACGGTGTATACAGTTCGGGTGAGGGATATGTATATTATGGCAAGGTTGACTCCACCGGCAAGGTTCTCAATATGAGCGGAGAGCAGAGCGGGATGACTTTTACCGTTAATTAGTTGTTTATATAATAATTTATTATACATATAAAAAATGGGGCTGACCCAAAAGTCATTCCCGCGAAGGCGGGAATCCATAAAAACACTATAA